>JAJPJC010000071.1 GCA_021324445.1 Isosphaeraceae bacterium
AGAGTCTGTTCCAAAAGGGGTGATCCGCGTATAATGGAATATGAAACGCCAACCCTACCCGACGGACATCACCGATACCCAATGGGCCGTGTTGGAGCCCGAGCTCCCGGCACCCCGACCCGGCGGCCGACCCCGCAAGACCGACCTGCGCGAGGTCCTCAACGCCATCTTCTACCTCACCCACGAGGGCTGCACCTGGCGGGCGCTGCCCCACGACTTCCCCCCGTGGCGGACCGTCTACAACTACTTCGACCGCTGGAAGCGCGATGGCACCTGGGACCGCGTCATCGACCTCCTGCGGGTCCGCCTCCGCAAGGCGGCCGGCCGAGAGCTCTGGCCGCGGGTGGCTTGCCTCGACAGCCAGTCGGTCAAGACCGCTTACTCCGGGCAGGAGGTCGGCACCGACGGCGGCAAGAAAGTCCGGGGTCGCAAGCGCCATATCGTCGTGGACACCTTGGGCTTGCTGCTGGCGGTAGTCGTGACCGCCGCCCATGTCGATGATGCCAGGGCCGCCCAGCGGCTCTTCGATCAGATGCCCAGCAAGAAGGTCGCGCGGCTCGAGGCGGTGCAGGCGGACAACAAATACCACAGCCCCGACCTGGACCGCTGGCTGAGGATCCATCACCGGGGCTACGAGATTGTGGTGCTCAGCCGTGAGGCCGGGGAGCGGCGGTTCGTGCCGCTCAAGAGCCGCTGGGTCGTGGAACGGACCTTCGCTTGGCTCGGTCGGTATCGGCGGTTGAGCCGGGACTACGAGCACACGCCGAGCTCGAGTGCAGCGGTGGTGAAGATCGCGGCCATTCATCATTACCTCCGCCGCCTTTACCCCGTCGCGGTCCCCGACAGCCAGCGCTTCCGGTTCGTGGGACATCGGCCGAAACAGGCCGCTTGAGGCTTTTGGAACAGACTCTAGCTGAGTTTTTCGTTCCGGGGAGTCGCTCAACCCACCAGGGCCTCCAGACATCGCCCCTCGCGGAAGATCGGGATCGGCCGCCCGGCGGCCGAGCGGACCTCGTGCCGGGGGCCGAAGCCCAGCCGCTGGAACAGGGTGGCGGCGAGGTCGTCGGGGGAGCAAGCATCGCGCGTCGGCGCCGCCCCGTGGTCGTCGGTGGACCCGTAGGCGACTCCACCGGGGAACCCGCCGCCGGCCAGGAGCACGGCCATCGTACGCGACCAGTGGTCGCGCCCGGCCGTGCGGTTGACCTGCGGGGTCCGGCCGAACTCCCCGGCGCAGACGACGATCGTCTCGTCCAGCAGCCCGCGCGACGCCAGGTCGCGGATCAGGGTCGAGATCGCTCTGTCCAGCGGGGGCAGGAGGCGGTTCCGCAGGAGGCCGAAGTTGCCGCTGTGGGTGTCCCATCCGCCGAAGCCCAGCGTCACGAACCGGGCGCCGGCCTCGATCAGCCGACGCGCCGCCAGGACCCCCTGGCCCACGGGCGTCCGCCCGTAGTCGTCGCGCACAGCGACCGGCTCGCGCGCCAGGTCGAGCGCGGCGCGGACCCGGTCGGACCGGAGGATCTCCGCGGCCTGGTGATGGAAGCGGTCCAGGCCCGCCATCACCTCGGCGGAGTCGAGCGCCCGCAGGCCGCGGTCGAACCGGTCTCTCAAGGCCTCGCGAGACTGCAAGTCGCGCGGCGTGAATGCCGAGGGGAGCGACACCCCGCGGGACTGGAGCGTCCCCTTGAGCGGGTCGCCCTCGACCTCGAACGGGCCGTACGCCGGGCCGAGGTAGCCGGGTCCGATGCCCGAGGCACCGGCCCTCAGCGCGGCGAACGTGACGTAGGGCGGGATGCCCTTCCGCGGCGGCAGCAGCCGCGCCGCCAGGGACCCCACCGCGGGGTACTCGAGCGCCGGCCCTGGCAGGTGCCCCGTGGCCATGTAGATGGTGCCCGGACCGTGGGCGCTGATGGAGTGGCCCAGCGAACGGACCAGCGTGCAGCGGTCCATGACCTTCGCCAGCCCCGGCATGTGCTCGCAGATCGAGACCCCCGGCGCCGTCGTGGCGATCGGGCGGAACTCGCCGCGGATCCCCTCCGGGGCGTCGGGCTTGAGGTCCCACATGTCGATCGTCGCCGGACCCCCGGAGAGCCAGATCTGGATCACCCCGGTCGCCGGTTTCTTCACCCGGGGTTCCGGCGCGTTCAGGGCCTCGGCCCGCAGCACGTCGGGCAGGCTCATTCCCAGCAGCCCGGCCACGCCGACCCGCAGGACGTCGCGGCGGTGGAACCCCTCGCAGTCGGTCCGTGTTCGAGACATCACGGTGCCCTCCCAAGGTCGTCGGCCAGGTTCAGTGGTTCAGCACGAATTCGCGTGTGTTGATCAACGCCCAGAGCACGTCCGCCAGGCCCGAGGTGCGATCGGGGCTCGTCCGGAGATGGTCGAGGGCCGACCGGGCCTCGTCCTCGGACGGGGGGCGAGACAGGGCGGCGAGGAACAGTTCCTCGACCGCCTCCGGGTCGCAACGGTCCGAACCGGCCAGCGCCCCGACCCGGCCGGACTTGAGCCGGGCGAGCAGAGCCTCGTCGGTCATGAGGAAGAGCGTCTGGGGGAGTGCCGGCGCCTTCGGCCGCTCGCAGTCGCAGATCGCGGCCCGTTCGGGACGGCCGAAGGCCCGGAAGGCCCGCGCCAGGTCGGGCGACACCACGCGGTTCGTGGCGATCTCGATGGCCCGGCTCCCTTTCGGGGCATCGGGGCCGAAATCGCCCGGGACGTCCAGCGCGGCGTTGATCGCGTCGACGAGGACCTCGGCCATCAAGGGCCTCGGCAGCGACCGGGCGAAGTTCCCCCGGTCGTCCAGGTTCCCCGCCACCGGTTGCGAGGAGCGCTGGTAAGCCCGGGAGTTCAGGATCAGCCGCTCGAGCCGGCGGATGTCGTAGCCGTGGGCGACGAAGTCGGCCGCGAGGGCATCCAGCAGCCGCGGATTCGAGGGCGGGTTGGTGACCGAGAAACCATCGACCGGATCCACCAGGCCCGCGCCGAAGTAGACCGCCCAGACGCGGTTGACGAAGCTACGGGCGAAGTAAGGGTTGTCGGGCGCCGCCAGCCAGTCGAAGAGGCGCTCACGCAGGTCGCCGCCGTCGGGCAGCTCGGGCCCTCCCAGGGCGCGCGGGGCGAGCGGGCGGCCGGTGTCGGGGTCGGCGAGGCGGCGGGAGGACCGGGGCGAGAGATAAACCTCGCGGAGGCGAGGAATCGGGGGCAGGACGCCCTTGGGATCGGCCTTGCGCCGCTCGTCGAGGAGGGCGCCGACCGCGGCGAGGCTGTCGGGGGTGAGACCGAACTGGACGTCCGCGACGATGTTCGCGAACGACCGATAGTCGGCCTGGGTCCAGCGGTCGAAGGGGTGCTTGTGGCATTGGGCGCATTCGATGCGGATGCCCAGGAACGTCGTGGCGACCCGCTCGGCCAGCGGCTCGACCGGGGACGCTTCCCCGTTGACCAGCCGTCGCCAGAAGAAGTCGAGCCACGGCCGGTCGGCGTAGTCGGTCTCTCCCCCGTCCCGGAGCCTTCGATTGTGCTCGGCCTCACGACGGACCCAGGCGCGGGCGTCTCGACCGTCGCGGCTGGTCGCGCAGAGCACGCCGCGGGCGATCCGGTCGTAGGGCATGTTCGCGGCGAACCGCGCCCGGAACCAGTCGTGCCAGAGCCGGGCCCGGCCGGAGTGGAGCTCCGGGGGGCCCTCCATGGCGTCCGCGTTGCAACCGGTGATGTCAAGGTAGCGGGTGGCCCAGAGCGCGGCATGCATCGGGTGTGCGAGCAGGCGATCGATCGTCCGGGAGCGCTTGTCGCAAGACCCGTCGGCGAGGAAGGCGCGGACCTCTCCGGGCGTCGGCAAAGTGCCGATCACGTCGAGCGTGATCCGGCGGAGGAACTCGGCGTCCTCGGCCGGGCCCGAAGGCTCGATGCCGAGGGCCCGGAGCTTGGCATACACCTCGCGATCGATGAGATCGGAGGCGGGGACATCCGGCACCCGCACGGTCCGGCCGGTCGGGATGAGGACGCGGGCCGCCGCGTCCAGGCCGTTGTAGGCGGCGACCACCGCGGTGTCGCCGGGCCGGAGGCCCCGGATGACCCCCGTGTTCGTGACGTCGGCGACCTCGGTGTCTCGAACACGGAGGTCGCAGAACGCGGTGACGTCGGCTTCCGTGTCGTCG
Organism: Isosphaeraceae bacterium; assembly: GCA_021324445.1. GTDB lineage: Bacteria > Planctomycetota > Planctomycetia > Isosphaerales > Isosphaeraceae > JAJPJC01. The sequence goes on from JAJPJC010000071.1 coordinate 4,152, forward strand.
GCGAACCGCGCGACCACGGCGAGGCGGCCGGTTGCGCCCGGACGTTCGAGCCGCGATTCGGCAGGCCGGATCGCGATCGCCCGGGGCGCGGGCCGGGCCGGGTCGCGCGGGGCGCCGCCGGCGATCCAGGCGCGGATCACGCGGTACTCCCACGACCCGGGGGCGAACCGCTGCCCCCCCTCGTGCGGCACCTGCCCGGTGGCCTTGAGCAGGACCAGGCTGCGGTCCGGATCGAGGACGTTCACGCGGCGCCCGCTGGCCCTGCGCGTGATCGCCTGGAAGTCTCGGGCAGGGTCGGCGCCGAAGAGGCTCAGGTTGAGCCCGCCCCGCCCTTGGAAGGCCCCGTGGCAGCTCCCAGCGTTGCAGCCGAGTCGCCCGAACAGGCTGGCGACGTGCCGATCGAACTCGACGGCCGGCAGCGCCGACCCGTCCGGCAGCCGCACCGGCTCGAGCCCTCCGCCCCACGACGGCCGGGCCCCCAGCATCGCCAGGAGCCCGACCGCTGCCGCGACGACGCGTCTCATCGGCTCGCTCCCTTGACTGCCTTCGGCTCCAGCACGAAGGTCACCTCCTCGACCTTCCCCTCGGGGAGGGAAAGCTTCCGGCTCGCCTCCTCGAAGCCATCGGCCGAGACCGAGACGGTCACCTCCTTGTCGGGCAGCATATTGTGTGTCCGGTAGCGGCCGTCATACTGCTCGTCCTGGATGGCGTCCTTTTTATTCCCGCCGCCCACAAGGCCGACGTCCTTGCGGCTATTCGGGCCGGGGTGGGTGTACTGGACGTCCGCGTGGAAATCCTTGATCCGCTGGCCGTCTTTCGTGGTGGCGTTGATGACGAGGATCGGCGCGGCGTAGCGGACGATCTCGATATCCTTGACGTCGTGGTCGAGCGTGCCGAGCCTGGGCCAGTTGCCCTCGACGAGCGGACCGCCCTTGCCCATCCGGTACCGCGTCGTCATGTGCTCATTGGTCATGATGGTCATGGTGACGTCTTCCAGTCCGTGCGGGACCTTCACCGAGAATCGGCCTTGGGGATCGACGTGGGCCTCGGCGATCCAGGACGAGCCGTCCAGCTTGCCACCGACCAGGGGGCTAAAGCCCCACCCGGGCTGACCCTTGCTATCGACCCAGTGCCCCTCGATCACCACCGTGGGCATGGCGTGGATCTCCAGCGGGGCGGGGGTCTCGCCCTCCTTGATCGTCAGCTTCGTGGGGGCGAAGACCTCGGGCAATGGCCGCCGGGTCCATGGGATCTTCCGGTCGCCCTCGAAGTTGGTCTCGCGGGGCTTGACCTGGTATTCCCCCGGAGGCAACGGAGCGAAGGTGAATCGCCCGTCGGTGTCGGTCTCCGCGGCCCGCTGGCACCCGCCGCCGTCGATAATCAGGTCGAGCGCCTTCCGATCCTGTGGGACCCCGCGCTGCCGCTCGATCCCGACGAACACGCCGGCGAGCGGCTTGCCCTGAACATCCAGGAGCCGGCCTGCCACGGAGACGCCCTTCTTCAAGGTGATGGTCCCCATGTCGCCGCGCTTCCCCTTGGGGACCACGAACAGCTCGGGGGCATAATCCTTGGGCTTGACCCAGAACGCCCCCTCGCCGGGCGTGGTGATCGGCAGCCGGAACCGACCCTGGGCGTCGGTCCTGGCCTGGGTGAAGCAGTGCTCGGTCGGGCCCCCGGCCTTGTCGGTGCACGAGTACGCCAGCACCAGCACCCCGGCCGCGGGCCGGCCCTCGGGCGTCTCGACCCGCCCGGTGATGGGCTGGGCCGGGCGCAGCTCGAACCTCTCGAAGAAGGGCCGCTCGTTGAGCTTCTCATTCTTACGGATCATGCTCAGGGCGTAGCCCCACCCGTCCCGGGGGGCGTAATCGGGGTGCTCCACGTCCAGCTCGATGTAGAGGGCGGGCGTGGCAACCTGATCCGGTGGGATCTCGAAGGCGTACGTACCGTCGGCTCCCGTGGTGTGGCGGGTCTCCTGGAGCACCCGGCGGTCCTGATCGCGGAGGATCATGCGGCGGACGACCACCGTGGCCCCGGCGATCGGCTTGCCGGTGTCCTTGTCCACGACTGTCCCCTTGTAGTGCAGCGTCTCCCCGGCCTTCTTGGCATCGGCGGGCGGCCTGGCGGAGTCCTTCACGGCCTGGCCCCCCTTCGCGGGGTCATCGGCGGCCGTTGGCGCGGCACCGAGGCGGAGCCCCGAGGCGACGACGATCACGACGGCCGCGGCCGTGGCGGCGGAGAGGCTCCAGGCGGCCCGGCAGCGGCGCTCCAGCGGTTCGTGGTCCTCGATCAGCATGATCACCCTCCGGTAGAGGCTCGAGCGACGGTCGCCGATTCCCAGCGCGGCGACAGCCGGAGCGGAACTGTGGACCCGCGCCAGACGGACGAGGAACGCGGCGTAATCCTCGGCCGACCCCGCGGCGGCGGCCCGGGCGTCGGCCAGGTAATCCTGGCAGAGGCGAAGCTGCCGCCTTAGCCACCAGAACAGCGGTTGATAGAACAGGACGAGCCCCGCCAGGCAGGCGAGGTTCCACGTCCAGGCGTCGCGCGACTCGACGTGCGACCACTCGTGCGCCAGGACGTACCGCAGGGCCCCGGGCTCGCTCCCGTCGCAGAGCGGCGCGGGCAGCAAAATCACGGGACGGCGCCAGGTGTAGGTGAACGGCGAGGCGATCCGGTCGCTCTCGAGCAGCACGACCTGCTCGCTCCCGGGGCCGGCGAGTCCGCGGAAGACGTCGCGGATCGCCCCCGGGATCGGTCGAGCCGACCGGGTCACGCGCCAGAGCAGGAGCTGCCCGACGAGCCACCAGGCCGCAAACCCGGCCGCCACCGCGACATAACTCCCGAGCAGGGCCGTCCCCGCGGAGGGGAGCAGCCACCGGGCCGCGGGCGCGGACGCCACCGGCCCTGAGGGAGCGAGGGCGGATCCGGTCCGGGCGTGGCCCGTCGGCATTTCTCCGGGCGGCTCGAAGGGTCCGAGGGCGACACGCGAGATGGTCGTCCCGGGCGGATGGGGTCGGCTTCCTGCGTCGGCGGGGGCCGCATGGTCGGCGCGAGCGAGGATCGCGGCCGGCACCGCAGGGAGGCCGGCCGACCACCGCGGGGCGACCGGCAGCGCTCCCAGGGCGGGAACCGCCAGGGCGCCGAGCATCGACAGCACAATGAGCCGGACACGCCGGACCGGCTGCCGGCAGAGCCGGGCCGCGAGGCTCCCCGCGGCCAGGACGATCAGACTGCCGGCGGCGGCGTCCGCCAACCGGCTCTGGGTGAGCACCTGCCAGTCCATCTCAATCGCCCCCTTTCTTTCCCTGGCCCCTCGATCCCTTCTGCCTCCGGGCCGTGGCGATCAATCGCTCCAGCCCCCGCAGTTCTTCCTCGCTGGTCTCCTTCGCCTGCAAAAGGCTGAGGACGACCTGCTCCAGCGCGCCGTCGAAGACCCGGTGCAGCAGCCGCGAGGCCACCCGGTCGCGGCTATACGTCGGCTCGTAGACGAACGTCCGCCCCTCCGCCCGGTGCCGGACCAGCCCCTTCTCCTCCATGATCCGCAGCAGGGTCTGCACCGTGTTGAACGCCAGCTCGCCGTCGGGGCACATCCGCCGATGGACCTCGCGCACGCTCCCGGAGCCCAGGGCCCACAGCGCCTTGAGCACGTCCAGCTCTCTCGGGCTCGGTTCCTGCTCGCTCAATTCAACCTCCCCTCGCGGGCCTTGGGGTCACGACCTAACTTAAGAAGTTAGGTGAAAGATAACGGGTGGACGGCGGGCCGTCAAGGGGCTGACCTAAAATTCTCGGTGATCATCGTTCCGCCGCGAACTCAAGCGCCGAACACTGGGATCAAGCTCGCCGGACGGAGCCGGCTCCTACAAGGGGTCCAAATCCGGCGTCTTGTGGTAGGAGATGTACCATTGAAAATCAAGGGCCGTCGAGGGTGATGACGGCGGAAGTCGTCGACCGCCTGGATACGGAGGGAGAACGCCTGGGCCAATCACGCACGGCGGCCCATTGTGCCCGCAATTGTCGTGGCCGAGAAGATGGGGGATCGCGATGAGGTTCCGGCTCCGTCCGGCTTACCGCCGATCCCGGCGCTTCACGTCACGAGCGATGACGGGTTCCTGGTACGGGTTCCTCTTCTCCTGTATAGGCTGGGTAGACATCGTTGCGTGGTATCGTCTCGTAACGGGGTCGCGCTTCTCCTGGCGACGGAGAGAAGCTATCCTCCGAGGATCATCGCGGAGGCTCGTCATGGGACGAAAGCGCCAAGGGCCCTCACCGTCGGTGCCCGAACGAAACCGCCAATTCGCCCGTCATCTCCACCAACTCCTGTCCGATGCGTCTCTCGAACCGGGCGAACTCGCGGCGCTACTGGGTCGGACCGAAGTCTTGATTTACAAATACCTCCAGGGCGTCCACATGCCCAAGTTGCACGACCTCCCCGAGCTCGCCCAAGCTCTCAACCTCAAGTCCTGTCGCGACTTGATCCCCCAAGAATGGTGCGACCCCCCGGGTTGAAATCGGGCAACCGGCCGGACTCGGTTTTCTAGAAAGTCTAGACTTCCCTCAGAGCGCCGCCTCTTCTCTTAGCCCTCCGAGGCTACTCACAGAGTCTTCCGCCGGGGTTGAGTCCAGTGAGCCGTGTCGCACCAAAAGCCCCGACAGGAGAGTTGTTGCCCTCCCCCATTCCCGAGGGGACGGGACAATCGAGCCTTCCGCTGCACCGATATGGCGTTGGTGTCGACTGCCACGCGCGATTCTTCCAGATCTGCGCCCTGATCCCCCAAGGCACGGAGATCCTCCGGTGGGAGCGGACCGTACCGGCCTTGTGGCCCGAGCTGCGCGCCGCAAAGGCTTCCGGCGGACACTTCCGCAGGGAGTCCGACGTGGTCGGCAAGGCATTCGATCTCCTGACCAGGCGATGGATCACCAGCGAGAGGCTCGCGCCGGTCTGTTACTACGGGTATTTGCAGAGCGTGGTCTCTCCCGAGGCGCACCACTTCCTCCGCGAGGCGATGGAGAAGAGCCCGTACCGGCTGGTGCGCGGCGTCGCCTGCCTGAGCCTTGCCCGGCATAACCGCTGCCTCGTCGAGATGGGCCAGCGCATGCGCGACACCATCACGCGGAAGCCCCTGGTGGAGCTCTACGCCGCGAAGCCCGCGGCACTCAAGATGCTGGAGTCGAGCGATACCGCGGCGCTCGAGCGCGAGGCCGAGGTCTTCCTGGAACGGGTCATCGCGGAATATGGCGACGTGCGGATGCCGTATCCCTACAACGAGACACCGCTGGGAGAGCTGGCTCGTGGCGAGCTGTTCCGACTCCGCAACCTGTCGGTCGGGAAGGTCGCGCCCGATCTGGAGGGCGAGGACATGGACGGCCGGAAGCTCAAGCTGAGCGACTATCGCGGCAAGGTGGTGGCGCTGGTCTTCTGGGCGACCTGGTGCGGCCCGTGCATGGGCATGGTCCCGCACGAGCGAGAGCTGGTGAAGCGGCTGGAGGGCAAGCCTTTCGTCCTGCTGGGCGTCAACGGCGACGATAACCGCGAGGCCGCGAAAAAGGTGATGGCCCGGGAGCGGATGACCTGGCGGTCGTGGTGGAATGGCGGCAAGAGCGGGTCGATCGTGTTGAAGTGGGGCGTCAATAGCTGGCCGACCGTCTACATCCTCGACACCCAGGGCGTGATCCGCTATGAGAACGTCCGCTTCGAGATGATGGACCAGGCGATCGATCGGCTGGTCAAGGAGGCGGAGTCGGGGCGGAATTCGTCAGGGGATGACATGAGGTGACTCACCGGCCGTGGGCGGAGCCGCGGGACGCCTTCAGCAACCGCGGGATCATCGTTTCGAGCCGGCCGCGGGCCTCGGTCGAGTCGAGTTTGCCTTGCGCATCGATGAGGAAAACCGTGGGACTGGCACGGATCCGCCAGAATTCGGAGAAACCCTCGGTCGGCGAGCCCGAGACGATGCGATGGTTGTCATGCCCCTGGTAATACTGGGGCCAGGGGATCTGCCAATCGGCCACGAACTTCTTGAGCGCCTCCAGCCCGCCGTCCTCCTCGGGGGGGTCGTGGCTCACGCCGATGAACTCCACCCCCTGGTCATGATATTGGTTGTCGAGCCGCTGCATCTCGACCATCTCCTGGACGCAGGGACCGCACCACGTCGCCCAGAAATCCATCACGACGACCTTCCCCCGCAGGGCCTTCATCGAGACCGGGCGGCCGCTGATCGCGTCCTCCGCCGCGGCGCTCTGGGCCGTGAACCGCTCCAGCAACGGCGCGTCCGATAGCCCCGCGACCACCCCCGCCCCGAAGAGCGCGCGGACCTGTCGCAACAGGTCGGACGATCCCGCGTGCGCCATGACTCCTCCCCGGCAGAACCCGATGAGACTCTATCCCTACCATCCCGGCTCGGGGCGGTCTCATACAAGATTCTTTTCCAAAGTCGCGGGATTGCCCGATGCAAGCCGGCCGCGCTCACCCCGAGGGCGCGGTGGTGATCGCCGAGGACTCTCAGGTTTTCGCCCCGGATTCATCCGTCGCGGCCGTCTCGGTGTATCGGAGTCGTTGTGAGATGTTGCCGCGCGGACCTGTCCGCACCGGCGAGCGCACGGGCCCAAGGCCGCATCCTCGCATCGATTATTGCCCACGGGAACACCGAGTTCTGCCTCTCGGCGCGGCCGGGCTGCGCGCCTGACTGCTGCTGAGAGAGCGGGACAGGCCCGGTCCCGGTCCGACGGCCGCGCGGCTGTCCGACGAGACGACAGAGACCCCAACCACGATGGGAGCATCACAGTCATGAAATCCCGACGAATGGCGCGCGCGGGCCTTCTGGGTTCGGCCGTCGCCGTCCTCGCCCTGCTGGCGATCGGCGGCCGCGCCCGGCCCGGTTTCGGCGAACCTCTGCACGGGCTGCCCCCGGACCTCCTGGCCCGCTTCCAGGCCGGCAAGACGGCGTTCGTGGCCGCCGAGGACGTAGCCGGTGGCCTGGGGCCGGTCTTCAATGACACCGCCTGCGCCAACTGTCATGACCAAGGCGCCATCGGCGGCGGCAACGACCGGCTGGAGACCCGCTACGGCCAGGTGCTCAACGGCGTCTTCAACCCGCTCACCCAGTTCGACGGCACGCTGGTCCACGCCCGAGGGATCGGCCAGTTCAATGGCGTCAACTTCGTCGGTGAGGTCGTGCCGCCGGCGGCCAACGTCGTGGCCGGGCGCCGGGTCAATCCCCTGTTCGGCCTGGGCCTGGTCGACGCCGTGCCCGATCAGTTCCTCAAGGACCTCGCCCAGTTCGAGCAGGACTTCACCCCGGCGACGGCCGGCCGGGCCAATGTCGTGACCGACGTCGCCAGTGGCCAGCCGCGGGTCGGCCGGTTCGGCTGGAAGTGCCAGATCGGCACGGTCCTCACCTTCGCCGCCAACGCCTACCAGAACGAGATCGGCGTCACGACCCCGTTCTTCCCCAACGAGAACTGCCCGCAGGGGGACTGCGCCCTGCTCGTCGCCAATCCGGCCCTGACCAATCCCAACGACACCAAGGAAACGCCGATGATGTTCGCCGATTTCATCACGTTCCTGGCACCCCCGCCCCGGCGTCCCTTGACGCGCGACGCGGAACTGGGAGAGGTCCTGTTCCTCGGGATCGGTTGCGCCGATTGCCACATCCCCGCCATGCGGACCGGTTCCAACCTGGTCGCGGCGCTGGATCAGGTCGAGTTCTTTCCGTTCTCGGACTTCCTGCTGCACGACATGGGGAGTCTCAACGATGGGATCGCGCAAAGCGGTGCCACGGGCCACGAGATGCGGACGGCTCCGCTCTGGGGCGCCCGGATCCGGACGAGCTTCCTCCACGATGGCCGGGCCAGGTCGCTCGCGGCCGCGATCCTCGCCCACGACGGCCAGGGGCTGCCGGCCCGCACCAACTTCACCAACCTGCCCCAACGTGCCCGGGCACAGCTCCTGGAATTCCTCGAGAGCCTGTAGGCCGCGGCGCGGTCGGCGTCGCGTACTGCGAAGGACCCGACGTCGGGCCGGCCGCCGGGGAATCGGCCGCCGGTGTAACCTTCCGCCGCGGCCGAGCCTCTCATAAGGACGAGCCGGCTCGCGACTGCTCCCGGGCATTGATGATCGGACCTGAGCCGGCCGCCACTGATGAGCGTCGCGGAGGATTGCGGTGGGGATGGAAGGCACGCTGCCGATGACCGGCGACACGACGGATGAGGAACTGATGCGCCGGCTCGCCGAAGGGTGGCCGGAAGCACTCGGTCTGCTCCACGCGCGTTATGCCTCGTGGATCGCCGCGACGGCGGCCCGCGCGCTGGGACGCGACTCGGCCGAGGAGATCAGCCAGGAGGTCTTCCTCGCCGTCTGGCGGCACGCCGCGAGCTTCGACCCGAGTCGGGGCACGTTCCGCGCCTGGGTGTTGCAGATCACCCGCACCAGCGTGCTCAATGAACTGCGCCGCCGCGGTCGCAGGCCCCGAGCCACAACGCAATTCAACGGCTCGGGTGGCGATCATCGCCCCGACCCGGGTCCCGACCCCGCCGAGTCGGCCTGGCGCGCGCATCGCCGAGCCGCCGTGCGGGCGGCCGTGGAGGCCCTGCCAGCTCCCCAGCGCGAGGCGCTGAGCCTGGCCTTCCTGGAAGACCTGACCCACGAGCAAGTCGCCGCCTTCCTCCAGCTTCCCCTGGGCACGACCAAGAGCCGGATCCGGGCCGGCCTCAAGGCCCTGCGCGGCCGCCTGGCCTCGCTGGCCGGGGCGGGCTTGATCGTGGCCGGATGCCTCACTGTCGCCGGTCTGCGCGAGCACGCCCACCAGACCGCCCTGCGCCGCCAGGGCCGCGCCCTGGCCCTGGTCACTCGGAGCGAGGTCGTCCCGCGCCGCCTGGGCCCGACGCCCGGCACCAACCCGGCGGCCCACGGCAACTATCGCGGTCGGTCCGGCGTCGACCTGGCTGTCTTGACGGTGTCTTCCTTCGCGCCGGCTCCCCGCGGATGGGAATATCGCGCCTGGGCGTCCCACGGAGGACGGTGGACCTTCCTCGGCCGCGTACAGCTCGACGGCGAGGGTCGCAGCCTGATCATCGCCGAGGGCCCCGCCTTGGCGACTCCCCCGGATCAGGTCCAGGTCACACTCGAGCCGGTCGACCAGCCCGTCGACGCCGCGGCCGCCCCGACCGGGCCACCGGTCGTTCGCTGGCCAATCCCTTAGTCCAGCGGCGGCCTGAGTCACAGAACGGGCCTTTCCTGCTGCCAAGTCATCCGGCACGGGCATCCGGTTGTATTCAGTGCGAGAGGTCGAAACTTCTCACGGGGGCGCGGCCGGGTCGACCTCCGCGCCGGGATGGTCTCGAAGGGAATGATTGGCGATGACGAATCAAGGCAAGAGCGATCACGAGGATGACGGTGTGGATCGGCGCGGGTTCTTGAAATGCATGGCCTGGACCGGCACGGGGCTGGTCTGGTCGGTCAGCGGCGGCATCCTGTCGTCCCGGGTCTTCGGCCAGGAGCTCGACCGATCGGTGGGGTCGAGCTTCTCGTTCGTCCAGATCAGCGACAGTCACATCGGCTTCGCCAAGGAGCCGAACCGGGACGTTGCCGCCACGCTCCAGACCGCCGTCGACAGGATCAATGCGCTGCCGGAGCGGCCCGACCTGCTGCTCCACACCGGCGACCTCACCCACCTGTCGACGCCTCGGGAGTTCGACACGGTCGGCGAGATCCTCAAGGGGGCCAAGGTCGGGCAGGTCGCCTACGTGCCCGGCGAGCACGACCTGATCGGCGATTCGAAGTACCTGGAACGGTTCGGCGCGGGGACCCGAGGGGACGGCTGGTCCAGTTTCGACCACCGGGGCGTGCATTTCATCGGCCTGGTCAACGTCGCCAGCGAGGGGACCGACCGGGGCCTCGGCGTTCTCGGCAAGGAGCAGTTGGACTGGCTCGAGGCCGACCTGGCGGCGCGGGGCGCCAGCACACCGGTCGTGGTGTTCGCCCATGTTCCGTTGGTGGCGGTCTACCCCGAGTGGGGCTGGGGTACCCAGGATGGCCGGCAGGCCCTCAGCTACCTCAAGCGGTTCGGCTCGGTCACCGTGCTCAATGGCCACATCCATCAGGTCTTCCAGAAGGTGGAAGGGACCGTGACGTTTCACACGGCGCGGTCGACGGCCTTCCCGCAACCGGCGCCGGGCCGGGCGGCCGGCCCAGGCCCGCTCAAGAACGTCCCGGCCGGACGGCTGCGCGCCTTGCTCGGCCTGACCAGCGTCCAGTATGTCCCGGGCAAGAGCACGCTCGCCTTGATCGACACGACGCTCGAGTAGCTCCCCTCGGGAATCTTCCCCCGGGCACCCCGACCATCATCGCCGGGTGGCCGCCGGGTCCGCGACCGCCTTCGGCGTGGCCGGCTGGGCTGGGGCGGCCTGGGGCTTCGCCTCGATCCTCTTGGCCCGTACCTTCACATTGTTCTGGAGCACGATCATCTCGGTCGCGGCTCCGCCCGGTCCTCTCACGAACTCGACGATGGCGTCCCATCCTTTGATGTAGAAACGGCTGTCGGTTTCGGGGACCGCCTCGAGCTTGGTCTGATTCTTCGGCTCGAGCAGCAAGCGATCCCGCTGCCGGGTGATAGTGTACTCACGTTTCCCCTGGCCATCCGGCAGGTCTGCCTCGTAGCGGCCGGTGTAGGCATCGTAAAGCTTGGGGGCGACCGCGACGGCCTTGGGCTCGCGCGGCACGACATAAGGCTCTCCCAGGGCGATGGCCGCCAGGTCGTCACCAATGGGCCCGACCGGTGAACCCTCGAGGTTGCTCAGGACGACCACCAGGAGTTTCTCGGCCGGATAGCGCTGGATCATCGTGACGAAGCCCATGATCCCCCCGCCATGGAGCTGGCGCGGCTGGTGGAACTTCCGCTCGATGAGCCAGCCGTAGCCATAATGGCCCTGGAATGGCGTGAACATGGCCTCGAGCGACTTCCGGGAGACGAGTTTCCCGGCGTCGAGTGCCTGGTCCCACTTGAGCAGGTCCTCGACGGTCGAATACAGCGCGCCGGCGGCGTGCGGGATCGACATGTCGATGTAGTCGGCGTTGGTGAGGACCAGGCCCAGGCGGCGCGTGTAGCCGGCGGCTCGGTGCACGAGGATGGGGATCGCGTTGTCGTAGCCGGTGTCTCGCATCTGCAATGGGTCGAAAATCGCCCGCTTCAGGAACGTCGCATAGGGCATCGCCGCCGCGGTCTCGATGATCTGGCCGAGCACGATGTAACCGGAATTGCTGTACTTGAACTTCGCACCCGGCGGGAACTCCAGCGGCTTGTCCTTGAACTTGCCGATCAGCTCCGTGAGGGTGACCCGGTCGGGGAGCGTCTTGAGGAAGTCGGGGAAGGACGTGTAGTTCGGGATGCCCGAGGTGTGGGTCAGGAGATGGTGGATCGTGATCCCGTCCCACGACTGGGGAGCCTGGGGAACATGCTTCTTGACCGGGTCGGAGATGGAGAGCTTACCCTGCTCCTGGAGGATCAGGATGGCCATGGCTGTGAACTGCTTGGTGATCGAGCCCAGGCGATACTTGGTCTGAGGAGTGCAGGGGACCTCGTGCTCGCGGTTGGCCAGGCCGTAACCCCGGCAGAAGAGTACCTTCCCCGCGCGGGCGATCAGGACGCTGCCACTGAATCGGTCGCGCCGAACGCGGGCGGTCATATACGCCTCAACCTGGGAAGCCAGGTCCCCGGTCGAAGGGGGATCCGCCCGGGCAATGACCGGGGTGAACAAGGCGAACGCGACGAGGAGCGTCTGGGAGCAGATCAAGGTCGCGCGCATCGGTTCGAGTCTCCGGGCCTCGGCCGAGTGGGGCCAAGCAACGGCTGGTCGATCGTTCATCCCGCCAGGTTGGCGCGGAATGCCTCGAGATCCGGGCAGATCACGGCCCACTCGACGAGCTCGTCCAGCCGCGCCTCATCCTCGATCGTCTCAAGACCCGTTGCGATGTCGGGCGGGATCGCTAGCCCGAAGCGAGCCCGGAGGAATAAGAGGATATCCTGCCGGCTCGTATGGGCGACCCGCTGCTCGGCCATCCGCTCGCCCTTCTGCTCGGCCATCCGCTCGCCCTTCTGCTCGGCTCGCTTCTCCGCCAGTTCTTCCACGACCGCATCCATGAAGGGCAACTCCAGCATGGTCTCGACTCCTCCCAAGATCGCCGCGAGGTCGTTTGCATCGAATCGCAGTCGGGCCAAGAATTGGGTCACGGCCGGGAGTTGTTCCCGTCGCTCCGGCGGCGCCTGTTCATCGATCCGTCGGCGGCATGCCCGGAGGACCGGCTCCGGGTCGGCGGGGAGCTGCGACAGGGGCACCCAGGGGATGATCCCCAGCTCGCCGGTCGCCAGCAGGTCCTTGGCCGGGATGTTCCAGAGCTCGACCGACTTCCAGTATAGCGTCATCGCTCCCCAACCGCGGTTAAGTCCGTGGTCCGTGGTTCGCTGTCGCGGGCTGACCAAGTGGTTCCGTGGAATCGAGGCACTCGGACAAGGCCCCGGACGTCGCGCCGGAGCGGGAGCTCCTACCACGGACCACGGACCACGGACCACGGACCAATTCAATCATTGGGCTGGGACAGCGGCCCGATCGGCTGGAGTTTGCTCACGACGTCCACTCCATTGCGTTTGCCGACGTCGCGCGTGGAAGAGACGACGCTGACGTTCGACCGCTGATTGATCTCCAGATGGTTGATCGGTAAGCCGACGATGGTCGAGTTGGCCACGCTGTTGAACTTGACCAGGTTGAGGTTGCCGGTATCGTTGAGCACCATCCCAACGGCCTGGCGTCCGCGAATCGACTGGAGTGTGCCCTGGACGTCGATCAAGGCCGAGCCGACGACATCGGGACGGAAGTTCTGGCTCAAGGCGACCAGCGGGTCAGCGTAATCGAGCACGAGCGACCCCGACGAGAGGTTCACCACGTTGACGCCGTTGGTCGCGCTCCGCTCCAGGGCGAGCGACTGATCGACGCTACCCAGGGCGATGCCGGGCTGGTAGACCTGGGGATCGGGGGCGACGTTGGTGTACGTCCCCTGCTGGGTGACCGCCGTCTGGGTGACCGAGCTGAACCCGTTCACCAGGACCGTGCCATCCTTGGGGATCGCGATCGCTTGCGACGTCTTGATCGTCTCGGTTCCAAGCTGGGTCAGCGTGGGCTGGAACGAGTTGAACGTGGCGGCGACCGTGGCATAGACCGCGTTCACGCCGGGTACGCTGGTGAGGCCGCCCAGGAACGTGAACCCGGCCGCAGGAGTGAACGGACGCGGCTGGCCCTGCGCCGGCTGGATTGTCCCGGTCTGCAAGCTCGCGGCCAGGTTGATCATCCGGAGCTGGTTGGTCTGGTAGCTCCCCAGCTCCGTGGCGGTGTCGGTCGAGGCGATAGAATTGATCGGGAAGGGATTGGTGAACGACCCCGCGGGTGCACCCGTCGTCGCGTTGTAGGCGTACACCGTCGTCCCCGAACCGATCAGCACCACGAGCTGAGTGCCGACCCGGGCCAGGCTGAGGCCGGCGACGGCGGGGGCTCCGGGCACATGGATGGGTGCGAAAGTGGGGTCGGGCGTGCCGGTGTCGTTGGCCAGGTTGAGATTGAATCGGATCAACTCACCCGTAATGGGATCGTAACCAAACATTTTGGAGTCGGTCTGGAGGTTGACAGGCCCTGAGAGGGTCCCCGTGATCCGGTTGACTTTGAGGATGACCCCCGGTGGCGCGGGGGGGATGCTCGGCGGCTGCCCCGTCTGGAGCGGTTCCTGGATGTTCCCGGCCGAGGTGAACGTCCCCGTGACTGCCGTCAGCGTCTGCGCACCGGTCGAGTCGCTCACGTAGGTGTTGGACGTACCGTAGGGGGTCGTGACGGTCCCGGACTGGCGGGCCTCGAGCGTCGTGCTGCTCGACGAACTGCTGGAACTCGACGATCCGCTGCTGAGGAAACTGCTACTGGAACTGCTGGACGACGATGTGGGCGTCGGCGTGGGGGCCGGCGGCAACGCGCGGAGGTTGACCTGAGTGTCGGCACCAATGGAATTGAGGACCACGGAATTGACGCCCGCTGTCAGATTGATGGTCCCACCGGGGATCAGGTCGAAGTCCCTCATGAGGACCGATTCCAGCACGTTGCCGCCGATCCCGCTGAGGCTCTCGGGCGCGCCGGCATCGATGAGCTGGCGATTCAGGATGCTGGCCAGCGGCGCGTGGCCGCCACCACCCTGGACAGAACCCACGATCTTCGAGTACGCGTTGGTGCCGCCGTAGACCAGCTGGAGGTCGCCGGCGCTGTCGAGCGTGGTGCCGGCCAGGTTGCCGAGGCCGACAACCGTGATCGTGGCGTGGCCGCCGGTGGGGGTGAGATAGCGGAACTCACGGTCGTGGTTCGAAAAGACGCCCCCCGCGGACGCGACGGCCTGATGGAGCGAGCCCAGGCTCAGAAGCCGGCGCGCCTCCAGGTGCTCCCAGGATGGCCGAGTCCGCCCCTTCCGCGTCCGCTGCGCGCTCGACAATCTCCGCCCCATCGTACTCCTCCGATCACCGACCGCTCTGGGGGGAGTCGCCGACGTCCGCGGCGCTCCAGCCGATCGATCCCCCTATTCAATTCGGCAAACCGACCTTCGGGCATAACCCGAGCTTGAGGATTTCCCCGTACAACCCCCATTCTCCCTACGTCAACCGCCGACCGGAACCAAACCCCCTTCGCGATCGGCTGTTCGGCACGAAGGCCCTGCGAGGGCCTCACCTCAACCTGAAAGAAATCAATGGGTTATGCCCATGGTTCTCCGGTGGGGCCCGCGCGGATCGCGGGGGACTGGGGCGGAGCCGATCACCTCGTGGAAACCACGAAGACCCAGGCCGGGGAGTCGATGGTACTGGCATGACGGCGTCGTGGCCGTTAAACTCGGCAATATCCGCGAGTTCCGACCGGCGCGCCGGCCAGGCCGGTGCGGTTGTGGGTGGCCCGTGGCGAAGTCCCGGGTGCCGTCGGAGCGCGGCGCGACCCGAATTGCCATCACGACGACCTGAAGAGTGGTTCACGACAACTGAGGACTGGCCGCGAGATTTCGAGCGCCGCGGGCCCCTGTTGTGGGGCCCGGTCCAGAAAGGAGACATCCTGGTGGTGCGCCGTTTTGTCACGCTGACCCTGTCGTTCTGCCTGGTCTTGGGGGTGGGGATCCTCCAGGTGCACTCGTCCTTTGCGCAGGGCGAGGCCAAGAAGGAGGCCCAGCCTCCCAAGTCCGAGACCGCCCAGAAGGAGGCTGCGAAGGAAGCCGCCAAGCCCGCCACGACCAAGTCGGAGCCCCCCAAGGGTGCGGAGCCGGCCAAGAAGGAGGCGCCCAAGGCCGCCGAACCTGCTCTGCCGTCGATCCCGCCGGAAGTTCAGGCCAAGCTGGATGCCGCGCGGCGGGCCGTGGCCGAGGCGATTGTCGCCGCCCAGGACGCCGGGCTGGTGGAGACCTCGATCGATCCGCCGCCGATCCTCGACATCCTGATCACCGGACGAGCGATCGACGCGCGCACCCTGAAGAACACGGCGGCCAAGAAACCCTACGGCGTCAGTCCCGAAGTGATGTGCGCGTGGTTCACCGGCTACGGCAAGCTGGAGGGGGTGGACTATGTGCACGACGTCCGGATCACCAATCCCAGCGCGGGGCTGAAGCAGTGGTATGATCAGCGCGCGGCCATCCTGCGGCAGTACATCGAGGAGGTCCGCAAGGCCAAGGGCCCGGGGCCGTCCCCGAAGCCGGAGGCGACCAAGAAGGCCGAGGAGACGAAGAAGGCCGAGGAGACGAAGAAGGCCGAGCCCGCGAAGAAGTCGGACGAGGCCAAGAAGCCATGAGTCGTCCCGTCGTCCGGGCGGGGCGCGGGGCGCCGCGGCGAGCCGGCTATGAGGCCCCCCCGGGTGGGGGACTCCGCCACAGACCGGGACCAGGCCGGGCGGCCTCCGCGCCCGGGTCGGGTCGTCGCCGGACCGAGCTTGGCCGGGTTCGATCGGGATCCCACCGCGCGCCGAACACCCCGATTCGCTTCGATCGAGGCCGCCCGCCGTGACGCCGAGTGTCGTGTCCAAGGCGACCGCGCCGCTGCCGATCCTCGTGCTGGCGTGCGAGGCCGCCCGCCGGCTGGGAGCCTCCGGCGTCCTGATCCTGCCCGAAGGGCCCCTGGAGTGGGAGGTGCTGCGCCTGCCGGTGTGCAGCGAGCTGGCGATTCTGGTCGCCAGTGCCTCGCAGCGCCAGCTCGAGGCGGTCCGCAAGGCGGGGCTGGTCGCTGTCGAAGTCGAGCCTAGCGAGGCCGCCATCGCCGAGCGGATCAGCCTGGCCTTGATCGAGGCGGTCGCCAATGATCAGCTCCAGGCCGGCGCCCGGGTCGTCGTGGTGTATTCGGGCTTCGAGGCCGAGGCCCTCGACTCGTTGAGCATCATCCGGCTGGGCGAGCACCTCGAGCGGCTGACGGCCCGCGACCTGCGGGCGCTGGAGACCTCGGTCCCCTTCGAGACGCTCAAAGCGGTCGTGGACGTGGCCATCGAGATCGGCCGGGAAGGACGCGAAGGCAAGGCGGTCGGCACCCTGATTGTCGTCGGTGATGCGCGCAAGGTGATGGCCCGGACCCGCGCGCTGGGCTTCGACCCGTTCAAGGGCTACCGCCGCAAGGAACGGAATGTTCGCGACCTCCGCGTGCGCGAGGCCATCAAGGAAATTGCCCAGTTGGACGGGGCCTTCGTCGTGGCGCGCGATGGGACCGTCGAGGCCGCCTGCCGCCTCCTCGACGCCCCCATGAGCGGTTTGACGCTTCCCAAGGGCCTGGGCACTCGCCACTGGGCCGCCGCCGCCATCACCGAGGTCACCAAGGCCGTCGCCGTCGTCGTCAGCCAGTCCAATGGGACCGTCCGGCTCTTCCAGGATGGTGACGTCATCCTCCGCATCGCCCCGATGCGTCACGCCCGCGCCATGAAGTGGCAGGACGCCGAGACCGAACCCATGCCGTCGTGATCGTGCGGTGTGGTGTCGAGCTTCCCCGGCGGTTGGTCCTTCCTCCCACCTGCGCGGGCTCCCCGGGCGTGGCACAGTCCTCGCCGTTTCCTGCATCTCCAGGAGTAGAGCCGCGCGATCGCTTCCCTGGCTTCCGGTTGATCCATGGCTTCTGCCGCGCGGAGCGGCGACATCCCGGGGCGGAACTTGGAATCGCGTGACCCTCGGGATCGTCCCATGGCGTCGTTGACCTCTCGGCTGGTCGAGCCTGTGTACCGCTGGATCTCCGGTCGTCCGTCGGGCCGGCCCGGTGCCCTGGAGCCGGATGATGCCGGCGGGAACGCGGACCGCGCTGGCGGTTTGGTGCTGATCGCCGACGGCGTCGGCGGGATGGACCTGTGTGGCACCGGCCTGCGTTACGTGATCGGTGCTGAACGGCTGCCGTACGCTGTCGAAGTGTTCCCGTGGGGGCACGGGCTGGGGCGGTGGTACGCCGACCTGACCGATGCGGACCACCGAGATCAGCAGGCCCGGCTGCTCGCCGAGGCGGTCCGGCGCTACCGCGTCGATCAACCGGATCCTCCGGTCTTCCTGGTCGCCAAGTCGGGCGGCGCGGGGGTCGTGGTCAAGGCGCTGGAGCTGCTGGACGAGGCGAGCGTGGAATCTGTCGTGCTGCTGTCGCCGGCTGTCTCGCCCGGCTATGATCTCGTGCCGGCGCTGCGCGCCGTGCGCCGCCAGCTCGTCGTCTTCTGGTCGCCCTGGGACCTGGTGATCCTTGGAGTCGGGACCCGGTTCTTGGGCACGGTCGATCGGATCAAGACCGTCAGCGCGGGCCTGGTGGGATTCCGCGTCCCCGGCCCGGATGATCCCGATCGGGACCGAACCCGCCAGTATGGGAAGCTCCGCCAGGTTCGCTGGCGCCCCGAGATGGCCGCAAGCCTTTACTTCGGTGGTCATCTCGGGACGGATTGTCCGTTATTCCTCCGGAAATCTGTCGTGCCGCTCTTGCGCGGCGACGGTGCCGAGACGGTCCGGTTCTGAATCACGGTTGGGGTCAAGCCACTCTCACTCCGCGTCGATATCCTTATGGCCCAGTCAGCGCGGGTCGCCCTGACTCGCCGTCTGGTTGGGTCTTCGCTCAGGCACGATCCGATCCGATCCGACCGGCCCGGCGCCGCGCCCCAGTTGCCTCACCTGCAACCCGGGACGGGGCGACGACCGGCCGGGTCCGATCGACCTGACTTCCTCATTTCCTGAGGTCTCGACCGGATGATCGAAAGGATCAGAGCGCCCGGGACGACGCCCGCGGAGTCAGTCCGGCTCCGGCCCGGGGCTTCGTCCCGGGCGCTCTGAATGTTCTGGGACGACCAGACCGGGATCCCCCAGGGGATTTCGGACGAGTGCCCTCGAGAACTGGCACCAGGACGCCGCACCGCGCGGCGGTCTCCGCCTACTCCATAAGGGAGACCCACCCCCCCTTGCCCCCGACGCACCGGAGGGGCGGGGCCGCCTCGCACGGGATCTCGCTGGCACATGGCAGCCGGGGGCGGCTGCCCTCAGTCTGGTCTGACGGAACTCTCACCTCTCCAGACGTTTGCAACGATCGATCGGCGACCGGAAGTGGCCCCTGGTGACCCCTGCGGCGGCGGCCGCCTTGACCTCCATTCCCCGGCGCCGGATAACTCTCCTGGACGTGGTCGGGCCGAGTGTCTCTCAACCCACAGATCCAGGTGGAGTTCCGATGAGTCAGCAGCTTGCTCCCATTGCGCAGGTTCGGGGCCGGGAGATCCTCGACAGCCGAGGCAACCCGACGGTCGAAGTCGACGTGATTCTGGCCGACGGCACCCTGGGACGCGCCGCGGTCCCCTCGGGGGCCAGCACGGGGATCCACGAGGCGGTGGAGCTCCGCGACGGCGACAAGTCCCGCTATGGGGGTAAAGGCGTGTCCCAGGCGGTCGCCAACGTCAATACCGTGCTGGCCAAGGTCGCCACCGGTCGCGACCCGGCCGACCAGGCCGGCCTGGACCAGGCGTTGATCCAGGCTGACGGCACGCCCAACAAGGGGAAGCTGGGCGCCAACGCGATCCTGGGCGTCAGCCTGGCCGCGGCCAAGGCCGCCGCGGCAGCCCATGGCCTGCCGCTGTACCGTTACGTCGGCGGGGCCAACGCCCGCGTTCTGCCCGTGCCGATGGCCAATATCATCAACGGCGGCAAGCACGCCGACAACAAGATCGACTTCCAGGAGTTCATGGTCATGCCGGTGGGCGCGCGGTCGTTCGCCGACGGCATCCGCATGGTCGCGGAGGTTTTCCACACGCTCAAGGCGGTCCTGAAGAAGGCCGGGCACAACACCAATGTCGGCGACGAGGGCGGGTTCGCGCCCAACCTCGACAACGAGGAGGCCATCAAGTTCATCCTCGAGGCCGTCGACAAGGCCGGCTACCAGGCCGGTCGCGACAAGGATCTCGCCCTCGCGCTGGATACCGCCTGCTCCGAGCTGTTTGAAGAGGGGGGCAAGAAGGGTTATCGCTTCTGGAAATCGGCACCCGAGACGGTCTTCAGCAGCCAGCAGATGATCGAGCTGTTCGCCTCGTGGCTCGACAAATATCCAATGATCGTCTCGATCGAGGACCCGCTCGACCAGGACGACTGGTCGGGCTACGCCGCCCTGACGAAGGCGCTGGGGGACCGGGTCCAGGTCGTCGGCGACGACTTCTATGTCACCAACACCGAGCGGCTGGCCCAGGGGATCGCCGGCGGCTGCACCAACAGCATCCTGATCAAGGTCAACCAGATCGGCACCCTGACCGAGACCCTGGAGGCCGTCGCGATGGCGCAGCGGGCCGGCTGGACCAGCATCCTCAGCCACCGCTCGGGCGAGACCGAGGACGCCACCATCGCCGACATCGCGGTGGCCACCAACTGCGGCCAGATCAAGACCGGCAGCGCCAGCCGCTCCGACCGCATCGCCAAGTACAACCAGCTCCTGCGGATCGAGGAGCAGCTCGGACCCGCCGCCATCTATGGCGCGGCACTCCTCAAACGGAAGTGATTTCGGCTTTCGCCCCATCGCCAAGATCGAACTCCCGGGGATGACCATCGAAGGCAATCAGAGTCTGTTCCTGAAGCCCCCGAAGGGGGCGATCGGACGTAGCCAGAGGCGTCAGCCCCTGGTGAAAAGCCGGGCCACTCACCCCCCTCGGGTGGGCCGGCCGCCGCCGCCACCGCCGGCAAAGCCGGCGGTGGCGGCGGCGGATGCGATGGGTTCTGGGGATTGGGGTCCTGGGCCCGAGGTCCAGGGGCTGACGCCCCTGGCTACGTCCGATCGCCCCTCCGGGGCTTTCGAAACCGACTCTCAGTTCGATCACGCTCGATACAGATCCCTGGGAATGCGGCGGAAGTTTCGATACGATCGGTTGGAGAGGGAGAGGATGTCTCCTCTCCCGAGGACGAAACGAGAGCCAGCCTCGGCCATGCCTTCCACCAAGTCAGATCGGAAGAAAACGGTATCGGCGAACGGCCAGGAGGAGACCCTGTCGCTCGTTCCCCGCGCCGGCTCACTCTTGAAGCAGGTGAACGATCCCACACGTCTGCAAGTCCTCCTGGCACTGGCCGACGGCAAGAAGAGTCTGTGCCAGATCAGCGAGCGGCTGGGTCGAAGCGAGGAGGAGTCCGGCTATCACTTGGCGCTGCTCTGTACCTCCCACATGGTAGATTCCCATTGGGAAGGCTACGAGGCCTCTTACGATTTGACAGAGCCGGGAGCTCGGTTCGTCGATTCCATCTTGAGGCTTCTCGAGCAGGCGGGCCCTTCCCCAAAGCCGGTCCTGACCAAGTCCCAGTGGAAGAAACTCGTCAAGGAGGTCAGCTCGGCGGACGATCGTCCCGTAGACTGGCTGAACGTGCCCAATCCTCAATTCGAGCGGAGGCGGCCTCTCGACCTGATCGGGACAGACGATGAGGTCCGGGTCCATATCATTATTGGAGCGGCACGGGCGGGCTTTTTTGCATGAGGCTGTCAGCTTGTCGTAAACTCAAGCTCGGACCAGTGACCGGCGATTGGTAGCGCGCGATCCGACAGGAGCACTGGCAGACACGCCTCTCGGCGAGACACACGATCACGGAAACCGGTCGATTCAATGCCGGAACCGTCGAGAGCCCGTCTTACCAAGTCTTGTACTTGGCCAAGAATCATCTCATCGCGCTCTTCGAGGTTCGCGCGCTGGTGGGGACAACCGAGTCCCCGATTCCCGATCCTCGCAGCACATGGACGACCCTCAACCTCAACGTCGTTCTCCACCGGGTGGCCGACCTGGCAGACCCCAGAGAGCAGAAGCTGATCGGAACGTCGGCCCAGGAGTTGACGGGGAAGTGGGACCCCTACGAGGATCCGGGGACGGCGCCGACCCAACTCCTGGGAGCGGCGCTGTTCGACCTTCCAGGGCTCGAAGGCTTCCTGGCCCCGACCGCAGTCCCCGAAATCTCGGGGAAGACTCTCGTCGACTTTCCCGAGAAGTTGCGGCCACAGAGTCGGATCGAATTCTGGAACGCGACCACGGGCGTGATCGAGCGGCTCAGAGTCTGATCACGTCGAGTCCGGCAAGAGCAGTGATTCGGCCACCTGGACGAACTGCTGGATGGTTGCGGTCGCGAAGCCGAGGGCGCCGTGTTGGCCCAGGCGGCTGATTTGCCGGTCGAGGCTGCGGAATCGCGAGCGGGCGACCGAAAAATGGGCTTTGTCCAGGGCACGATCCAGCCGCGCGAAACTGGTGAGCAGTCCGGTGGCGGCTGAAGAGGAAACGCCGATCTCCCGGAGCTGGGTCTGTTCATACCGGGTTCCCGCCCGGACGGTGCGGAACGCCGGGCCACCCCCGGCCGGAGGCGGCGGCACTGCCGATGAGGGAATCGGCACCGGCGCGTCGGTGGCCAGTGTCGGCACGACCATCGCCTGGTAGAAGTCCACCATCGCCAGGTGCGACGGCACCGCTTGAGTCAGGTTGAAGTAGCTGATCGATGACGGGGACCCGCCGACCGGGACAGCGCCCCAGAGATTGAGCACCCGATCCTGAGGCGAGAGCGTGTCCTGGACCGTTGCCGTTTGATAGAACACCTCGGCTTGATTGACTCGGGAGGGAACCATCAGCGGCGGGTCGGCGGCGTCGGCCTGAAACGCCAGGTACGCCCGGTCGACGAGCTGGCCGATCGGACCGTTCGATACGCTGTCGTAAGCCACCGGGCCGTTGCGTGCCGGGTGGGGGTCGAGCAGCGTGAGCTTCAAGTAACCGCCTTGCAGCGGCGGCGCATTCCAGTCGAGCAAACCGGCCGCGAGGCTCGCCACGTCGGCCCCCCGGCTCTGGCCGATCAGGTGGATGTCGACCACGTCGTTGGGCTGGATCGGCAGATTCGCGATGGTCTGGTTGATCTGGGCGGCCAGCCCCTGGGCCGCGGCCGTGACCACGCCGGGAGCCGTCGCGGCGCTCAGCGCGGCCCAGTTGTAGGGGATCGCCGCGTCGTAGCCATCGGACTCCAGCGACGACGCCAGGGCCGTCACCCAGCTCGGGAAGGCGCCGAAGCTGGCGAACTCCAGCCCATGCACCACCGCGCCGATGATCCAGGTGCGGAACGACGCCACGTTGTCCGACTGGCTCGACTCGGGGACCTGGCCGCCCGGGTTGGCCACAGCCAGGACGTATTTCATCGCGGGGTCGATGTCCAGCGGCTGGGACAACGTCACCGTTACCTGATGCGAACCGACACCCAGCTCGGAGCCGGAGAGAGTCGCCTGGCCGGCCAGCACGTCCTGGGCGGCATCGAACGCCGGGCTGGGCGCGCGGTAGATGGCCAGGGTCATCGGCCCGGTCAGTGCCGAGCCGGTCACCTGGTAGTCGGCCGAGACGACCTGGGGTGAGAGCGCCGTGGCACCCGTCATGATCAGCTCGCCCGGGAGAGCCGACGGGACGATTCGTTCTTCCAGCCGCTCCACGGCGAAGGTCCGCTGCTGCGGACGCCGTGGGGCCTGCGTCGCGGCACGGCGTGGAAGAAGAGGCTTGCCGATCCTCGCACAATTCGTGAAGACCGTCATGATCCGGAGACTCCCGCGCTACGGGAGGCGGTCCAGTCGCCACCCCAAACCGCGCCAACGCCGCCCGCCGTCATGATCCGGAGACTCCCGCGCTACGGGAGGCGGGGCTGGCTGAAGCCCGCCAGGGGGTGGGGCGTCCGATCGCCCTCACGGAGCCGGTAGCCCGTGCCGGCGGGCAGGTCGGTCCAGCGCTCCACCTGCCCCGCGGGCCAGCGGACTTCGACCGACTCGATGCGGTTGCTGCGGCCGAGCCCGAAGTGGAGCCGCGGGTCGTTGGCCGATTGATAGCTGCCGCCGCCGAGCCGCGGGGCGACCTGGCGCCAGCCGCCCGCGGTGACCGTGACGCGGGCCCCGACGCCATCGCGGTTGGACTTCGTCCCCTCCAGGAGGATGGTCACGAAGCGGCCGACCCGCTCGCTCCGATTGTGGAAATAGGCCAGGGGTTCATTCTGGGCCAGGATCACGGCATCGCACCGGCCATCGTTGTCCAGGTCGCCGGCGGCCAGGCCGCGGCCGACTCGGGGCACTTCCCAGGGCGGGCCGGCCTGGCTCGAGATGTCCACCAGCCGGCCGTCGGACCGGTTCTGGTAGAGTCGCGCCGGCATGGCATAAGGGTAGAACGGCCGGTTGTCGTTGACGTGCCCGTTGGCGATGATCACGTCGCGAAGGCCGGCATTGGCAACATCCGCCAGCACGATGCCAAAGCCCAGCAAGTAGCGGGTGGCCAGCCCGAGCCCCGAGGCGTTGCTCCGATCGGCGAACAGACCCTGGCCCAGGTTCTGGTAGTACGTGGTCCCCTCACCGTAGAAGTTGGTCACCAGCAGATCGGGCCGGCCGTCGCCATCCAGGTCGCCGCAGGCGATGCCCATGCCGGCCTGGTAGCCACCCGAAGCGTTCCCCGCTACACCGGCCTGCAGAGCGACATCCTCGAACCGGAACTGCCCCTGATTGCGGAAGAGATAATTGGCCGTGCCGTCGTTGGCCACGTAGAGGTCGATGCGACCGTCGTCGTCGAGGTCGGCGGCGACCACACCCAGGCCGCGGCCGCCGCGATCCAGGATCCCGGCCTCGGCCGTGACGTCGATGAACCGGCCGCCGTCGTTGCGGAAGAGATGGTCCGGCGCCGGCTCGACCTTGCTGGGGTCGCAGTAGAAATACTCGCCGTGGTCGCTCAAGCAGAGCCGGGGATGGTCCGGGTCCCAGATCATGTAGTGGCAGACATATAAGTCCAGGTCGCCATCGTTGTCCAGGTCGGCGAAGGCCGCCGAGGTCGGATTGTCGCGACGGCCCGCCAGCCCCGTGCGCGCCGTCACATCCGCGAAGGTCCCGTCGCCGCGGTTGCGGTACAGCGCATAGCGCTCCAGTCGGGTCACGAACAGGTCGGGGTGGCCGTCGTTGTCATAGTCCCCCACGGTCACGCCCAACCCATAGCCCTGCCCCCAGGCGATCGCGGCGAGCTGGGAGCACTCGGTCACATCCTCGAAGGTCCCGTCCCCGCGATTGCGGAAGAGCCGGTCGCCCGGCGAGGGATTGGCCGCCGCGCCCTCGCCCGGCCACCTCCGCAGCGCTCCGCCCTGAACGCAGTAGACGTCGACCCAGCCATCGCCATCGTAGTCGAGCAGACCCACGCCTCCGGACATCGTCTCGGGCAACTGGCGCAAGGGTGTCTGGCCGTTGTCAAAAGCGAACCGGAGACCGACCGACTCGGCGTCGTCGACGAAGGCGGGAGTCGACCCGCCAGGCTGGTCGATTGCCGGAGTGGCTCCGACCGCAGTGGGACGATCCCTGAGCGCGCCGGCCGCGAATCGGGTGCGCAGGTCGGCCAGGGAATCGGCCAGCATCCGGGTGGTGGTCCGGGCTCCTTCCTGGAGCTCGCGGGCATAGGGCGCCGACAAGGCGACGGCTCGCTCGCTCAGACTGGGTGGCAACGGCGAGGAATTGCCGGCGTCGGGGTGCTGCCCTGAGGTGGGACTGTTGATGCCCGGACCGGCCGCGGCGGCGAGGGCCCAACCCTGGGCGTCGAAGGAGCGGTGGAGTGCGCGGGCCAGCTCGGCCAATTCCTGGATGTAGTCGGCCAGGGAGTCGAAGAGGATGATCTTGCGGAACCGGTCCTGCGCGCGATCGAGCGCGGCCTTGCGGTGGCGGAGCTGTTCCGCCTCGGCTGTCTGTCCGGACTGATACGCCAGGACGGCGAGCCGCTCCAGCGCCTGCGTGTCGCCCGGCGCGTCCTGGAGCAGGGCGGTCAACTCGCGGCGCTCCAGAGATGGCTCGCCCAGGCGAGCGGCCAGCCAGGCCCGCAGCGCATGGATCGCGGCGGCGTCGAAGCGGTCAGCCGGCACATGGTCAACGGCCTTCCAGAAGCCCTCGGTATCGTGGGTCGTCATGGCCAGGTCGAGCCGCGCTCGCCAGACCACGGGATCGTTCGGCCGCCGCTGGAGGCAGCGATCGAGCCACGCCGCGGCGACGGCGAAGCGGCCGGCCATGAGGGCCAGGTTCGCCCGGCCCAGCCAGACTCGGTCGTCCTGGTCGTCGGCCTTCTCCAGGGCGAGCTCCAGGGCCTCGGCCGGGATCGGCGAGTGATCGAGCAGAAACAGCTCCTTGAGCACGCCGACGGGGTCCGGCGCCCGGCACCAGGAGGCGCGGAGCACGCGACGAATATCGTCCATGCGCCCTTCGAACCGGTAGAGCCGGCTCAGGGCGCGCTCGAGTTCATACCGATCGGCCCGGGACAGGTCCGCCCGGGACAGGGCGGTGAGCAAGACCTCCTCGGCCGGCGTGTACCGCCCCATGTTGATCGAGTGGGTGGCGCGGAGCAGTGCGGCCCGCGCGAAGTACGGGCTGGCTGGGGGAATCCGGGCCCAGACGGCCAGCGCGGTCTGCCGGCGACCGCGCCCGGCCTCACTCTCCCCCAGGAGGAGCAGCACCTCGCCGTCATTGGCCCACAGATCAGCCAGCCGGGTCAACCGCTGGTGTGCCGCCCCGAACCGCTGGGCCTTGAGGGCCGCGCGCGCCTGGGCCAATTCCAGCCGCCGCGACCGCGCGCTCAGCCAGACCGAGCCGCCAGCCGCGGCCGCGGCCACGATCACCACACCCACAACCACCACGCCCCAGCGAACGAAACCCCGGCTCTCGGTCATCCCGCGATCGCTCCGGCCAGGCACCAGATCGCTCCTCCCGCCCAGGAAGGAATCGATATCGCCCCCCCTATCTTTGCGGGACCGGCCGGTCGCGGCAAGCGGCGCGGCCGGCCCAGGGCCACAGACGCGAACCGGGATCGCCCGCGGCCTGGGATTGGCAACGACTCCCCTCTCCCCGTATCCTGGCTCCCGGAGCAGCGCGGGTCTGCTGAGCTTGCCGACCAGGGTCAGCTCTCCTGCGCCGCTCGAGGACCGTCACGAATGACCGGCTTGATGGCTCGCCAAGAGACCGGTGGACCCGATCCGAAACACCAGCGCGGCGCGGTCTCCCCGCGCCGGGCGGGGATGGTCATCGCCCTCGGCCTGGCGGCGACCGCGGCGGCGGCACTCTGGGTCGCGGTCACGGCGGGACGCACTCGGCCCGTAACCGGGCGATTGCGGAACGTGCGGCTGCTCACCTTCGATCGGCCGTTTCCCGAAGGCGGGCGGTTTGCGTCGGACCCCTACATCGGCTCGCACGTCTGTGCGGAATGCCATCCGGGTGAGGCGGCGCTCCATTCCCGATCCGGCCACGCCCTGACGTTGCGGCCGGCCGCGCGGCGGGCCCTGTCGCGCCGGCTGGACGGGACGTCCGTCGCCGACCCCGAGCTGCCGGACGTGCGCTGGAGCTATCGCTATGCAGACGGGCGATTGTCCATCGCGCGCCGAACGCCCAACCAGGTGGAGGAATGCATCGCGGAGTATGCGTTCGGATCGGGCCATCATGCCACGACGTTCGTGAGCGTCATCGACCCCGTGGTCCCGGCCATCCTGGAGCATCGGCTCAGCTACTATACGCGCGATGGTGTGCTGGCCCTCACGCCCGGCCATGAGACGAAGCCTCCGCCGCCGGGGCTGACGCCCCATGGCGGCGTTCCCCCCCCGCGCGACGCCCGCGCCTGTTTCGGCTGCCACGCGACCCAGGTTTCCGCCCGCGGCAGCCCGGGGATCGACGAGGCGATGATGATTCCCAACATCTCGTGCGAGCGGTGCCACGGCCCGGGACGGGCCCACGTCGCGGCGGCGCGTCGGGGCGCCCCGGAGTCCCAGCTCGCACTCCCGTTCGGTCCGGACCGGTGGACCGCGCCGGATCTCCTGAAGTTCTGCGGGACGTGCCACCGTCATCCCTCGGGACCCCGCCCCGAGCAGATCCGGCCCGACGATCCCAACCTGGCCCGGTTCCAACCGATCGGGCTGATGCAATCGGCGTGCTACCGTCAGAGCCAGGGGGCACTCAGTTGCGTCACGTGCCACGATCCTCATGCTCGGGCATCCTCACGGCGCGCGGAATACGACGCGGTCTGTCTCGAGTGTCATGGTGGACCTGCCGGATCAGGCGGATCGGCCCGGAGCCTGGCGAGACCCGGGGCGGTTTGTCCGGTGTCGCCCCGGCAGCGGTGCGTCGAATGCCACATGCCCCAGGTCGGGGTCGACGCGGGCCGGCATATTCTCCTCAGCGACCACTGGATCCGGATTCGCCGGGAGGCCCAGTCCACCGCGGAGTCGGGCACCGCGGTCTCGAACACCCACGCCCGGGTTCCCCATGATCCGTGAGCGTTTCGGCCGTTCACCGGTCCGACTCGGGTGGTGCGGCCAGGGTCTGGAGGCCCTCGAGGAACGCGGTTTGGGCCAGGGTGAGACGCCGTCGCAGTCCCTCCCGGCAGTCGGCCAGAGTTTCCGCGCGCTCGCCGCGCTGGGTATGTAGGAGAGCCAGTCCGAACCAGGCTTCGCCCAGGTCCGGGTCGAGCGCGAGGGCGGCGCGATAGGTCGTCTCGGCGGTCGCGTAGTCGAGGGCGGCCAGCGCGGCGGTGGCGAGCCGGGCGAGTCGCAAGGCGGGTGACGGCGGATGGTCGGCGTGCTCCCAGATCCGGCGCGCATCCGCCGGGCGACCCAGGTGCAGCAGCGTCGTGGCGATGCGGTCACACGTCGGCCACTCGGGGATGATTCCGCGGTCCTCGGCCTCCGCAAACAAGCGGACGGCCGCCTCGGCACGGCCCTGCCGAAGCAAGCCAGCTACGGCGCGGGACAGACCGGCGCGGCCTTCGCGGTCCCACCCCACGGGCAGCCGTTCCCCTTCGGGTTCGACCGGGAATCTCTCCCGATCGGCATCGGCGTCAGGCACTGCGGCTGTCCGGGCGCGGTGCAGCCGATCGGCCACGGCGCGCTCGGCGTCGCTCATCTGCCGGACCTGGAACGCTCGTGAGAGTAAATCCAGGGCCAGGATCTCCCCAGCGTCGAGCTCCAGGGCCCGGCAGCAGCAGAAGGTCGCCTGCGCCGGTAAGAGGCCGGTCGCAGGGTCCCAGGGATCGCTCGGGCCGGGTGGAGGGACCGTCAGGTCGGGGATCATGTCCCAGCAGGCGGTGGCCAGCGAGGTCCACGGGCCCGCGGCGGTCGGATCAACGGCGATCGCCTGCCGGAGACGGTCGCTGGCCAGCAGCAGGAGCGCCAGGGGGAGCTGCCAGCGGTCCCCGGACCGATACCGGAGCACAGAAGACAAGTCGATCAGGGCCCGGGCCTCGGCCAGTCCCCACGGCGACGGCGGCACAGCCCGCCGCGCCGGGTCGTGCGCCTGGAAGTGCCGCGCCGCGAAGTTGACGCTGGGGAACCCCGCCGTGAGGTCGCGCCGGCCCCGCGTCACGAAAACCGAGGCGACCGCATCGTAGTAGAGACAGCGCCAGTCGGGATCGGCCAGCAGGGTCGCCTCGGCGCCGACGTCGGCTTGGTGGTGGAGCAGGATCAAGGGATCGCCCATCCGCCGCACGGCCTCGGCCCAGCCGGGCCGGCCTTCGTTGAGCATATGTTCCAATCGAACGTAAGTTTCGAACGTCGCGGGGCGGGGCACTTCGAGGCGGCCATCCAGGAACGGCTTGCGCGCGGGCGCGTTGTGGAACACGTAGACCCCGGCCGAGCCAAGTTCGTAAACCAAGGCCCGATCCGGCAGGCCCGGGCGGCCGGCGAACCGGGCGGCCTCGTGGGGGTAGGCCAGCGGCGCCTCGCGCAGGCCGAACCGCCGTGGCTCGCCGGTGGCGCGGAAGAACCGGCCGGAGACGATCGTGAAGATCCCCAGCCCCACCAGGGCCGCCAGCGCGACCCGCGCCGCCAGGCCGGCCGCGGGCCAGGCGCCGGGCCGGCGCCGACCGGCGGGGAGCTCGGCCGAGAGCTCCGCGGCCCATTCCGCGAGGTTGCAGGCGAGCACGAAGCCGGCCACCAGCGCGAAGAGGCTGATGTTGCGGAATGCCTGGAGGGCGAGATAACCAAACGCCGCCACCAGGACCATCCGGAACAGCCGCGCGCCGGCGCGGAGGGCCAGGCCGGCCGCCGCGACGCCCAGGACCGCTGTCGCCGCACCCAGGACCGGCGCGCCGGGCCCCGGCACGCCGAGCCACGCCGCCGGGCCGGGCTCGGGTCCCAGCAGATAAGCCCGCAGTCCGATGATCCACAGCGCCTCGGCCACGCCGCCCAGCGCCGCCAACGACGCGCCCGGTCGGGATGACCGAACCAATCCGGCCCCGCCCAGGGTCCCCAGCACGACCAGGCCGATCGGGGCCAGCCGCCCGAGCCGGAGCATCCAGCCAGGGGTCCCCAAGCCGGGGAAACCCAGGACACACGCCAGCACCATGGCTGCGGCCAGGACGAAGGCGCCGAACCAGGCCAGAGCCCGCGCGGGGCTCGCTCCGAGGGAGGCCGCTGGACCCGCCGCAAGGCGGCCGGCCCGCCAGATGGCCGGCACCATGAAGCTCAGCGGCACCGCCCAGAACAAGAAGCATTCGGCCCGGAAGTAGGGGTTGCCCGACAGGGCCAGGCCCTGCTTCTGCACGAGCTCCCGCAGATCCAGGATCTCCGAAATATAAGATTTGTACAATCCGCCCCAGCTTGTGATCTTGGCGAACAGCTCCAGGGGGAAGATCGCCCCGCGCAGTCCGTAGGGGTTGGCCAGGCAGGCGACGCCGACCGCCGCCGCAGCGCCCCCGATGTGTCCCCACCCGCGTTTCCCCCAGGGCGGCTCCTCCGGGTGGGCGGCCGAATGCCGGCGCGGCGATCCGGCCAGCCGGTCGATCAGGTAGACACCCAGGATGATCGGGCCCAGCACGAAGAGCCCGTGCGCGTTGACCCAGAACACCTGGATGACGGGCAGCACCCAGGCCAGTGCCGGAGTGCCATCGGTCCGCAACAGGACCGCCAGGTAGAGCGCCACCCCCAGGAGCGACACCAGCTCGGGACGCGGGACGAACCGCGTGCTCATCACGACCAGCGCCGGCAGCCAGCAGGCCGCCACGACCCAGCTCGGCCACCGGCGATCGCGGGCGGTCACGACGACCAGAAGCACCGCCGCGCACGCCGCCGAGGCCATCAGGATCATGCCCGGCACCCCACCGGCCGCGAAGGCCGCGGCCAGGATCACCTGGAACAGCCAGTGCAGGTCGACCCAGGGGCGATCCGCCGAGGCGAACGTGAACGGGTCGCGCGTGGGGACCGCGCGGTGCTCCCAGATCCACTGACCGGCGCGCACGTGCCACCAGACGTCGGGGTCGTACAACTCCTGGCAGCCCAGCGCGAAGGCGGCTAGGACCATGAGCAGGAGCAAGACACCGTCGGCCAGGCGTCGTGTGCGGACGAAGGGTTCGAGGGTCGTCGGCTCCATGGGCGATCCCCGATCAAGAGGATAGGTAGATTATCGTCGCCGTAACCTCATGTCCGAAAGGGGATATCGCTTGCACCGAGTGACGCGGCGCTGCCACCGCCGGCAGGCTTGCACCGCGATTCGACATCTCTGGAAACTCCGGCGCGGCGCGGCGCGGGAGACCCCGGCGGACGTCCCGGTCCCGACAGGACGAAAGAATTCGGCGCGAAACCGGCACCAGTGACACCTCCTGAACGCTGCGTAAAGAAGGTCAGGCCGATTCAGGCCCCCGTAACTCGTCCGTGGCGAGGGGAGCGCGAGTCTCCCCTACAAAAAAGGGAGTTTCCGGAACTTGTGAGGCGGGCTTTGCTGCAAGCTGGCTCAGGAAAAAACCTGGATTGTCTTTGCGCAGCGATCAGTAAACTCGTGTTACCGGGCCGGCCGAAAGCCGCTCAAATATGCGAGACGCCGGGCTAGGCTCTTGCGAACCGGGTCGGAGATGGTACAACCGGAACAGGGTCCGATTGTTCTCATCACTCTCCCCTGCGAGGTCGATGGTCATGAGACTGACCAGACGCTTTCTCCGACACGGCTTCACGCTGATCGAGTTGCTGGTGGTCATCGCCATCATTGCAGTGTTGATTGCATTACTCCTGCCGGCGGTCCAGGCGGCACGTGAGGCGGCGCGGCGGTCCCAATGTACGAACAACCTCAAGCAGCTCGGGCTGGCCGTCCACAACTACCATTCGACGTACAATGTGCTGCCCGTCGAGATGTTGTGGCTGTCCGCGACGATGACGACTTCCGGAACCAGCTGGGGCGGCTGGACTCAAAGCTGGCCGGTCTGCTTGCTGCCGAATCTGGAGCAGGGGCCCCTTTACAATGCCTTCAACTGCGATTGGACGGTGGACGGCCCCCCCAATATGGTCACGGTCAGCGAGAATGCCCTGGCCGTGTTCCTCTGTCCCTCGGACAACCAGAAGCAGCGACCCAACTATCCCTGGGCCCCCTCGAACTACGCCGGCAATTACGGGAATCCGGGGGTGATTTCCTGGAGTAGCGGGACGATCGTCCCGAATTTCACCTGCTCGACCACCAACGCGATCCCGATCAACGGCTGGGGCGTCGGGACCTGCTGGTGGAGCGCCAACTCCAACTTCGGTTACTTTGGCTTGGAAGGCGTCACCGATGGCAGCTCGAACACGGCCCTCTTCAGCGAGAGGCTCACGGGCTGGTCCTCAGCCACCTCCCCGCTGCCCACGGCCGGCAGTGGGCCCAATGCCAAGCGCGGGATCTACCTCTTGACCAACCTGCCCACCGATACGAGCAACGCCGATGTCGCGGGGGCGATCCAGGGGGTGCAGATCTGCAACAGCATGCCGGGCACCACGGTGGCCAACGCCAATAGCTGGATGCTTGGGTTTGGATGGGCCGCGGGCTCGACCGTGTGGAACGTGGTCGCCAATCGCTACACCCATTACAATACGCCCAACAAGCTCACGTGCATCAACCCCAACGACACGGGTGGCCTCTGGGGAGGAGCCGATGGACTGGTGACGGCCACCAGCAACCACCCCGGCGGCGTCAATGTCTGCTTCACGGATGGCTCGGTCCGGTTCGTGAAGGACTCGGTCGGGCTTCAGCCGTGGTGGGCCATCGGCTCCCGGAACGGGAGCGAAGTGCTCAGCAGCGACGCCTACTGAGATCGTCCAGGGAGGGGCGTGGCGGGTTGCGGCGCGGGTGTTGATCCCTTGGGCACCGACCCACTCAACACCGCGGCCGGCAACCCGCATCCTCGATTGGTGGCGGGCGTTCCCGCTCGGGATCAGCGCGGCTTTCGTCGTGCGCAGGTTGGAAGGACGACCAGAATCAACCAGGTGACTCGGAAGAAGCCGGTCGCCCCGAGTTCTCGGTCTCAACGGATCGGAGGGTGGTCAATGAAGCGAAGCGTGCTGTGTGGACTGGGTCTCGGGTCGGCCGTGCTCGCGCTGGGACTGGTGGGCTGCGGCAGCGCCGGGATCGAGACGGGGATCCCCAACGACCCCAACCAGAAGGGCGTTCCGCTCGATCCGGCGTGGCTGAACATGAAGGACCGGATGGGTGCCACCGCAGCCAAGAAGGCGGCTGCCAAAGCGGCCAAGGAGAAGGAGGCCAGGGGCAGCAGCGAAACACCGGCTGAGCCTGAGAAGAAGCCGTGAACGGTCCTCATGGGGAAGCGGCCGTCTTCCGAGGAGAGCTCGATCGGCTCTCGACCTGTCCGGCTCCTTCACGGATCAGAAAACTGGTGTCGGCGGCCAGGTCGGAATAGCGCTCGACCTGTCCCGACGGCCAGCGAATCGTCACCCGCCGGGCGATCTCGGCCGCCCCGATCCCGATCAAGAGTCGCGGGTCGTGCGCCGAGCCGAGGCTGGCCCCCCCTTTCCGCTGGCGGACGATGACCCGATCCCCCGCCTCGACTTCGACTCGGGCCCCGATCGCGTCGCGATTGCTCCGGGTTCCCTCGAGGCGGAGCCGGATCCAGTGATGGGACCCCGGGGTATCGTTGCGCAGCAGTGCCGGCGGGCCGTCCTTGTGGTTGACCACGATGTCGATATCGCCGTCATCGTCGAGATCGCCGAACGCGGCTCCGCGCCCCACGTGGCTGGAATCGAAGTAGGTCCCGGCCTGGCGGGTCGCGAGCTGAAACCCCGAGCCATTGCGGTTGCGGTGCAGCAGGGCCGGCTCGGCGTACGGGGACTCGTGCCCCAGCCGCTCGAGGTTGTCGTCGACGTGGCCGTTGGCGACGAAGCAATCGGGCCAACCATCGTTGTCGAAGTCCGCCAGGGCGCAGCCCCAGCCGACCCAGACCACGCTATCGTGCCACATGCCGCTGGTGCGGCTCCGCTCCGCGAACCGGCCGCCTCCGAGGTTGATGAACAGCGAGTTGGGCTCGTTCCAGTAGTTGGTGACGAAGAGGTCGGGCCGGCCGTCGCCGTCAACGTCCTCAGCGTCGACGCCCATCCCGGCACGAGTCTGGCCCGCCGCGTCATAACCGGCCCCCGAGGTCTCCGTGGCATCCTCGAATGTCCCGTCGCCCCGATTGAGGAAGACAAAATTCGGACACAGATCATTAGCGACGTAGAGGTCCATCCGGCCGTCGTCGTTGAGGTCCGCGGCGACGACTCCCAGGCCGCGGCCGTCGGTGCGGCCGATGCCGGCCGCTTCGGTCACGTCGGTGAAGGTGCGGTTGCCGTTGTTGCGGTAGAGGATGTGCCGGGCCGGCTGAATCGACTTGGGCGAGCAGTAGACGCGTAATTTCGGCGGGTCCTTGGCGAAGTAACCCGGCGCTCCCGGGCAGTAACGATCATCGTCCGGGAGCTTCCAGGTGCCGTACCGGGCCACGTAGAGGTCCAGGTCGCCGTCGTGATCGTAGTCGAGGAACGCGCCGCCGGACGACCAGCCGGGCTGGTCGATCCCGGCCGACTGGCTGATGTCCGTGAAGGTCCCATCCCCGTTGTTCCGATACAGGACGTTCGAGCCATAGTTGCACAGGAAGACGTCCGGATCGCCGTCGTTGTCGATGTCACCGACGACAATCCCATGGCAAAAGCCGGCGTAGCCCAGGCCGGAGGCCCGGGTGGCCTCCTGGAACCGCCCATCGCCCAGGTTGCGATAGAGCCGGTTCGGGCCGGTCCGGACGCTGCCGACGGGCAAGAAGGTCGTCGTGGCGAAGTAGAGGTCGAGCCGGCCGTCGTTGTCGCAGTCGAACATCGCCACGCCGGATCCGTAGGCTGTGGGGAAGTGCTTGGCCTCGGTCATCCCCGAGACGTGGACGAAATCGATGCCGGCCTCCCGGGCGACCTCGGTGAAGCGGAACGGACTGACCGGCACGAGAGCCGACCAGTTCGCCGGCACGGCGGCCAGATCCTCCGGCGGAGGGAGCGTCATGCCGGCCATGGACACCACGGCAGGTTCCGGTGCGGCGGCGGGAAGATATTGCCAGCCCAGCTCGATCGCGCCGACGACGAGCAGCAGGCCGAGGACGGCCAGGGCGCGGCGCGGAAGACGGGCCGGTGCCGACGCGGTCGCAAGACCCGCGCCCAGCGGTCCCGATCGAGGGGTTGACCCCTGGACCGACTCAACAGGCCGACGACGGCGGATCATCCTCGGGTGTTCCTTCGGTTAAGAGCGTCTCAGAATACCCACGCCGACCGCAGGGCATTCCCCTTTCCCCCCCTCGCTAAGGGGGGGCAGGGGGGGTGGGCACTCGGGCCAAACCCACGCTCCAGGACAGAGAGCCTTGGCTCTCTCACCCCCCCGAACCTCCCCTTAGCAAGGGGGGGAAAGAAGGGGCCGTGCTCGCGAGAAAACAGCAACCAGGGGGTAATGTTCGACGCTCTTAGCCCTTCTCCGGGGAGAAGGACGAGGCAATCAGGCGATGATAATTGGCCAGGCCAGGGTTGCCCCGCTTCTGATAATAATCGGCGAGGAGCCGGTGGGTCGGGAGATGGCGCGGGTCGGTGCGGAGGATCTCCTGGGTCCACTTCAGGCCCTCGTCCCCATGGCCGTGCGTGAGCAACCACTGGGCCACTTCGTAGCGCGAGGCCACGTCGTGGGGGTCTTTGAGGTTGTGCCGGAGCTGGACGATATGGTCGTGCTCCTGGCGAAGGCGTTCGGCCAGCTCGGACTCAGCCCGCGCCCGCGCGTCCTGGCCCTTGAGCTTCAGCACCTGGGCATAGGAGTAGTGGGTCTCGTGGTCATAGGGCTCGATCTGGAGGAGCCGCTCGAACCGCTGGCACGCCTGCGCGAGCCGGCCCAGGCGCAGATCGGCCCGGGTGAGCTCCTTCAGGGCATCCGACCTGTTCGGGTCCAACTTCAGGGCGGCTTCAAAATAGCGGCTGGCCTGCTCGAGGTCCCCGCTCTGGGACGCGTTGCGGCCCAGCCCCACCAGGGCCGTCGCGTCGTTGGGGTGGCGATCGAGGTAGAGGCGATACTCGTGCTCGGCCTCGTCGAACCGGCGAATCTTGCCGAGCTGTTCGGCCAGGCCGAGACGGGCCTGGTCCAGGCTCGGGTCGCGCTCCAGTGCGGCGCGATAGTTCTCGATCAGCATCGACGGCTCGGCGTCGAAGCGAGATTCAACCTCGTTCGTCCACAGGTACGCCTGGGGGTCCTCCGGAGCGAGCGCCCGCCAGCGGTCGATCACCACGCTCGCCTCGACGATGCGGTAGCTCGTCAGGTAGATGCGGGCCAGCTCCCGGGCCACCTCAACCTGGGGCTCGCGCTTCTCCACAAAGGCCTCCGTCAAGAGGGGCTCGGCTTCGTGGAGATGGCCCGAGCGGGCGTGGAAGATCCCGATCAGGGGGCGCAGCAGGGCCGGGTCGAGGCCCAGCTTCGTGGCCTGACCGATCTCCCGGTTGGCCTCGGGACCCTGGTTCAAGACCAGGGCCAGCCAGGCGCGGTAATAGTGGGCCTCGGCCGAGCGGGGCCGCGCGCGCAGCCAACGTTGCAGCGGCTCGCGGGCCTCGTCATAACGATGCGCGGCCAAGAGGCGGTGCACCCCTCCGGCCAGGCGGGCGAGCCGGTACTGATCATAGGCGAGATACGAGCCGGCTCCCGCGACGAGGATGAGGACGACCGCCAGCGCCCGGCGAACGGCTTTCCGCTCCGCCCACGGTCGCCAACCCGGCTCCGGACCGGGTGCGGCCGGTGTGGGTGCACCCCCGGCTCCCTCCCTCCGCTCGCGAGCCGATGCGGCGATTCCCTGCGTCCCACCCATGGTCCGGGCTCTCCGGGGGTTTGAAACGGCTCTATTCTACCGGTTATGCTGAATCCTGGCACCAAGATTTCCCGAGTTCGTAAGACTGCACATGACCTGCGGGCGGTCCAAGATTCGTTGGCTGCTGGGCATCGTCGTTTTGGGGACGGCCGCTCTGGCAGCGACCGCCCTCATCGTCCGAGACCGGAGGGCGGTCGAGCGCGCGGCGCAGGCCGCCCGCGACGCGCTGGCCGCCGGGCGGGCCGCCCAGGCGCGCGACCCGCTGCGGTTCTGGCTGCGCGTCCGGCCGAAGTCGGCCGAGGCCCACGCGCTGATGGCCGAGGTCGAACTTGC
Source organism: Isosphaeraceae bacterium (assembly GCA_021324445.1). Taxonomy (GTDB): domain Bacteria; phylum Planctomycetota; class Planctomycetia; order Isosphaerales; family Isosphaeraceae; genus JAJPJC01. The sequence goes on from JAJPJC010000071.1 coordinate 41,091, forward strand.
CGAAGGCCACTTCAGCAAGGCGAAGCCGCATTTCCACCAGGCACACTCCCTCGGCTATCCGGAAGGGCAGCTCGAGCGAATCCGCGCGATCTGGTGGGCGCGGCTGGGCCGGTTCGCCGATGCGGAGCCGACCCTGACCCGGCTCTGGGAATCCCAGCCCAGGACCGACCCCGCGGTCGACGAGGCACTGGCCCAGATCTTCGTCAGGACGTATCGGTTCCGCAAAGCCCGGGCCGTGATCGAACGATGGATCCAGGACGCACCGGCCGACGGCCGGCCGTTCCTCTGGCTCGCGGAGGTCGATCGACGCACGGACCTGGACAACCCGGAAGCCTGGGAACGATCCTACCGCGAGGCCTTGCGGCGCGATCCGGATCTCGATCCCGCCCGGCATGGCCTGGCCGAATCGCTCCGGCAGCTCCATCGCAACGACGAGGCGGCCCGGGAATTCGCCACCTATCTGGCGCGTCATCCCGAGGATCCCGTGGCTCTGGCCGGCGCCGGCCTCAACGCCCTGGAGCGGGACAATCTCGCCGAAGCGGCCCGTCTTCTGGATCGCGCCCTGGCCCGGACTCCGGACCATCCGGCCGCGCTCAAAGGGCGCGCCGAGGTCGACCTGCGACGCGGTGAGCTGACCTCCGCCCTGCGCCGACTTAACCAGGTGATCCAGGCCAATCCGTTCGATGACGAGGCCCTGCGCGTCCGGGCCCGCGGGCGGGCCATGCTGGGTGATTCCGCCGGCGCCCGCGCCGATCGCGACGCCTTCGATCGCTTGCAGAAAGACCAGGCGGAGCTGCTCCAGTTGCACCGTCGCCTCCGGGACCATCCCGAGGACAGCGCCACCGGCGCGAAGGTCGTGGCCTGGATGTTCGCCCATGGCCGCGACCAGGACGGCCTGGACTGGGCGAATGCGATCCTGGCCCAGGAGCCCGACCATCCGCCGACCTGCCGGCTCCTGGCCGACTATTACGCCCAGAGAGCCGACGGGGCCGGACTGGCCAACTTCTATCGGCTCAAGGCGGGCGCAGCCGCCGGAGGCCGACCCGACAAGAAGCAACCACTGATGAACACTGATGAACACTGATGGGAGAAAGAAGGCACGGCCGTTGCCGATGCGATCGGTGTTAATCTGGGTTCATCGGTGGTTGCGCGTTTCCGGCCAGGACCACTAGAGCTGCCGCAGGAAGGCGACCAGATCGGATTTCTCGTCCTCGGTCAGCCGCAATTCGAGGATCAGGTTGAAGAACTCGACGGCGTCCTCGAGGGTCGGCAGGCGGCCGTCGTGGAAGTAGGGGGGCGAGTCCTTGATGCCCCGGAGCGAGAAGGTCTTGATCCAGCCCTCGGCGCGGCCGGGATAGAACTCCTCGACGCGGAGGTCGTGCATCTTGTCGTCGGTGTAGGTCGGAGCCGGGTGGCAGGTGGCGCAGCGCGCCTTTCCGAAGAAGAGGGCCTCGCCCCGCCGCTCCGCCGGGGTCGCCCGGGCCGCGATCAGCCGGCCGAACCGGTCGAGCTTCGGCGCCGGCGGCCAGGCAATGATCGAGTTGAAGTCGCCCATCCGGTTGGTACTCACCTTGTCGAGCTGCCGCCCGCCCAGTTGCGGCTGCAGGCTGATGTCGCCATCGAAATACTCCTCGACCTCGGCGAAATGGTCGGTCGAGCGGATCGAGCGCCGCGAGCTGAACAGTTGCATGTTGTGGTTGCCGCGCAGGGTGGGCGTATCGGTCCGCGTCCGCGCCAGCGTGGGCCGGGTACTGGGGTCCAGCGCGATTGCCCCGTTGGTATGGCCGTTGACGTGGCAGTCGAAGCAGGCCACGCCCCGCACCGGCTGCTCGGTGACTCGATGCTTGGTTTGATTGAACCAGGTGGTGGGGAACTTGGTGACCAGCAGCCGCAGGCCCTCGAGCTGCTCGGGGGTGAGGATGCCCTCGAACAGCTCGCGGAAGTTGGCCTGGGTGATCTCATGGCCGCGCGAGACGTCCCCCAGGTCCGGGCGTGTGGTGAGGAACAGGGGGGGCGGGAACTCGGGCAAGTAGGGCTCGGGGATATCGAAATCGACGTCAAACCGCCGGTGCTCGGGGTGAAACTTCAGCCACATCGCCGGGAAGAGCTGATGACCGACCGTGTGCAGGGGATGCGAGAGCGGCCGGAAGCCCAGCGGGAACAAGTCGCGGCGGCGGATCTCCGCGGGCTCCAGCGCCGCCAGCTCCGCCCAGCTTGCGACCCCCTCGGGCAACCGCACGACCGGCCCGACCGGCAGCGGCTTGCCGCGGCTCATGGTCGCCTGGCTCGTGACCGCGCCCGTGAAATCGTAGCGCCGCGCCATGTACTGGCGGCGCTCTTCCATGACCCGAGGCTTGTTCTGCTGGCACATGTGGCGGAACTCCTCGAAATCGGCCACATCGTCGACCGAGCCGTAGGAGCTGCGACCCGCCCCGCCGAAGATCGACACGTCCTGGGGACAGAGCTCGCCGGGCTTGAGATTCGGGCAGGGCTGGAGGACCTTGCCGACCGGCTGGTATTGCGGATAGGGGCGCTCCCAGTCGGGGTCAAAAGCGGCGGCCGTGTCCGGGGCCAGGCGCGAGCCCTCGCTCGGCCGGGACGCGGAACGATCGGCGCTCGGCTTCGGCTTGGTCCCCGTGTCCCCGCGCGTCGGCAGGATGAGCTCGCGCGCCAGCAGTCCGACGACCACGCCGAGCAGCAACGCGGCCAGCTGGGTGCCAGCCGTTCGCCGGACGAAGGAAGGCATCATGATCTCGATCTCTCCGGATGGATTCGCGAACCAGGTCGATCCGAGGCGCGCGGCTCGAGAGCCCGGGCCGTCGGCGCGTCGTGCTCCGTCCATCTTACGGGCGTTCCCGAGAAAAATCAGGGGGGGATGACCTGGCCCGGGGTCACGGTCTCCACGGCGTCCGGACCCGTCCGGCCCTCGGTGATGACCACATGCCGGTCGGCGGCCAGGTTGTCGAACGTCTGCACGGCGCCGGAGGGCCAGCGGATGGTGAGCCGGTCGATCCGGGCGGCGTCTCCGAGACCGAAATGCACGCGGCTGGGCATCTGCGAGCGGAAGCTGTTGTGAGGGTAGAGTTCGCGGGTCAGCTCGCGGCCCGAGACGGTCGCGGTCAGCCGCGCCCCGATCCCCAGGCGATTGCTCGCGGTGCCCCGGAGTGAGACGGTCAGGTAATGGGCCCTGGGGAACTGGTTCTCGTAGAGCAGGACCGGCCCGCCTCCCACCTGGCGGACGACCAGGTCGAGCCGGCCGTCGTGGCGGAAGTCCCCCGCGACCACCGAGCGGCCGTCGCCGTCGCTGTCGGCGCCGGTCACGTAGCTGATATCGAGGAAGCCCTGGCCCTGGACGTTGAGGAACGCGCGCTTGCGCTCGTAGGCGCTGAGGTTGTGGCCCTGGTCGACGATGTCCCAGGGGTTGGTGACCCAGAACTCGCCCAGGGACCGGTCGAGCACGCCGGGTAACGGCACCGAGGCTCCGCGGTTGAAGGGCTGTGACACGACAGCCTGCCAGACGCAGTTTCACCCGTCGGGGTCGTCGCGGGAGCGGCTGATGAAACCGCAGGTGGCGAAGATGTCGAGCCAGCCGTCGTTATTCAGGTCGATCAGGGCCGGGCCATAGGCCCAACCGACGTCGGCGACCTGAAGCGCCCGGCCGATCCGCTCGAACTTCAGGCCGCCCAGGTTGTGGTGCAACTGGCTGCCGGTGGTGAACGAGCGGAGCTTGGCCAGGATCGGCTCCGGGTACGAGCCGGGCCAGAGGTTGGCAATGATCCGGTTGCCCGCCTTCGAGTACATGTTGCCGACGTAGATGTCGAGATGGCCGTCGTTGTCGATGTCGCCGGCGGTGACCCCCATCGAGCCGAAATCGCCCGGCTCCTCGGCGATGGCGCACTCGGAGAAGGTCCCATCTCCCCGATTGACCAGCAGGGCGCCATTGCCGAACTCATTGATCACATAAAGATCGGGCCAGCCGTTTTCCTCGGCGTCGAGCCAGACGGCCGTGAACGTCGAGCGGTTCCCGCCCGAGGCGCCGCTGGACTCGGTGACATCGGCGAATTGCCAGTTCCCCAGGTTCCTCCAGAGCCGGTTGTGCACCTGGCCGCCCCCCTCCCCCTTGATCCAGGTGGCCGCCTTGGTCAGGCCGACGGTGGTCTCGTACAGGTCGAGCTTGCCGTCCCGGTCGTAGTCGGCGACGACCAGGTTGTCCTGCGGCCGCACCGCCAGGGTGGGTGCCTCGACGGGGACGAAGTCGCGTCCCTCGTGATTGCGCAGGAGCAGGCCCCCGAAGATCAGGTCTTCCCAGCCGTCGCCATCGAGGTCGGCGAACGTCGCGCTGATCAGCCGCGGGATTTGCGGCAAGCGAACCTGGGCGGTGACGTCGGCAAACGTGCCATCAGGTCGGCCCTGATACAGGATGTTGGCGTCCAGGTCGGTGACCAGCACGTCAAGGCAGCCGTCGCGGTTGAAATCGCCGAGGTTGATCCCCCCCGTGATGATCTGGGTGTCCTCGGGATGGGTCCAGTTGTCGTGGAACCGCTTCGGGCTGATCCCGCGCTCGGCGGCGACCTCGCGCATCAGGAATCGCGGCGCCTCGGCGATCTGCCGCTGCGTGATGGCGCAGGATCGGAGCCAGCCGGACGACTCCAGCAGCTCCGCGGTCGGTCGTGGCAGGCGATAGCGCAGGTACAGGACGACCTCGCCGGGCCGGCCCGGCGTCATCTCCCCGAACATCCGCAACTGGCACGTCCCTTGCCACAGGCCGTCGAGGTCCCTGGGATCCACCGGTGCCAGGCCCATGAGGGCGAGCTTCACCGCGGGGTTCTTGCGGAACTGGCGGCGATCCGCGAGGAGGCGTTGCGCCAGCCCCGCGCGGTCGAGGCGGACGGCCGGTTGGCCGGAATCCTGCTGGCGGAGGACCCGCGTCCCCTTGTGCTCGAAGCGGAGTTCCCGCGGCTGTCCCAGGACCTCGCCCTCGAAGTCCGGGGAGAGCAGCGCCAGCAGAGCCGGGAGGTCGTCGCGCTTGAGCGCCTCGGCGATCCGGGAGAAACCCACCCGGCTCAGGATCAGGCCCTGATGCTCGACTTGCCAGAGATACGCGCGCTGGCCCTGATCGAGCGCCAGGCCGGGCCGCGCGTCCGGGGCCTGGCCGACGGCGGGCGCCGGCGGCGGGCCGGAACGGGCGGGACGGTCCAGGCCCGGAGACTCGGTCCCGGACGCGGGTACACTGGGCCGGGTCGGGCCCACGACGAGCCCCAGGCCGGCGACCGCCAGCGCCCCCAACGCCAGGGCGGCGAGCAGCCCCAGCGCCCAAGATGTCTGCCTCGGCATTCTCTCCTCCCTCGTGGCCGTCGGGTCGGGCCGGTTCGGCCCGCGCCGCCCGCTCCGAAACCGCTCTCGGTCCAGGATATCTCGAAAGCCCCGGAATGCTCAACCAGCCCTTCCGACGCTTCGGTCAGCGGGCCAAGCCCGGCGCGGGCCGCTGGCGAAGGACCTGGTAGGAGGCGGCTCCCTCGGTGATCTCGATCGCCTGATCGGCGGCCAGGTCGCCGAAGGTCTGGGTCGTCCGGCTCGTGGGCCAGGAGACCGTCACCGCGGCGACTCGGGTCGCATCGCGCAGGCCGATCGATTCGACGAGGCTGTTGCCGCCGGAGCTGGAATTGTTGCCGACGGTGCGGTAGATCGAGCGCCTCCGGCCGTCGGCGGCCGTGAGGTCGACCCGGATCCTGGCCCCCAGCGCCGCTCGGTTGGTCCTGGTCCCGACCAGCTTGATCTTCAGCCAGTGGCGGCCGTGGCCCGGGTTGCGGAACAGGAGGTTTTCGGCCGGATCGCCGGGGACCGCCCCTCCCGCCGCGACGAACAGGTCGAGGTCGCCGTCCGCGTCCCAGTCGGCGAAGGAGACGCTGGTCCCCTCGTCGAGACTCCCGGTGCCCGACGAGAGCGTCACCTCGTCGAAGCGCCGACCGTCCACGTTCTGGAACATCCGGTTGGGGACCAGGCTGGAGATCGATCGCCAGCCGTGGCCCACGTAGAGGTCGAGGTAGCCGTCGTTGTCGATGTCGCCGAAGTTGCTCCCCATCGCCGCCAGGGGCCGGTCAAGGCCGACCTCGCGCGCGACGTCCCGGAAGCCCGCGGCGCCCAGGTTGCGGTACAGCCGAGGGCGTCCCCGCTTCGCGGCTGGACGGCCCAGGGCGCTGGCGGCGATCTCGGCCAGCCGGGCCTGATGGTCATTGACGTAGAGGTCCAGCCGGCCGTCGTTGTCGAAGTCCCAGAACCAGCAGGCGAAACCGGCCTCGGCTCCGGTGACCTCCAGCGAAGGGGCGACGTCGACGAACGTGCCATCTCCCTGGTTCTGGTAGAGGCGGCTGGGCCCGCCCCGGTTCGAGACGTAAAGGTCGGGCCGGCCATCGTCATCGTAATCGCCCCAGGCCGCCCCCCTGGCGCAACGCTCGTTGACCACGCCGGCCGCCGCGGCGACGTCTTCGAACGTGCCATCGCCCCGGTTGTGATAGAGCCGGCAGCGGTTCCGCGGGTCCGGTGTGCGGCCGGCCTCGCTGCCCGCGGGCCGGTACTCGCCGCAGACGAACAGGTCGAGGTAGCCGTCGTTGTCATAATCGCCCCAGGCGGCCGACCCGGTCGCGATCGGCTCGGCCAGCCCGGCGGGGAGGGTCACATCCTCGAACCGGCCGTCCCCCTGGTTGCTCAGCAGCGAGAGCCGCATCGGGGCCTCCCAACCCCCGCGCAAGAGCAACACATCCAGGTCGCCGTCATTATCGTAGTCGGCACCGGTGGCGTTCAGGGCGTAGATCTGGTCGTCCAGCCCGGCCCGGGCCGAGCCGTCCTCGAACGTGCCGTCGCCGCGGTTGAGGAACAGCGCGGCCCCCCGATCGCTGTTCAGCGAGCAGGTGAACAGATCGGGCAGGCCGTCGCCGTTGAAATCCTCGAAGAGGCTGCCACCCGCCAGGTTCGGGCCCCGCGCGGTCAGGCCGACCTGGGAGGCCACGTTGTCGAACCGGCCCAGGTCGCTCGGCGAGCGGAACGCGTCCAGAGGGATCAAGAAGGGACCCGGAACCTGGTCGGGATACTCGCTCAGCCTCATGTACGCCAGGTTCAGGAGCCAGCGGACGCCGAGATCCTCGGGCCATTTCTCCAGGTAGGCCGTGAATCGCTGGACCGCCGCGCGGGCACCCGGCGAGTGGGCGGGGACCGCCGTCCGCGCGATGGGGAAGATCCCGCGGGACGCGCCGGGCCGCTCGCGCGGATCGTCCCCCTCGGCCTGGCGGAGCGCGACAATTCCCAGCAGAGCCGACCGCCGGGCTCGGTCCGGCTCGGGGATGTCGCTGGGCCGGCCCAGCGTCAAGGCCTGCTGGAAGCAGGCCGCGGCCTCGGCGAATCGACCCTCGTAGAGGTGGAGCAGGCCGATCTGGTGCTGGAGCAGCGCCGCCGCCGCAACCTCCTCCTTCGGAGGGCGGAACGAGAGCCGGACGTGATCGAAATGGGCCTGCAACACGGCCAGCCCCAGGCGGCCCCGCACCCCGATGGCTTCCCGCAGGTCCTGGAGCGACCGCGGGTCGTGGATCGGCGGCGTGTACTGGAGGGCCATGCCGAAGCCGCCGTCCTCGAGGGAATCCCCGTCGAGGACCAGCCGGCTGGGCTGGATCGGATCGACGACCGGCGGCGTCCCGCGGTCCGCCTGGTCGTCGGGGGTGGTCGCCATCAGGTACACCAGCACGACCAGCCCCACCAGGGCCGCCAGGCGAAGACTCCAGAACCCGGCGTACGCCAGCCGCGTTCGTGTGTTCATCGATCGAGTCCTCTCGGCGGGCTGTCGGTTGCCAGTTGCAAGCTGCGATACCCCAGTCGATAGTTGTCCGCCAGGATATCCGGCCAATCGGTGTCGTAGAGGTTGGCATTCTGGCCGTCCACGGGGACCGCGGGCAGCCAGAGGTCCGGCCGGGGTTCGCCCAGCCGGTAGACGGACGCCAGGTAGTCCAGGGTGTTGTCCCGCGAGCCGGAGATGTCCAGGAACAGCGCGGTTCCCGACCGGACGTGCTGCTTGATGGGGATCCGCCCGGAGAACAGGACGGTCTTGCCGGCCCACCGGAGCCGATACGCGATCGGGGCCACGCCGCGGCCGCGCAGCGGCAGCGCCGTGACCTCGAACCAGCCGCGCCCGGGCAAGGCCTCGGCCGGGACCAGGGCCGTGCCGGCCGGGACCGCCTTGGCGATCTCCGCCAGGCCGGCGCCAGCGACGACAACCTGCGGGTGACAGGCTGCCACCAGCTCCCGGAGCCCGGCCGTCGCGGTCGGATCGCACGAGGTGAGCAGGACGGCGGCCGGTTCCATCGGCTTCCGGCCCAGTTGCTGGAGACGAGCCCGGACGAAGTCGAGCAAACCCGGACCGCCCGGGGCGTCGACCAGGTAGAGCTTCGACCGGGCGAGGAACACGTAGACCGCACCGCCCTGGAAATCGCCCAGGTAATCCAGGTCCGGCAGCAGCGGCTTGGGCAGGCCGTCCAGGAAGTCGGCCCCGTCGGCCTGGTACCGCGCCTGGAGGGTCGCCATCTCCGCGATGCCGGCATCGAGGATCTCCTCCCAGCGCGCCCGTGAGACGCGCGGGCTCTGGGGGGTGGGGTCGGCGCGGGGATGGCCGGGGAGCACCAGGTCGGGGACCGGCAGGGCCCGGAGCAGGCGCAGCGACGCCAGGTAAGTCTGGGCGTCGCCGCGGTAACGCGGCGGCAGATAGGCCGAGTACGTGCCCAGCGGCCGCGCGATGCGGACGTGCGACTTCTCGTCACCGAGCAGCATCGAGATCACGTCGCCGGTAAACAGCGCACGGAGATCGGCTCGCTCCAGCAAGTAGCAGATGCTTCCCGGTGTATGGCCCGGTGTGGCCAGAACGCGAAAGCGGACGTCGCCGAAGGTGAGCGACTCGCCCCCCTTCAGTTCGACATCCACCGGGGTCGGGTGGAACCGGCCACGCGGCAAGGAGAACGTGCTGTAGAGGGCCTCGGGAGGCCCACCGGCTCTCAAGACCCCGGCGTCGCCCTGTCCGGCGTAGACCTTGGCCCCCGTGGCGGCCCGCAGGTGCTCGGCCCCTCCGGCATGGTCCAGGTGGGCGTGCGTGATCAAGATCGCGCGGACTTGCTTCCAGTCCAGGCCCAGCCTGGTGAGCTGCACCTGGAGAACGCTCGCATCGCTCTCCAGGCCCGAATCCACCAGGACCAGCCCCTCCGACGTCTCGACGGCGTAGGCCGCGGCCGGCGTCAGGCCGCCCAGGAGGAAGACCCCGGAGCTGAGCTCCATCGGATAGGGAACCAGGGGCGGCGTAAAGTCCTCGAAACCGGCGGCCCCGACCGTCCCGGGGCCGATTCCCTGCACGAGCACCAGCGACGCCGCCAGCCGGAAGCCCGGACTGCGTGGAAGCCGGTTCCATCTTCCGAACGAATGAGTCGGTTTCATAGCTCCCAGCTCCCAGTTGCCAGTTGCCGGTTTCCAGTGGACCGGTCTTCAACCGGGAACCGGCAACTCAGAAACTCATTGTGGCTCTCGGCTCAACCTGAGAGAATAGCACAACCGCCCCGGATTCGCCCGGAGCGCGTGTTCCACGTTCGGAATTCGCGTCTTCCGGGACCCGACTCCAACTGAGACGAGCCATGGAACCAGCACCCAGACAAGCCTCCCGCGGTTTCGATCCGCGGATCGTCTCCGGCCTGATCCTCCTGGGAGTTGCCTGCGTGGTCCTGGGAATCCGGTCTTCGCGCCCCGCGGTCGCACAGCCCGGGGAGCCGGTCCCGAACCCGAGGGCACCCTTGACGGAAGCGTCCCCGGACGATCGCGACCACCCGCCGGAGTCCCAGCGGCCACGACGGTACCAACCGCGCCAACCGATGGACACCAGTGGCTTCTACTCGGCACTGGTCCATGTGCGCTGGAAGCCCGACGCCTCGCTCGAGGAGATCGGGGAGAACTGGCAGAGGGTCCCCGCGTTCATGAGCGAGGAGCTCGACAAGGCCTTGCCGCCGGTCGGCAAGTCGGATTCGCACCGGCTCCTGATCCTGCTCTCGAAATCCAGCGTCCTGAATTTCCAGGGAGATCCTCACGCGGCCTACGACCTGCTGGCCCAAACGCGGTCCTGGGTCGAGCAGCAGGATGCCCTGGCCGATCTGGGCCTGTATACGGTCATCTTCTTCCAGGGGGTGACCGCGCTGCGCCGGGGCGAGACCGAGAACTGCGTGCAGTGCCGGGGCGAGAGCTCCTGCATCATCCCGATCGCTCCGGCGGCCGTCCATACCAACCCCACCGGCTCGCGGCTGGCGATCCGGCACTTTACCGAGTATCTCCAGCAGTTCCCCGACGACCTGGCCGTCCGCTGGCTGCTCAACCTCGCCCACATGACCCTGGGCGAATACCCGCAGAAGGTCGATCCCCGGTTCCTCGTCCGTCTGGACCATTTCGTGAAGTCGGAGTTCGACATCGGCAAGTTCCGGGACATCGGCCACCTGGCCAAGGTCAACCGGTTCAACATGGCCGGCGGCGCGGTCCTGGAAGACTTCGACAACGACGGCCGGCTGGACCTCGCCGTCACCAACTTCGATCCGCACGAGCACATGGCCTACTATTCCAACTCCGGCGACGGCACCTTCGAGGACCGCACCGAGCGGGCCGGTCTCACCGGGCAGCTCGGGGGCAAGTACCTCGTCCAGACCGATTACAACAACGACGGCCGGCTCGACCTGTTCATCTCGCGGGGCGCCTGGTTCCCGTTGGGGATCCCTCAATCCTTGCTGCGGAACGAGGGCGACGGCAAGTTCAGCGACGTGACCCAGCAGGCCGGTCTGGTCGCCGCGGTCAGCTCCACGTCCTCGCGGTGGGCCGACTACGACAACGATGGCTGGCTGGACGTCCTCCTGGTGTGCGAGCGGCCGGCCAACCGCTTGTATCATAACCGGGGGAACGGGACCTTCGAGGAGGTCACCCGCAAGGCCGGGCTGATCCAGGATCAACCGGGGGCCTTCTGCAAGGGTGCCGACTGGATCGACTACGACAACGATGACTATCCCGACCTGTTCGTCAACAACCTCATGGGGGACGCCCGGCTCTATCACAACAACCGCAACGGCACCTTCACCGACGTCACCAAGGCGATGGGCATCGACGGCCCCAAGAAGGGATTCCCGTGCTGGGCCTGGGACTACGACAACGACGGCTGGCTCGATATCTTCGCCACCTGCTACGACTATACCCTCGCGGACGCGGTCAAGAGCCTGATGGGTCAGCCGCACGAGCGCTTATCGAATCGGCTCTTCCACAACGTCCACGGCCAGCGCTTCGAGGACCGGACCAAGGAAGCGGGGCTGGACCTGGTCTTGGTCACCATGGGGAGCAACTTCGGCGACTACGATAACGACGGCTTCCTCGACTTCTACCTGGGCACCGGCGACCCGGACCTGAGCACCCTGGTTCCCAACCGGATGTTCAAGAACGTCGCCGGCCGGCGGTTCGCCGAGATCACCGCGTCGTCGGGGACGGGGAACCTCCAGAAAGGGCACGGCGTCTCCTGCGGCGACTGGGACCGCGACGGCGACGTCGATATCTTCATCGAGATGGGGGGCGCGGTCCCCGGCGATCGATACCACAACGTCTTGTTCCAGAACCCCGGGCAGGGGAACCACTGGCTGACGGTCAAGCTGGCCGGCCGGAAGACCAACCGGGCGGCCATCGGCGCCCGGATCAAGGTCGTCACCGCCGGGGAGAAACCTCTGACCGTCCACCGCCACGTCTCCTCGGGCAGTAGCTGGGGGGCCAACCCGCTCCAGCAGCACATCGGCCTGGGCAAAGCCGAGAAAGTGGCGGTGCTGGAGGTCCACTGGCCGACCAGCGGGACGACCCAGGTCTTCCGCGACATCGCCGCCGATCAGGCGATCGAGATCACCGAGTCCGCCCAGGACTACCGCAAGCTGGACTGGAAGCCGATCCCGGCCCCGCTCGGAAGGGATGAGGGATGAAGGATGAAAGGGGAGGGTCTTTCCCATCCTTCATCCCTGCTCAGTAGATCCCAGTAGGCTCGCATGCGATCGATACCGAAAGGGCTCCCCGGCGGCAAGGTGGTCGGGACTCTCCTGGTGGGCCTGGTGCTGGTGGTGGTCCTGGCCCTGGTGAGCGGCTGGGCGGCGCGGTCCTGGTCGGCGCACCGTCGGCGCGGCGAGCTGGCCGCGGCGCGGCAGGAGATGGCGGCCGGACGGCTGGGCTCAGCCCGGAAGCGGCTGGCGCGGCTGGCGGCGGAGCAGCCGGACCAGGCCGAGGTCGCCTATGAGCTCGGCCGCTGCGAGGCGGCGCGGGGCCGGCCCGAGGCCGCGCTGGCAGCCTGGGCCCGCGTCCGCCCCGATTCGCCGTGGGCCACGCCCGCGGCGCTGGCATTCGCCCAGGCCGCGGTCGCGCTGGGTCGGATCGCCGCGGCCGAGCGCATCCTGCACGCGGCGCTGCGGCAGGCCAGCCCCGAACTCCCCGCCGTGCGGCACCTGCTGTTGACCCTCCTGGGCCAGCAGGGCCGGCTCACCGAGGCCCGCCGCTTGATCGAATCGCTCTGGAGCGACTCCGCGGCTCGCCCGCTGTCGGAACAGGCCGACCGGCTCGCCATGGTCCGCGAGCACGCGGGGCTCGACCTGGAGAAGTTCCCCCTGGAGTGGAACCAGCGCCTGCTCGAGGGGGGGGCAGCTCCAGCCACCGAGGAGGACCGGCGCACCCTGGCCCTGACCCGAGCCTACCTGGCCACGCGTGCGGGTGACTTCGCGCGTGCGGAGACGGAGCTCGAATCGTGCCTGGCGCGCTGGCCCGAGGACTCGATGGTCTGGAAGGCTCGGCTGGAGTGGGCCGTCGCCGCAGGCCGGGTCGGGCCGGCCGGCGCGGCGATCGACCACCTGCCGGCTCGCCTGCTCGACGCCGCTGAACGCCTCGACCTCGCCGCCTGGTTCGCCCGGCAGCAGCATGACTCCGGGGCCGAGCGCCGCGCCCTGGAGGCGTTGATCGCGCGCGAGCCCGGGCGGACCGCCGCACTCACGCGCCTGGCCGAGCTGCTCCACCAGGCGGGTGAGACCGCGGCCGCCGCTTCCTGCCGTCGCCGCAAGGCCGAGCTGGACGCCGCGCTGGACCGTTACAACGAGCTCTACAAGGAGAACCGCTATGCCGAGCACCTCCCGGAGCTGGCCTCGCTGGCGGAACGACTCGGGCGGACCTTCGAGGCCCGCGCGTTCTGGGAGCTGATCGCGGCGCGCCAGCCCGCGCACCCGGCGGCCAGCGCCGCGATGGCCCGCATGAGTCGAGGCGTGGCCGGCGGCTCGACGCCTGCCGGCAGCCTCGGAGATGTGCTGGCCGCCGAGTTCGGCCCGATCGCGGCACACCCTCCCGTGGGATCGGTGCGCGGCCGACCCGATCACGGCCCGATCCCTCACTTCGAAGATTGCGCCGCGGCTGCGGGGCTGGCCGAGTTCGTTCAGGACAACGGCGTCTCTCCCATCCATCAACTTCCCGAGATGGCCAGCGGCGGCGTGGGCCTGCTCGACTTCGACGGCGACGGGTTCCTCGACGTCTACTGCGTCCAGGGAGGTGTCTTTCCCCCCGGCCCGAACGCCTCCTACTCGGGCGACAGGCTGTTTCGCAACCGGGGCGATGGCACGTTCGAAGACGTCACCGAGCGGTCGGGGATCCGTGGTCTACCGCGCGGTTACGGCCACGGCGTTGCGGTGGGGGATTACGATCGGGATGGCCGTCCCGACGTGTTCGTCACCCGATGGCGGTCCTACGCCCTGTACCACAACCGGGGTCACGGGACGTTCGAGGACGCCACCGAGCGAGCCGGGCTGGGTGGCGACCGCGACTGGCCGACCTCGGCCGCTTTCGCCGACCTGGACAATGACGGCGACCTGGACTTATACGTCTGCCACTACGGGGTCTGGGACACGGCCAATCCGCGGATTTGCAAGGATCCGACGGCAACCCTCATCCTGACCTGCGACCCCCGCTCGATCGAGCCGCTCCCCGACCACGTCTTCCGCAACGACGGCGGCCGGTTCGTCGACGTCACGGCCGCGGCCGGGATCGTCGACCGCGACGGCCGGGGCCTGGGTGTCGTCGCGGCCGACCTGGACGGGGACGGGCGGATCGACCTGTTCGTCGCCAACGACAGCACGGCGAACTACCTCTTCCGCAACCGGGGTGGGTTTCAGTTCGAGGAGGTCGGGCACGCCGCGGGGCTCGCGGCCAATGCCGCCGGGGGCTACCAGGCCGGCATGGGTGTGGCCTGCGGCGACCTCGACGGCGACGGCCAGCCCGACCTGGCCGTCACCAATTTCTACGGCGAGTCCACCACGCTGTTCCACAACCTGGGCCAGGGACTCTTCGCCGATCACACGGCAGCCGCCGGCCTGGCGGCGCCCAGCCGGCACCGGCTGGGCTTTGGCGTGGCGTTCTTCGATGCCAACAACGACGGCTGGCTCGACCTGATGACCGCCAACGGTCACATCAGCGACCAGCGCCCGCTGTTCCCCTACGCGATGACGGCACAATTGTTCGCAGGTGGTTCGGGGGGTGCGCTGCGCGACGTGACGGCTCAGGCCGGTCCGCCGTTCCAGCAGGCTTGCGTCGGCCGCGGGCTGGCCGTCGGCGACCTGGATAACGACGGCCGGCTCGATGCCGTGATGGTCGCCCAGAATGAGCCGCTGGTCGTCTTCCGCAACCAGACCGGCCCCGGCCGAGGCCACTTCGTCACCTTCCGGCTGGAAGGGACGACGTCGAATCGTGATGGGATCGGCGCCGTGGTGGCCGTCGCGGCCGGCGGCCGCACGCGCGTCGCGCCGCGGCTGGGAGGCGGCAGCTACCAGTCCGCTGGTGACGGCCGCCTCCACTTCGGACTCGGGCCGGCAAACTGGGTCGACTCGGTCGAGGTGCGCTGGCCGTCGGGTCGGGTCGATCGGCACGGCAACCTCGCGGCCGACCGCGGATATCGCTTGCGGGAGGGCGATGCGGCGGTGAGACCTCTGCAAGGCTTCCACCGCTGATACCCTGTTCACGCAATGCGCCGCGGTGCTGCAGGCTGATTCTGTGACTCTTCCCGGCCGCTGACGCAAACTGTGGACGCCATGTCGGGCCGAAGCGCCGACTTCTTGTAACCAGCCCGGCCCACACCCACACCAAAAACGTGTGGGAGCCGGAATAGGCTCTTGCGATTCCTGGTTGGAGTGTTAACTTCAAAGGATGGGTCCGATTGATCTCATCTCTCTTCTGGGGGGTCATCGCTCATGAATACGGCGAGGCGTCAGGTTCGACCCGGTTTTACGCTGATCGAGCTCCTGGTGGTGATTGCGATCATCGCGGTCTTGATCGCCCTGCTCCTGCCGGCGGTGCAGTCGGCCCGCGAGGCCGCGCGGCGGGCACAATGCACCAACAACCTGAAGCAGCTCGGGCTGGCCGTGCACAATTACCATTCGACGTACAATGCCTTCCCAGCCGAGGACATGTGGATGGGGGCGACGATGAGTAGTCCCGGGAATGGGAGCTGGGGGTGGAACGCCAGTTGGCCGGTCTGCCTGCTGCCGAACCTGGAGCAGCAGCCCATTTACAACGCCTACAATGCTGATTGGACTCCCGACTATGTCGTCAATCAGACCACGGTCGCGTTCAATGCCTTGGCGGTGTTGCTCTGTCCCTCCGACAACCAGAAGGCTCGTCCCAACTATCCCTGGGCGCCGATGAACTACTGCGGCAACCACGGCGGGCCGGGCGTGATCCGCAACTTCGCGGGCACGATCGTGCCGTTCTTCACTTGCTCGACCACGAATCAAATCCCGATCAACGGCTGGGCCGTCGGCACCTGCTGGTGGGGCGCCGACAGCAACCTCGGCTTCTTCGGCTTGGAAGGCATCACCGACGGCAGCTCGAACACGGCACTGTTCAGCGAGAGGCTGCTCGGGGCTGCCGCGGCCGACAACTTGCAGCCGACCGCCGGGAATTCCTCCAATGCCAGGCGGGGAATCTACATTCTCACGAGCCTGCCCATCACCTATAACTCCGGCAACATGCAGGCCGCTTTGCAAGGCATGCAAATGTGCCAGGGAATGGCGGGGACGACCCCTTCCAATACGGGGTGGCTCCAAGGGTTCTCCTGGACGCTGGGATTCCCCTGGCACATCGTCGTCAACCGGTACACCCATTACAACACGCCGAACAAGCTGACGTGCCTCAACCCGAACGACCCGGGCGGGCTCTGGGGCGGCACCAGCGGGCTGGTGACGGTCAGCAGCAACCATCCCGGCGGCGTGAACGTTTGCTTCGCCGATGGCTCGGTTCGATTCGTCAAGGACTCGGTCAGCGCGCAATCGTGGTGGGCCATCGGCACCCGGAACGGGGGCGAGACCCTCAGCTCCGACTCCTACTGAGCGGAGCAGGGCGCGACGCGGATCCGCGTGGGATAATGATCATCGCATCGATTTCGGAGATTGGCTCATGAAGAGACGCGTGCTCGGTGGCCTGACGCCCATGCCCTGGGTCCTCTCCCTCGGCCTGGTGGGCTGTGGAAGCGCCGGTGTCGACACGGGGGTGCCCCGAGACACCTCCAAGTCGGATGTCCCGCTCGACGCCGTCTCGACCGATATGGGCGGGCGGATGTCCAAAGACGTGGCCAAGGCAAACGCGAAAGTGAAAGCCGCAACAGCGCAACCCAGTCCCAGCGGCGAGGCACCAGCCGAAAAGCCATGAAACTTGTGTGAAAGGGTCGCGACCTCAGCGTGTGATCAGCGCTGAGGAGCGATCGACGAGGCCATGAGCTGGTGATAGTTGGCCAGGCCGGGGTCGCCATGCCTCTGGTAGTAATCGGCGAGCAGCCGGTGAGTCGGGGCATGGCGCGGGTCTGCGCGGAGGACCTCCCGGGTCCATTTCAGGCCCTCCTCGGCGTGGCCGTGCTCGAGTAGCCACTTGGCCACTTCGTAGCGCGAGGCCACGTCGTTGGGGTCCTTGAGGTGATAGCGGAATTGGAGCATGTGATCATGCTCCTTGCGCAGCCGGCCGGCCAGCTCGGTCTCGGTTCGGGCTCGCGCCGCGTCACCGTTGAGTTTCAGGGCCTGCGCGTAGGCGTACCGCACCTCGTGGTCATAGGGCTCGATCGGGATGAGCCGCTCGAACCGCTGGCAGGCCCGGTCGTAACGGCCGAGTCGCAGTTCGGCCTGGGCGAGCTCCTTCAGGGCATCGGGCTGGCGGGGGTTGATCTCCAGGGCGGCTTCGAAGGACCGGGTGGCCCCGTGGATGTCACCCTGTTGAAACGCGTTGCGCCCGAGGCCCACCAGGGCCGAAACGTCCTGGGGGTTGCGCTGGAGATAGGCGCGGTACTCTTGTTCGGCTTCGTCGAACCGACGGGCCTTGCTGAGCTGCTGGGCCAGCCCCAGCCGTGCCCGGTCCAGGTTCGGATCGAGCTCCAGGGCGGCGCGGTAGTTCCGGATCAGAACCGAGGGGTCCGTGTCCGTCCGCGTGGCGACCTCGTTGCTCCACAGGTAGGGCTGGGGGTCCTCCGGTGCCAGGGTTCGCCAGCGCTCGATCGCCACGCCGGCCTGAGGGAGCCTGTAGGTCTTCAGGTAGATCCCGGCCAACTCCTGGGCGATCTCGATTTGCGGTTCGGCGTTCCGCTGGAAGGCCGCCCGCAGCAGCGGTTCGGCCTGGTTGAGGCGGCCCGCGCGCGCCCAGTAGATTCCGGTCAGAGGGCTCAGGAGAGTCGCGTCGGCCCCCAGCTTCGTCGCCTGATCGATGGCCTCGGCGGCCTCGTTGGGCTGATTCGTGACCAGGGCCAGCCACGCGCGGTAGTAGTGGGCTTCGGCCGAACGGGGCCGCTGGCGCAGCCATCGGCGCAAGGGCTCGCGGGCTTCCCGATAGCGGTGCGCGGCGAACCCGCGGCGGACCGCTCCCGCCGATCGGGAGACCTGGTACTCCTGGTAGGCGAGTGGGGCTCCGACCACCGCGACCACGAGGACGAGGACTGCCCCCAGCAGCCGGCGAGCCCTACCGCGCGCGGGGCGCGGGCGCGCACCGGAACTCGCCGTGGTTGGGGGCGACGCGCCCCCGGGTCCGGCTCGCGACCCGCTCGCGGCGCGAGCCGCTCCAAGGTTCTCATCCATCGGATCGTCTCAAGCGCGCGGGGCTGGGGTCGAGCCGGCTCCCGCCGGCGAGCCCCCGGGAGTGCCCCATCTCGAACCACAGGGCCGTTTCTTCAGTTCGTCCCAATGCTCTCAGGTTACGACCGGCGGCGGACAAAGGAAAGCACGAACCGGGTGCCGCTGCCGCGGACGGCGAGCGACCCTGGACTTGATCGGGGAGCGCGGGGTCTAATGGGTAATGGGCGTTGCCGTGGGCGAAGCCGATTTCTTGCTCCGTCCGCTCGTCCGCCGTCATCCCATAGCGCCGGGCCTTCTCAATCAAAGCTATGAGCTGCTCGGACAGAGGGCCACCCTCCCCTCTCTGCGGCTCGGTAGCCGATTGAGGAGGAAACGGCCGGCAATCTCCATACGATGATAACTGGCAAATCTGGAACCTCGGGATCAGGATCATTCGGGATCCCGCCGTTGGAGAGGCGTCGCCAGGCGAATGTCTCCCAGAATCACCACGATCAGCAGGAATGACCGGGGAGAAGCAAGGGCTGCGGAGCGTGCGGCCAGCGCACCGTCCCCAGGTCAGTCGAGAGTCGGCGGCGGCGGTGGGCAGCAGGAGGTCGCCATTCAAAACGCATCCGGGTCCGTCGGGTCCACCCCGCGATGATCGAGGACGTCGGGCTTCTCCCGATGGGCACCAGCGGCAGAATCGGCGGGATCAGCCGCGACCGCACCCGGACCGGCTGAGGGGGAGTGATCCTCGGGTGGTCCCTGGTACGTGGGAACGTGAAAAACGTGATAAGGGGTCCGCGGGCCGGTCGCTTGGGGGCTTATCACGTTTTTCACGTTCCCACGTACCACGTCGCCGACCGCGAACCAGCGCTCGGCCGGCCTCCCCGCGGTGGCAACCGTTTCCCTGCGAACGGACCCGGCCTGCAGCAAGATCGTCAGCTTGGAGGCCACATGGTCGGCGCTCTTGTTATCGCCGAAGCAAGCGCGGCGAATCTCACCCCGGCTCAGCCCCTGGGAGCAGGCGCGCAGGGCCTCCAGGATCCGGTCGGCATCGCGGTCGCCGGTCGTGGTGCCGAAGAGGTAGGCCGCCGAGCGCTGGCAATAATCCCAGAGCGCCAGCGCGGCCGCGAGGTGCTCAGGCTCGATCCGGTCGGAGCGATCCAGCAGGGTGTAGAGCAGGGCCAGCCGGAGGGTATGGGCCTCGGCTCGACTGCTCACCATGCCCAGCGCGCCGGGCCGCGGGCTGGTCAAGCGCGGGTAGACCTCGTCCCAGATCGCCATGGCCGGGCGGGTCCACTGGATCATCGCGGCGGACCGCGCGAACGCGGCGGCCTCGCTCAGCCTGGCCTGGAGCCGATCCACCTCGTCCGGGGGGATTCGACCGCCGAAGGGCAGGAGCTTCGACCGCCGGCAGCAGACCCACAAGAACCGATTGGCGAACCCGTTGGCCTGGTCACACTGACTCAGGAGCCTGGTCAGCTCCTCGGCGGTGATGTGACCGATGATCGAGACATGGGCGCCGGTGGCACGGTACGGGGAGGACTTGGTCATGCTGGCCAGCGTCGATCCGTCCCATCCCTGGCGCATCACGGCCGAGAGGTTGTTCCCTTCTCGGCTGGAGACCTTGAGGACGCCGCCGAACTCGGTCTCGATCACCAGCAGCCGTTTGTCCGATACCCCGTGGTCCCGGATCACCTCCTGGTAACCCGTGACCGTGCCCTTGTCCCGCATCGGCTCTTTTCCCCCCAGCGGGTCGCGGACGTGATAGATCAGACCGGCGCCGGTGGACAGCCCGCCCAGGATGCGTTGGTCCCTCCACTCGGGGTCGACCGCGCCCACGAAGCGACAGACCTCCGACCAGGACGTGCCCTTGCGGGCCGCGCTGGTCTCTCCCACCATCAGCGCGAACTCATTGGCATGGTGCCAGGTGGCCCCCACCCGGACATGAGCGCTCCGGCCGATCATCGAGCCGAAGGCCACCAGCAGTTGCGCCAGCAGCGCGGCCGGATCGGCCTCGGAGTGCGGCTCGATGGACCGGACGATCGCGCCGGCCAGACCGTGGTAGGCGGCCTCCTCCGGCGGTGCGGGCCATTCGGGCAGAGTGATCTCAGCTTCGTCATCGTCAGTGGACGTGGTCCGTGACATCCGTGAACAGGGCTCAGGGTCGGCTCCCGTGGCCGGCGCGCCCAGCCAGGGCTGCTCACACCACAGGCAGTTCGCCAGGTCGAAGGTCAACGACCAGGACGTGAAGTCGAGGAACTCCACGCCCAGTCCCAGGAGGCACCACTCCCGGACCACCCGGGCGCCGGCCGCGCGGCACTCGGCCATGGCCTCCAGGGCCTGCTGACGACCGGGTCCGCCGCTGGGCGCCACGACCACGATCTTCTTGCCCCGGGCGATCCGCCGGATCGTCTTGGGGCTGTAGACGTCGGTGATGAGGCCGTACCGGCCGATTTGGGCGACGGCATTCGCGATCTCGCCGCTCGGGCAGAGGAAGAGCCAGTCCTCTGCGACGCGGTCCAGCACGCGGTCCAGAGGGTCCAGAGGCTTGGTCTTCATCAGAGCCGTCATCGCAATCCTCGGCTGGAGACCGTCGCCTTCCGGCGACGGAGCAAGGCCGCTCCTGAATGATGAGAGAAGGGACACCAAGACGACTCCGCGGACTCCCACCGTCGTCCCTCGGAACCGTGTCCAGGCGTGGCATTTCCGGCCGCGTCGCCGTCGGGGGAGTTCTCGCGCCGCCTCGACCCCAGAGATGAGATGCGAGTTGCGGCCCTCGCGTCCTCAGGCATAACCTGGTTCGTTGCCGGGTTTCCACTTGATGTTGCAGCCCAGGCTCGGCCGCTGTTCAGGGCTCACCGGCCGGCCGGCCAGCACCGCATCCAGGGCCGACCGCAGGTCCTGGCCCGTGACCGGGATTGTGTTCCCGGGCCGGCTCCCGTCCATCTGACCCCGATAGACCAGCTTCCGCTCCCGATCGAAGACGTAGAAGTCGGGGGTGCAGGCCGCCTGGTAGGCCTTGGCGACCTCCTGGCTCTCGTCGTACAGATAGGGGAAGGTATAGCCGATCTCGGCCTTCTCCTTGACCATCATCTCGGGACGATCGTCGGGGTAACCGGCCGCATCGTTGGAGTTGATCCCGACGACCGCCACTCCTCTTCGCTGGTAATCCTTGGCCAGACGGGCCAGCTCCTGGCGGATGTGCTTGACGTAGGGGCAGTGATTGCAGAGGAAGACGACGAGCAGAGCAGGGGCGTCGCGGAAATCGTCGAGGGCGACGACCTTGCCCTCGGTGTCCGGCAGTCGGAAGTTGAGTGCCTGGGTTCCGAGGGGAAGCATGGTCGAGGGGGTCAAAGCCATGGGCCGGGTCCTCCGTCGCTCGTCATTCTGGGTCGGGGGTGGTCGGCCGTTGCTTGCACGGCCGGTCTCGTCTACCGATTATCCTGCCCATGGGTCGATTCGACGTCAACCGGCGACACCCGATCGCGGCGAGGCGTGCGGAAATCCAGCAGCCTGCTCGCTGGAGCGGGGTGGGCCT
>JAJPJC010000410.1 GCA_021324445.1 Isosphaeraceae bacterium
ATCCCCAGCGCCTCCAGGTTGTTCACGATCGTGCCGGCGGCGCCGGGCTGCGGCCGCACCTCCACCACGTTGTAGACCGTCAGCCCCGTCTCGATCGAGACCTCGTCCCGATCCGGATCGATGTGCAGGTACCGGTCGAGGAAGAAATCGCCGACGACCGCGACCCGCAGCGCGGGATATCGCGAGGTGATGGCGTGGAAACGTCCCGCGTTCATGAGAGGGCCAATCGCCGATGCACGTGGTGGAGGAAAGTCACATTATCGCACTGCACGTAGTTCAATGCGCCACCCATGCGAGAATAGCTCTTGCAGAACCGTAGGTAATAGGCCGGGTTCGACTTGGGCGGCTCTCCTCGCGTCCAGTCCCATCCGCCGCCGTCCTGGAGGTCCACCACATAGATCGCATGCCCCCGAACGACATCCTGGCCGCCCTGGAGCCGCAGGTTATTGACGCAGCTCAACGCCTTCTCGAAGACCTGCGGGCCCATGATGGCCGAGCCGATCGACAGCACGACGCCGCCCTCGAGGTCCCGGAGCGACCCGGCGAACAGTTTGAAGTCCCACTCCGCCCCCCGGCCGATCGCCGCACCGTTGAAGACCGGATGGTTGGAGATGATATCGTAGCCGATCCCCGGGTGCACGGTCATCGGCACGCCATGGCGGAACGCCCGGGCGAGGATCGAGGCGTGCTTCCAGCGGTGCTCGACGGCGATCCGCCCCGACGGCCAGCCCTGGTCCTCCATCGTCCGCAGCAGCTCGGCGCGGGCGGCCGTGAGCGGATGCCGCGGATCGGCCGCGATCGCGGCCGCGAGCTCGTCGGGATGAGGGAGCGAGGTCCCATCCTCGTGGATGAAACGCCCGAGCGCCCGTCCATAGCCCAGGCCGTCCAGCGCACCGCTCAAAAGGGCCAGGTGGATGTTCGTCGCGGTCTCCTGCCAGGTGCCGAAGGTGCCGGTGGCCACGTTCTGCTCGACGGACTCGGTCGAGGCGCCCAGCCAGGCATATTCCCAGTCGTGGATCGTGCCGGCGCCGTTGGTCGCCAGGTGCGTCAGCCAGCCGGCCGCCATCATCCGATCGAGGATGAGCGCGGCCCCGTTGCGCAGGAGATGGGCCCCGTAGATGAGGATGACGGCCGCGCCACGGCCGCGCGCCCCACGGATGGCTTCGGCCGCCCCTTCCACCATAGGGATCACCGCATCAGGGCAGGGGGGTGGCGGGGCATCCGGATCGATCAGGATGTCGTCAGCGCGCGTCAGGCTCCTGCGGGCGGCGAGCGGGAGGACTCGAAGCTTGGAGAGGTCAAGCGGCTGGACAGTCAAGCGGGAGGTCCTTCGGTTTCAGTTCAGTTCAGTTTTCAGTTTTCAGTTTTCAGTTTTCAGTTTGCAGTTCGGTTTTCAGTAGAGGGTGTGGAGACCGTCTCACGAACTGAAAACTGAAAACTGAAAACTGAAAACTGAACTGAAAACTCATCGTCCGAGCAGGTAATCGACCAGGGGGATGGCGTCGCGGAAGTCGGGGATGACGGCGTCGGCCCCGACGCCGAGGAGGCGGCGGCGTTTCCACTCGTCTACTCGGCCGGAGCCATTGTTGGCCTCGTCGCTCGCGACGGCCACGGCTAGGCCGCCGGCTTGCTTGGTGTTCTCGATCTCGACGTAGCCGTCGCCGAAGGCGAGGAGCTGATGCCCGCCGATGCCGTACTCCCCGAGGATGCGTTCGATGACGATCTTCTTGGAGAACCGCTTGTAGTCGTCGACGGCCCCGTAGATGTGTCCGTCGAAGTAGCGGGTGATGTCGAGCAGCTCGGCCTCGCGCCTGACGGCGTATTCGTCCGTGCCGCTGGCGAGGTACAGGGATAACCCCAGGCCGCGCAGGTGTTCGAGCAGGCTTCGGGCCCCGTGCACGAGCATCGCGTCGGGGTCGATCGTGCCGCCGGCGAGTCCCGCGGTGCGGGCGCCGATGTGCTCCTCCAGCCGCCGGAGGTACTCGTGCTTGTACCAGAGCGGCTCCCGGGGCTCGCCGCCCCGCTCGCGGATCCGGTCGGCGAGCTGGATCATCTGGTAGATCGTCTGCTTGCCGTTGAGCCGCATGATGTCGTCGAGGACCATCGCGCGCAGGGCCTCGTCGGTCTCGCCGCCCCGGCGCGGGAGGGCCTCCACGAACATCGGCACCATGACCTCGGGCCAGCCTTGGCGGATCAACGAGAGCGTGCCGTCGAAGTCGAACAGGACATGGCTGATCTCGGGGCGAGGCTCGAGCGGCCGGGGCAGCTCGACGCTCGCCCAGCGGGTCCGCCCGGCGGGAGATTCCGTGAGCCGGTTCATGAGCGGAAATCCCCCGGGCGCGGGCCGTTAGGGCGAATCATCGGAGACGGCTCCTCTTCTCGGTCTCGGTGCGGGATTGGTGGGGCGGGATCGCGGGCCGGTCTGCGACGCTCCGGCCCCGATCTCTCGACCTTAGCAGCTTGGGCCGTCGAGGGCAATCTTGCGCCGGGCGCGCGAACCTCGTGGCCGCCGCCTCCGCCGGGGCGGCCGCGACCAACGAGATCGGAAGAGCGAGGAGCTTGGCCACGGAATACACGGAGTACACGGAGTACACGGAAGGGGACGGTTCGAGACTGGCGGCCTGGTCAGGGGACCGGCCCCGTGTCCCTTCCTCTCCCGTGTCTCGCGTGTATTCCGCGGCCGACCCCGCTTCGCCCTCACACGACCGGCAGGCTCCACGGGTCGCGGTAGGGCCGGCTGAGCATCTTGGCGGCCTCGTCGTCGCCGAGGATCCGCTCGGTCCGCGGGTCCCAGCGCAGGGTGTCGCGGCCCAGGCGCATCGCGATGTTCCCCAGGTGGCAGATCGTGATCGAACGATGGGCCACCTCGACCGGCGCCGCCGTCGGTCCGCGCGAGAGGACGCAGTCGATGAAGTTGCGGAAGTGGTTGTCGCTGCGGTACAGATGGACGCCGTCGCCGCCGATCTTCGATCCGAGGAGCGACATCGGCTCGGCCTTCAGCTCGCCGCGATTGACGTAGATCTTCCCTTCGGTCCCCTCGAACGTCACGCCCATCTTCTCCTTGTTGGAGACGAGCATGGTCAGGCCGTCCTCGTAGACGGCTTCGAAGGAATAGTCGGTGGCCGTGTTCCAGAGCGGGTCCGGCGCGAAGGCGGCCTTGGCGTGGCGGATGAGGACGGGGCCGGTCAGCTCGGTGCCCATGCCCCACTGGGCGCAGTCGGGGTGGTGGCCTCCCCAATCGGTGACGTTCCCTCCCGAGTAGTCGTAGATCCAGCGGAAGTTGACGTGGCAGCGGGCCGGTGCATACGGCGCCTCGGGCGCCGGCCCGAGCCACAGGTCGTATTCGAAGCCCTCGGGGACCGGCTCGGGCTTCTTGCGGTCGCCGACCTTGGCGTAGTCGGTCCGGCCACCCGGCATGCCGACGCGCACTCGCTTGAGCGCCCCGATCCGGCCGTTGCGGACCAACTCGCAAGCGCGGCGGAACCGCCAGTCCGACCGCTGCTGGCTGCCCGTCTGGAAGACGACACCCGACTTGCTGACCGCGTAGCTCATGGCGCGGCCTTCGGCGATCGTCAGGGACAGCGGCTTCTGGCAGTAGATGTCCTTGCCGGCCTTGCAGGCGGCGATGACCGGGATCGCGTGCCAATGATCGGGGGTGCAGACCTCGACCGCGTCGATATCGGGCCGGCCCAGGATCTCACGATAGTCGACATAGGCCTCACAGCCGCGATACGTCCCGTCGCGCCGCTCGGCCGCGTAATGCCGCTCGACCAACCGTTTCGCGGGATCCCGGCCGCCGATCTTTCCCTCCCAGTAGCCCGGGCTCTCGCGGTTTACGTCGCAGACGGCCACGATCCGCACCCGCTCGTCCTCGAGGAACGAACGGATGTCGTTGAATCCCTGGTTCCCCGTGCCGATGATCCCCACAGCGACGCGGTTGCTCGGGGCCACCGCGCCGGAGAGACCCAAGGCCGAGCCGGGGATGATGGTCGGGAAAGCGAGACCGACGGCGGAGGCCTGCACGGTCTCCCTCAGGAAATCGCGGCGGGAATGGCCCGATGCCGGGCCCGCGGGATGGCTCATCGATCGGCCCCCTGTTCGATGGTCGTGGCGAGGGATCGCGGCCGGCCCGCGCGTGGGCCGGCGACCTTCCAGGATGGCCCGATCGTCGGGCCCGCTTCAAGTC
>JAJPJC010000352.1 GCA_021324445.1 Isosphaeraceae bacterium
TCGGGGAGCCGGCGCAGGCCGGGGCGGGCGCGCGGCATCCCCAGGCGGTCAGGGCGCGAGTCCGTCAGCGGACTGGCCGCGGATCACGGCGCGGATCATCCACGCCGCATCGGACCGAAGGAATGGACAGCCCAGGGGCCGGGTCGGTGGCGGTTCAAGAGACTGGTTGGATCGGCATCCGTCGCGGGCCATGCGGCCTTGTCGCACCAAGCCGCAGTGGAACCGATCGATCACGGTCCATCAAGCGGGTGGGATGGTAGCGAACCGACGCGGGCTCGTCAAGGTCATTTTGAAATTTTCTTGGGATTCCTCGCGCAGGCCGAGCCGGGATGCTTGCGAGCGCTGGATATCTGGATCGCGCAGAGCCCCGGCGCCGCGCGGCCGCTCGGGACCCTGGAGGGCCTGGTTGCGCGGCTCACGAGCCGATCCGGCCGTCAGCGCCAGCCAGACTTGCCGATCAGGGGAGAGTGAGTTCACCCGCCTCACAAGGGGACCCGCTGCGAGGCTTTGAGGCGCCTGGCCCCATTCGGTGCGGCCGTCACATCGACCGCAGACTACTCGATCCCCGAGAGTCCATCGTCGGGGATATTCGCGATCTGGACCAACGACGACGGTCCGCGGGCCAGTCCCGGGTGTTCGAGCACCAGGACCCCATAGGGAGACTCGGGATTGCGGGGCCGGGCCGGACGCGCCGCGGTCGGGGCGAGTCGTCCTCGAACCACGCAGGACCCCGCGACGACCTGGACGAGCGGCCGGTCCGTCCCTTGGCGACGACCGAGCTCTTCGAGAATCGCCTGGCATTGGTCGAGAGTCATCGGTCTTCCTCCCTGCTTTCATTCTGGTGGGCGGCGCCTGGGGGTCAAGCTGGATTCCTCGGCCTGTTGATGATCGGCGTTGACCCCCCGACCGATTTATGCCAAAACTCCCCCGCCGCGCCGGCCGATCTGAAAAGAAGACGGTCGCCGCAATGGGTTCGGCTCGGTCCGGAGGGGAGCGGACACGCCCCGCTGAGTTCGGGCGCTCGCGGCACAGGAGTTCACCATGGATGGGGTACGGCCTCAGTCGGAGACAGTCCGCGCCGGGCTGATCCCCCATCGCTGGACGCGCCTGGATGATCCGGACTCGATCGCGATCGTGGCGGCGTACGACGCGATCATCGCCGGCGGCGGGCCGGCCGGCCTGACCGGGGCCTACGAGCTGACCAAGCACGGCCGGCCCTGCGTTGTCCTGGAAGCCGATCCCCGCCTGGTCGGCGGGATCAGCCGGACCGACCAGTACAAGGGCTTTCGCTTCGACATCGGGGGACACCGCTTCTTCTCCAAGAGCGCTGAGATCAACCGGCTCTGGTCCGAGATCCTGGGCGAGGAATTCCTGTCGCGGTCGCGGCTGAGCCGGATCTACTACGACCGCAAGTTCTTCCATTATCCGCTCAAACCGCTGGACGCCCTGACGAAGCTGGGCTTCCTCCGCTCCTGCCGCATCGTGGCCAGCTACCTCAAGGCCCGGCTGGCCCCGATTCGGCCCGAGCGCAGCGTCGAGGATTGGGTGGTCAACCGGTTCGGGCGCGAACTCTTCGAGATCTTCTTCAAGTCGTACACGGAGAAGGTCTGGGGGATGCCGACGAGCACGATCCGAGCCGACTGGGCGGCGCAGCGGATCCAGGACCTGAGCCTGATCCGAGCCGTGACCTCGGCCCTCGTCGGCGGCTGGCGCTCGCGGCGGGGCGAGGTCATCAAGACCTTGATCGATCAGTTCCACTACCCGCGGCTGGGCCCGGGCCAGATGTGGGAAGTCGCGCGGGATCGGATCCGTGCCCAGGGGGGAGCGGTCCACCTGGACCGCCGCGTCGTCGGCGTGGAACATGACGGGTCGCGGGTCCTGGCCCTGCTGGCCCGCGATGGCGACGGCCGCCGGACCCGCTACCTCGGTCAACACTTCCTCTCGACGCTGCCGGTCCGCGACCTGATCCGGGCCATGAGCCCGCCGCCGCCGCCGGAGGTCCTCCGCGCCGCCGAGTCGCTCAAGTACCGCGATTTCCTCTCGGTGATCTTGATCGTCGACCGCGCCGAGACCTTCCCTGACAACTGGATCTATATCCACGAGCCCAACGTGAAGCTCGGCCGGGTCCAGAACTTCAAGAACTGGTCGCCGGACCTGGTCCCCGACCCGACCAAGACCAGCCTGGGCCTGGAATACTTCTGCTTCGAGGGGGACGACCTTTGGACCAGCTCCGATGCCGAGCTGATCGAGCTGGGCCGCCGGGAGATCGACGCGATCGGCCTGGCCGCGGCCAGCGAGGTCATCGACGGCTGCGTGGTCCGCATGCCCAAGGCGTACCCCGTCTACGACGAGGCGTATCAGGCCCACCTGGCCGTCATCCGGAGCTGGCTCAAGACCCTGACCAACCTCGAGCTGGCCGGCCGCAACGGCATGCACAAGTACAACAACCAGGATCATTCCATGATGACCGCCCTGCTGGCCGCCCGCAACATCCTGGGACTGGGCTGCTTCGACACCTGGAAGGTCAACACCGACGCCGAATATCACGAGGAAGCCGGCGAGAGCGAACTCGCCGCCGGGGGACGAGCCATGCCGCAACGGGTCACGTAGGTCGGGCTTGAGCCTGACCTAACTGGCGCAAGGATCAGAGTGGGGATGCCGCACAAGATGGGCAATCGTGGCTCGGTTGGCCAACCCACGGCATCCGTTGCTCTGATCAAAGTCGCGCCCAGGACTGGGGCGGCGCCCCGCGTGCCGTGGTAGCGCTCGGTGGGTGCGGGTGATTGGCGGAACGCTCCGGCGGCCGGGCGCTTCACCGCCGCTCCGGCGCCTTGAGCAGCTGGCTCCGCCGCTGGAGCCCCTCGCGGGCGATCGTCGCGCGGACCAGCTTGCGGAGCTGCTCGACGATCGGGTCATCCACCCGATCGAACACCTCCCGCCCCTCGTTGCGGCGCGGCTCGATGTCAGGACGCTCCGGGAGCGGCCGCGCCACGCGGCTGCTGCGGCAGGCGGGCTTCGACGCGGCGAACCTCGCTGGGGGCTGCCGCACGGTACAGACTCTCAGAAGAAGATCTGGAACCGCATCCAGTAGATATCGGTCGTCGAGGAGAACTTCGAGGGTGCCACGGACACCGGGTTGCCGAACTCCGCATGCTGCCAGTCGAGGAAGATTCGGAAGTAGAAGTTGAGATACCAGTTCAGGCCGATGTCGGTCGCCCAGACGTGGTTGCTCCAGAGGTTGGGGTCGGCGAATCCGGCGGTGAAGACGTTCCGCCCCATGTCCATGGTGCTGTATCGTGCGAAGAGTTCGACGGCGCCCGGACTGAACTTCCCCCCTTTGAAGACATCGAAGTTGAAGTCGTTGCGTGGTTTGACGACGTTGACCCGGCGCGTCAGCTGCTCACCGGTGACGAAGTAGGACGCCGTGACGTTCCAGCCGTCGAAATTGATCGGAGTCGAAGTGTTGGCGCCGGCAAAGCCGTAGCCCGCACGGGCTCCGCCATATTCCGCCAGGAGGAAGAAGCTCTTGTAAAACCACACGATGTGGGCGCCCCACTGGATCCGCTCGCCCAGCTCGATGACATTCTTGTTCAGGGTCAAGAACGTCGGGGAAAGACTCAGGGCGTTGCCGCTGGTGGTTTGGTCGTTGGCGGTCTCGAAGTTGATCGGCTGGGGGGTCGGGCTCTTCTGATAGCCGACGTCAATCGATCCCCCGATGTTGAAGTACTGGAGCGCCTTGTACCGTTCGGACAGGAGGAAGGGGCGCGTGTTAAAATAACCGATGAGGTCCTTGGCGCTGTTGCTGTCCTGGAACGATCGCCGCGGGCCGTTGTAGAGGCCCACGGCATAGCTGAACCGGTTCTTCAAGAGCTCGCCCAAGGCCAGCATTCCGATCTGGCGGTTCAAGGCCATGTTGCCCGCCCAGATCGAGCGCTCGGGCGCGATCAAGTCACCCTCGGCGATCGAGAAGTACTCGTAGAGGTACGGCGTTTTCATCCGGCCCAGACGGAAGCGGAGGCGATCGCCGAAGCGCACGCTGATGAAGGCATCGAGGAGGTCGAGCGAGCCGTATCCCCGGTTGATGACCGTGTAGAAGCCGAAGTTCTTGGTGATGTCGCCTGTGAAATACCAGCGTTGGCGGGGGATGAAGAACTGGCTCTGGAGGACGCCAAGGTCGCGTTTGTCGAAGCCGCGGAACTCGGTCTGGGTCAGGTTGTGGAACTGGAGCTTGAATTCCTCGTCCTCGGAGGTGAATTCCAGCCCTTCGGCGAACTCGACCCTGGCCCGATGCTTCTTGGGTTTGAGGTCGGGCCCTTCACCTGCTTGCAGTTGGCGGCGTTCCTCACCGCGGGCGCCGGTGGGAGGCGGTCCGGCAGCCGGTTGCTGTCCGGGACTGACCCGACCGCCGGTTCCCTCGGCACCGGCGCCGATCCGCTCCATGCGGGACCGTGTGTCCTCGGGTTCGGCCTCGACGTAGGGCCCCGAGGGGCTGCCCCGCCGGATTCGGCCCTGGGCTCCCGTGGCACCTGGTTGCAGGACATCGGAGCGGCCGGACCGGCCCGCCGCGCCCGCGGCCCCCGGGATCGTCCCCGATTCCTGGCCCCCGCTTGGCAGGGGATCGTAGCGGCCGGACCGGCCCGCCGCGCCCGCGGCCCCCGGGACCGTCCCCGATTCCTGGTCCCCGAGGGGAGCCAGTTCCATTCCCTCGGGGGGCTGATTGACCTCGGCTCCGGGCGCGCCGCCGTCACCGGGCTGCCCAGCCGTCGGCACCGCCACCGCCGCATCCGCCGCCGCGCTGGGCGTCTCCCGGCTCACCGGTCGGGTCGTCCGCGACGTCGACGACCGCGACTCGGCCGCCGCGCCCTTCGACAGGTTTCGCGATAGGTCATCGTACTTCTTCAGCAGCGCGCCGTATTGCGCCTGCATCTGCCGGTTGCTTTGCTCCATCCGGAGATAGGCTTCTTCCATCCGGCGCAGTCGCTCTTCCAGCGTGATCTCGGCGGTAGGCTTGGGCTTCGAGCCGCCAGTCCCCTGGGCTGGCACGCGACGGGCCACCGTTGGGGATTGCGGCTGACCCGACGCCTGGCCGGCTTCGCGCCGGGTCGCCGGCGCCGGCGCCGGGCGCGGCGTGTCGTTGGGGACTGCTTGGGCAAGACCGGCCGCGGGGCGGGGAGGCACTGAACCGGCCGTCGGCGGGGCTTGGGCCGACGCCTCAGGGATTCCCTGGCCGATCGACCCATACAGAAGGAGAATCCTCGCCCAGGCCGGCACCCGAGAGCGTCGTTCCAAGCTCATCGCTCCCCCTCGTGATCGGAGCCAGGTCGCGACTGGGGCGCCCCCGGTCTTCATCGCTCTCAGCGCGTGCACGCAACCCGGCCCGAACTCGGCACGAGATCTCCTCGGAGAACATCGGCAACCCGGACAACGGTCTTGATTGAATCTGCCGGTTGCGATGAGATTCCGGGTCGTGCGGCCGCGCCCGCGACTACCCGGCTCGTGCGCTGCACCGAGACCACGGCCGGAGGTCCTAAACCCGCCTTCCGCAAGCTAGATTTCCTGATGGGCTTGCGCGCCACCCTCCAGGAACAGGTCCGCCACCGAGCGGATTCTGACGCCGCCAGCCGGTGGCCAGACTTGCGAAATCGTCCTGAGACTCAATAATTAGGAGATTCAGGGCGCGATCCTGCTAATTGGATGGGTGTGTGCGAGCTTGCGTCAGGTGGATCAAGAATGGGGCAAAAGGTCGCCGCGGATTTGGGAGGAGATCGAAGCGATGATGAGAACTGGGACTCGACTGGGTCTGCGCGAGGAACTCGATGCGGGGCATGGGCACAGCGTCGGCCCTCGGGGCCGACAGGGCCCGGCTCGCCTGGCGGTGTTTTGTCTGCTGTTCGGCTTGCGACTGATCGCGCCGAAGGCCGTCCAAGCCCAGCCGCATCCGCCCGCCGGCAACACCTGGATCGGCCGGCGGGTCGTGCAGCGGCTCAACGACTTTCAGCTGCGCATCGAGGATCGGGTGGTGGAGCGCGGGCGCGTCATCCACTTTTATCGGGTCGAGCAAGTCAAGGACCAGTGGCTCTGGCTCCATGCCGAGGGGAACGGCTTGAGTGGCTGGGCGCGCGCCGAGGACGTCATCGCGGTCGACAAGGGGATCGAATTCTTCAGCGAACAGCTCCGGGCCAACCCGCAAGACATATTCTCCTATGTGATGCGCGCCACCCTTTGGCAGGATCAGAAGGAAATCGACAAGGCCCTGCATGACTACGATGAGGCCATCCGCCTGGATCCGACTCAGGCCTGGATCTTCAATGATCGCGGGATCGAGTGGGCCCAGAAGCAGGACTACGACAAGGCCCTCGCCGACTTCAGCCAGGCCATCCGGCTGGCGCCGCGCAACGCCAGCATCTACAACAACCGGGGGACCGTCTGGCGAGCCAAGAAGGTCTACGATGAGGCCATCGCCGATTTCAGCGAAGCCATCCGCCTCAGTCCGGACTATGTGTCGGCCCATTACAACCGCGGCCTGACCCGGGTGGATAAACAGCTCTTTGATGGGGCGATTGCCGACTTCGATGAGGTCATCCGGCTGGATCCCAACGATGCTCTGAGCTATTACCACCGTGGCCTCGCCTGGCTCGCCAAGAAGGAGTACGATCCGGCCATCGCCGATTTCGACCGGGCGATTGGTCTGATGCCGGGGCGTCGCGGGACCTTTCTCAACCGCGGAATCGCCTGGGCCGCGAAGAAGGAGTACGACAAGGCCATCGCCGATTTCGACGCCGTGCTGAAGATCGATTCCAAGGACTCCCGCGCCTACTATAACCGGGGCCTGGCCTGGTCCGAGAAGAAGGAGTTCGGTAAGGCGATCGCCGATTTCGACCAGGCGATTCAGCTCAATCCCAAGTACGACGACGCCTATCTCAGCCGTGCCTGGCTCCTGGCCACCTGTCCCGATCCCCGATACCACGACACCAACAAGGCCGTCGAGTCGGCGACCAAGGCGTGCGAGCTCACGGATTGGCATGAGGCCCATGATCTGGGTGGACTCGCCGCGGTCTACGCCCAGACCGGCAACGTCGCCGCGGCGATGAAATGGCAGTCCCGGGCGATCGAGCTCATGACCGGAGGAACCATGAGCGAATTCAACCCCATCCAGATCCTGCAGCACTAAGAGTCTGTTCCACAAGCCTGGTCTAACCGTTGTAGGGTGGGTGAAACCCACCACCGGAAGGCCTTGGCGGGCTTGAAGATCGGTGGGTTTCACCCACCCTACA
>JAJPJC010000460.1 GCA_021324445.1 Isosphaeraceae bacterium
CCCCATCATCATAACCGCGACCGATTCCCGCTGCCCCCCTCGTCCCGCCCTTCGGCATATTTTCGTTAATGATTCGAGCGCAACGATGGAGAGCGAACTCCGACCGTGGTCGACGCGACGCGGCTTTTTGCTTCGACCGGATGGACCGGTCTTGCGCTGATCCCTCATCGACATAACTACTTCCTCATGACGGTGCTGGGCATCTCTCTGGTTTGTTTCGTCGCAATTGCCCTCCGCGTCTGGGCTCGTCGCCGAATATGGCGGTCCGCCAGTAAGTCGCCGGAGACGATCACGGCCTGATGACGGGCGCCATCCGGCCGTCCCGCAGCGATGCGCCGTCGCCAATCCACGGACCGGACGCCGTCTGGCAGAAGAGGCGATCAGCGAGACGGAGAACGCCGGACATCCCGGCCGGCTGCTGATGGCTGGCTCATTCGGTCCGCTCACGATTCGAGGCACGGCTCGAGACGTCCCCGATCGACCGCGACCGTCACGCCAGGATCTCGCGGATCACGCGGCCGTGGACGTCGGTCAGGCGGCGGTCGATGCCGTTGTGGCGGAACGTCAGCCGGGTGTGGTCGATGCCGAGCAGGTGCAGCGCCGTGGCGTGGAGATCGTAGCCGTAAGTCGGATTCTCGACGGCCCTGTACGACCACTCGTCGCTGGCCCCATACGTGATTCCCCCCTTGATGCCGCCGCCGGCCAGCCACGAGGTGAACGCCGACGGGTTGTGATCGCGCCCCTTGCCGCCCTGGCTGCACGGCATCCGGCCGAACTCGGTGGTCCAGATGACCAGGGTGTCGTCGAGCATCCCGCGCGCCTTGAGGTCCTTGATCAACGCCGCGGCGGGCCGGTCCA
Organism: Isosphaeraceae bacterium; assembly: GCA_021324445.1. Lineage (GTDB taxonomy): Bacteria > Planctomycetota > Planctomycetia > Isosphaerales > Isosphaeraceae > JAJPJC01. The sequence goes on from JAJPJC010000460.1 coordinate 859, forward strand.
TGCTCCGGCCCATCTCGGCGTGGTCGCGGGCGATGTCCTCGTGCGAATCCCAGTTGCGCCGGGGGAAACCGTTGTCGGCGCCGCTCCAGACCTGCACGAACCGGACGCCCCGCTCGAGCAGCCGGCGGGCGACCAGGCAGTTGCGGCCGAAGTCGGCCGTGATCGGCTCGTCCAGGCCATACAGCGCGCGGACGGCCCGCGACTCGCGCGAGATGTCCAGCACCTCGGGCGCACTCAGTTGCAGCCGGGCCGCCAGCTCGTACGAGGCGATCCGCGCATCGAGCCGCGAGTCGCCCGCCCGCTCGGCGCGGTGGGCCCGGTTCAGTCGGTCCAGCACGGCCAGCCCGTCGCGCTGACTCTCGGGCGTCAGCTCGGGGTCCTCGGGCGGGAACAGGTCGAAGATGGGGTTCTTCGACGATGCCTTGACCATCGTCCCTTGATACGACGCGGGCAGGAACCCGGCGGCCCAGTTGGCCGGGCCGTTCGGGGCGAACCCCCGCGCGTCGGGCAGGACCACGAAGGACGGCAAGTCGTCGTTCAGGCTCCCCAGGCCGTACGAGACCCAGGCGCCGAAGCTCGGGAAACCCGGCAGCACGAAGCCGGTGTTCTGCAGGAACGTCGCCGGCCCGTGCACGTTCGACCTCGAGACCATCGCCGGCAGGAAGGCCATCTCGTCGACGCACCCGGCCAGGTGGGGCACCAGGTCGCTCACCCACTTGCCACAGCCACCATATTGCTTCCAGCCCCAGGGACTCTTCATCACCGCGCCGGGGACGCTCTGGAACAGCTCGATCGTCCCGCCCGGGTCGAATTTCTCGCCGTGCTTCTTGATCAGGAGCGGCTTGTAGTCGAACGTATCGCACTGGCTGGCGGCGCCCGACATGAAGAGCTCAACGACCCGGCGCGCCCGCGCCCGATGGTGCAGCCCGCCGTTCCACTCGGGACGAGGGCGCGGCTGCGCGCGGCCCTCCTCGCCGGCCAGCAGGCCCTCCGCTCCCAGCAGATGGGCCAGGGCCACGCCCCCCAGCCCGCCCCCGGCACTCCAGAGGAATCGTCGGCGATCGATGCGGCTCGCGCTCATGGACGGCCCCTGTCGGGTGGGCATCGCCCACCGATCGAGGCCCGCGCCGGTGGGCGGTGCCCACCCTACACGGACCTTTCATCAATCCACAAACAAAAACTCGTTGGTATTGAACAACAACCGGCAGGCGTTGGCCATCCCATGCTTGCGGGCGTAGGCGGCCAGGACATCGCGCTCGGGGGGCCGGGGCGGCCGGCCCAGGGCGAGGACGAACGCGGCCTCGACCCGCGCCTCGAGCGAACCGCCGAGCCGCTCGACTCGTCGGGCGAAGGCGCGCGCCTCGCGGACCATGAAGGCGTCATGGAGCAGGGCGAGGGCTTGGAGCGCCGTGATCGTGGTGGACCGCACGGGCGTGTTGATGTTCGGGTCGGCGCCGTCGAGGCATTCGATGAACGGATGGGGGACGCTCCGCACCACGAAGCGATAGACCGTCCGCCGCCGCGCACCGGGCCGATCGAGCACCCCGGGCGCCGTGTGATCGTAGATCGGGGAGTGGTCGTCCTTGAACCGGAAGAGCTCGAAGCCAGGCCCGCCCATCGCGGGATCGAGGTCGCCGCTGACGGCCAGGACGCTGTCGCGCACCTCCTCGGCGTCGAGCCGCTGGCGGTTCATCCGCCAGAGCCAGCGATCGTCGGCATCGCGACGGGCCGAGGCCGCATCGTCCATCGATGACTGTCGATAGACGGCGCTCGTGACGATCAGGCGGTGGAGGGCCTTGAGCGACTGGCCGCCGTCGCGCACCGCGACGGCCAGCCAGTCGAGCAGCTCGGGGTGGGTCGGCTTCGAGCCGTTGCGGCCGAAGTCGTTGGGGGTATCGACCAGCCCGCGGCCGAAGTGGTAGTGCCAGACGCGGTTGGCGATCGTGCGCGCGAAGAGGGGGTTGCGGTCGCTCGCGACCCACTCGGCGAGTCTGCGGCGGCGGTCGGCCTCCGGCGCGTCCGGGGTCAGGTGGAAGTCGCCGCCCGGCAGCGCGGCCAGCCCGCCGGGGGCGATCACCTCGGCCTTCTCCTGCGGGCTGCCGCGCTTCAGGCGGTGGGTCGGGTCCGGCTGCTTCGGTGTCACGGCGAAGACGGCGGTCTCCTTCAAATCCCGG
>JAJPJC010000468.1 GCA_021324445.1 Isosphaeraceae bacterium
AGCTGCTCGGGCATGTTCACCGCCAACAGCATGAACTGCCTGGCCGAGGCCCTGGGCATGGCCCTCCCCGGCAACGGGACGATTCTGGCCACCTCGGCCGATCGCAAGGTCCTTTACGAGCGCGCCGCGCACCGGATCGTGGAGATGGCCCGCGAGTTCGGCAAGGTCGGACCGGGGCACGGCCTGCTTCCCCGAGAGATCGCCACCTTCCCGGCGTTCGACAACGCGATGATCCTCGACATGGCGATGGGGGGGAGCACCAACACGGTCCTCCACATCCTGGCGATCGCCTACGAGGCGGGTGTGCCGTTCACCATGCAGCGGATCGACGAACTGAGCCGCAAGACGCCGAACATCTGCAAGGTCTCGCCGTCGAGCCACTACCATATTGAGGACGTCGCCCGCGCGGGGGGTATTCACACGATCCTGGGCGAGATTGCGCGAGGGTGCCCAGGCCTGCTCGACTTGACCTGCGCGACGGTGACGGGCAAGACGCTGGGCGAAAACATCGCCGAGTACGACGTCCGGGGCGTCAACGCACTGGCCTCGGCGCGGGCGCTGACGCGAGTCCGCCCCGGCGGCGAGCGGACGACCCAGGCCTGGACCGTGCCGAGCGTCACCGAGTCGCGATCGCAGGCCGCCGGGCTCGCGGTCCTCGAAGCCGAGGGGGAAGACCTCGAAGAGAGCGCCGGGACCGGCGGCAACGGGGGCGATGGAGACGGGTTCGACCCGTTCGACGTGATCCGGACGGTCGACAAGGCTTATTCGCACACGGGCGGGCTGTCGATGCTCTACGGTAACCTGGCCCCGGAGGGCGCGGTGGTCAAGACGGCGGGCGTCGATCCCAAGATGATGCGGCACAGTGGGCCGGCGGTGATTTTCGAGAATGAAGAAGACGCCTACAACGGGATCGTCTTCAACAAAGTCAAGGCGGGCGACGTGGTCGTGGTCCGCAACGAGGGTCCCAAGGGCGGCCCCGGCATGCAGGAGATGCTCGCGCCGACGACGGCGATCAAGGGCGTCGGCCTGGGCGACAAGTGCGCCCTGATCACCGACGGCCGGTTCTCGGGCGGGACGGCCGGGGCGTCGATCGGCCACGTCAGCCCCGAGGCGGCCGTCGGGGGGCCGATCGGCTTGCTTAAGCCGGGCGACATCATCGAGATCGATATCCCCGCCGGACGGCTCTCCGTCCGGCTCTCGGATGAAGAACTCGCCGCGAGGCGCGCGGCGTGGAAGCCGCCCGCTCCGCGTTTCACCAAAGGCTATCTCGCCAAGTATGCCAGCATGGCCACGAGCGCGCACACAGGGGCGATTTTGAAGTGGGACTGACGCAGGTTACATTACAGGCGGGTCAATCTCGCCGTGTCCCGCCGTCCGTCTCGTTTCTCCTTCTCCGCGCCACGGCTTTGCCGATGAACGCCTGTCTTTTCGTGTCGTATTTTGTCAACGCGCGCGGTACGATCGACTATATATTAGTAGGCTTTTGACCTGGAATCAGGTCCACTGAACGGTCCCGGCCGGCCGTGCGGATCGATTCGCGAGGCGCGGGACGGTTGCGGGTCGCGACAAGGGGCTTCGATGCTGGCTTACGTGGTGAGCGATCATGATCCGGTGAGCGAGCAGATCCGCGAGGTCCTGCTCTTCTCGGGGCATGAATGTCCCACGTCGCACATCATGCCGCTCAGCTCGGCCGTGCAGCGGGTCATGAACGAGCCGCCCGAGGTCGTCATCCTCGTGCTGGCCCCCGACTTCGAGCGCGGGCTGAGCATCCTGAGCCTGGTCCGCGCCGCCACGCAGGCCCGGATCATGGTGGTCGGACCCACCGAGGACGCCAAGCTGGTCCTCCGGGCGCTCCGCGGCGGGGCCGACGACATCGTCGACTCGACGGAGCTGGCCAGCGAGCTGCAAGCGGCCCTGACCCGCTTGACCACGGCCAATTTCGACCAGGGGATGGCGGGGAAACTCGTCACGGTCCTCGGCCCCAACGGCGGCAGCGGGTCGAGCACCCTGGCGGCCAACATCGCCACCGCGCTGGCCAAGGAGCACCAGAGCGCCGGGCTGATCGACCTGAAGCTGGAGACCGGCGACCTCGCGTCTTTGCTGGACCTGCAGCCGACGTACACGATGTCGGACCTGTGCCAGAACCTCTCGCGGCTCGACCGCGTGATGTTCGAGCGCACCCTCGTCAAGCACGACTCCGGCGTCCACCTCCTGGCACCCCCAAGGCTTATCAGCGACATCAGTCACGTGACAGAGGAGGGCGTCAATCAGGCCCTGGCCCTGGCCCGGGTGATGTTCCCCTACGTGGTGGTCGACCTCGACCACGGCTTCCGGCCGATCGAGACCCAGGTCCTCAGCCAGTCGGATATCGTGCTGATCGTCTTCCGGCTCGACTTCACCTCGCTTCGGAACACCCGGCGCACCCTGGAGCACCTGGAACGTCTCGAAGTCGCCCGCGACCGCATCCGGCTGGTGGTCAATCGTTATGGGCAGGCCAAGGAGGTCCCCGCCGCCAAGGCCGAGGAGGCGCTGGGGGTGAAGATCCACCATTACATCCCCGACGACCCCAAGACCATCAACCGTGCCAACAACAACGGTGTTCCCGTGGTGATCGAGGCGCCGTCGGCCAAGGTGGCCAAGAGCGTCACCCTGCTGGCCAGGAGCGTCAACGGCCACCTCGCCAAGGGCGGCTAGTCTTCCGGCCGATCGCGGCCCGACGCGCTTTCCCTAACGCGACCCGCCCGCTCCGGTGGGCTTGGTTTCCAACGTGCGCGGTCGATGCCGCACTGACGCCAACCTCGACCGGGCCCTTGCCGAGAGCGGACTCCCGAGACTTTCCGTAGCGACGTCATCAGCGTCTGCTGCCGCCCCACGTTCCAATGCAGGCCACTCCCGGGATGTCATTGGCCGCGAACCCTCGGGTCGGTTCGGTCATCGTAAAGGAAAGCATCGCGCCCGCACCGATTTGGCCCGCGATTTCCAGGAAATGACGCCGGGCCAACGTCGCGGGCGAACTCCTCATAAGACCCCGGCTGCCCTCAGCCAGGAGAGTACGGAAGCAACGGCCGGCAAGTTTCGCCTCGTTTGTCACTAATCCTTCATATCTCCGTATTCCATGAGTTGCTGTACCCGGGGTAGGGATTGATACAATGTTAGCAAGCACGGTCGGTTGATAGGCATAGGTTGAGTTGCTTCTTCCCGAGGTTGGCGAAATAATTCGGATATTGTGGTTAGACGGTGCAGCGGGAGACCCAAGGCCATGCTCGGCAAACTGAAAGAAATGTTGGGCGGAGGAAAGCCGAGCAACGGCGCGAAGGCGAAGGTGCGCCGATCGAAGG
>JAJPJC010000002.1 GCA_021324445.1 Isosphaeraceae bacterium
AAACTGGCCGTAGATTATGTTACTCTGTGGATGATCGCCACGATCGAAAAACTCCTGTAGCCTGCTTAAAGAAGCCGCCAAAGCGATTTTGCAAACAGTGCCTAGCCAAATCGTGGGTGCCAGGCTATCATCGAATTGGTCGTTGGAGTCGGTTCTCGTCTCGCCGCTGGGACGGACCGACCGCTGACCCGCTGACTCGGTGAAGGGGGACGTAGCTCAATCGGGAGAGCGCCTGGTTTGCAACCAGGAGGTTGGCGGTTCGATCCCGCTCGTCTCCACTCTCAAGCCCCTCTCGTTTCCCGCAGGAAAACCAGCGATTTCCCGCGAAAAACTGCATGTCTCATCGTTCACCGGAGTATGCATGGAAATCGTCGGTTTGTCGATCCGAGTGTCTGGAAATGCACCCGTTTGACCTCGATTGTCAAAGTTTGGTGCAACCGTTGGTGCAACGCTTTGGTGGTCATCCGTCCCGGTCGCTCTTGCCAATTCCCGGCCCGCGTTCGGTCCGGCATCGAGAGAGAGGGCCGGCAGCACGTCCCATGCTCCATGGATGTCGAGCAACCGCGGGTCAGTGTACACGTTGGCAGTCAGTGACGGGTCGGAATGCCGCATGGCAGCTTGAGCCGTCCGCAAGGGCACTCCCCGACCCCTTTCAAGGTGCTGTCGTGTGGAACCGATATTGTTGCTATCGTTGCGGTTCCGTCGTCTCCAGGAAGGAAGGACGATCTCATGGACGAGATCCTGCAGAAGTTCCTTGACCAGGCTCCGATCGCGGTCCTGGTTCAGGCAACTGCAGCTCGAGCGATCGGGGCGTCGGCGCTCGACGATCTCTTCGAGCGCCATGCCGACGGCCAGTACACGAGAGAACTTACCTTCAGCACTCTCACTCGGCTGATGACAGGGGTGGTCTTTTGCACGTATCCCTCGGTGCATTCGGCCTACCGAGAGACTGGAGACATCCCCGTGTCCGTCACCTCCGTGTACAACAAGCTCAACGGTTTGGGAACGGCGGTCACGCGCGCCCTGGTCGCCGAGACCGCTGGCGCGCTGGAAGCGATTCTGGCTTCCCTGCCGGGCGAGCCCCTTCCGGAGCCGGTCCAGGGTCTGCGGCTGCGCACTCTCGATGGCAACTCCCTGGCCGGCACCGACCACCGCATCACCTGTCTGCGGGGTTCCGGCGCCGCAGCCCTGCCCGGGATCTCGTTGGTGGTCCGCGACGGTCGCACCGGACTTTTGACCGACATCGTGCCGTGTGAAGACGCCTACACCAGCGAACGCACGCTCTACGCGGATATTCTGCCTTTGGTTCAGGCCCAGGATCTCTGGCTGGCCGATCGGAACTTTTGCACCGACGATTACCTGAGCGGGATCGCGGCCCGCGACGCGTTTTTCCTGATTCGGCACCACGCCGGAACCAAGCTGCACCCGCTGGGGCCTGAGACGCGCGGCCGCCGCTGCGGGGATGCCACCATCAGCGAACAACGGGTCCGGGCCGGTTGCCTGGAGTGCCGGTGCATCCTGGTCCGACTGAGAACGCCCCTGCGCGACGGCACGACCGAAATCCGTGTGTTGACCAACGTTCCCAAAGAGCGGTTGAGCGCCCGGGCGGCCGCAAAGCTCGATCGGACCCGGTGGCAGATCGAGACCGCCTTCCAGGAATTGACCGTGAGCTTGCAGTGCGAGATGAACACGCTGGGGTATCCCAAAGCGGCGTTGTTCGGGTTTGCCTTGGCGGTGGTGGCGTACAACCTGCTGGTGATGACTCGCGCGGCGCTGGTCTCGGGGCTGGGTGAGGAGCTCCAAGGACCGGAGACCCTGTCGACCTATCACATGGCGACGCAGGTCGCGGCGGTGGAGAAAGGGATGCGGATCGCCGTGCCCGCATCGGTATGGCAGCAATTCGTGGAGATGACAGCAGCCCAGTTCGCGGGTTGGTTGCACGAGGTCGCTCGGACGGTAGACTGGAGGCGATACCGCAAGACACCGCGCGGCCCGAAGAAACCAGTGGTTGTAAAGCGGACGAGCCGGGGGGCTCATCGATCGACGGCTCGTGAGATCATTCGGTCTCAAAAGTAAGCACCTTGAAAGGGGTCGGCGTCAGCCCCTGGCTCTTGACCGCCGCCCCTCCGGTGCTTTGGGAACAGACTCTAAACGCGCGATGGCGGCGATCTGTGCGTGGCCGGTCCAACAGTTCTGGAACGGCTCGCACCAGCGCGGGTCCAGTCCTGCCGGTAGGGAGATGCCTTCGGCCCATAACAGTCCTGCCGCCTCGTAATCGGATAAGTAGAACTTTGCGTATCTAGGCGCCTGGAGGGCCTTCACGATACGCGACAGCGTCCACGGGCCTGTCATCCCACAGAATTGCCAGGTGCCTTCCCGGAGATCAGCGATATACTCGTCCTGGTCGACCGGGTCCGCCGGCCATTCCTTGGCGAAGTTGGCGAAATCCTGCCGGGTCCAGTTGCTATACGCCGGGTGGCAGTCCTGCTTCCATAATCGCGCGAAGTCCTCGATGGCGTAGTATCTCCACGCCAAGAACTGGGGGTCGAGTTCGATCCTCGCTCGCATCAGCCAAACGGGCCCCGCCCGATACACGATCTCCGGGCACGTCCGAATAAACTCAAGTTCCCTCGGCGGCTTCGGCCACTCACCGGGTTTCAGGCTTTCCGGGGCGCGATGCTGCGCGAACGTGGGTAGCTTCCACTCGACTATCTCGGTCTCGGGTACGTCGATCACACGTGGGACGTGAGGCGCGATCCATGAGTAATAAGTGATCTGCATGGTAGGTCCCCAGCCAAGGCGGGCCGGACCGACCGACCGGCTGGCTGGGGGTCCGCCGATCGGCCGGTCCGCGTTGGGCTCCGATCTGGCCGGATCGGGAGCCACCCGTCATGCTCCATCTTAATCTATCTTCTGATCTTCTGTCCAGATACGCCTGTAGTTCGTTGGATGCAAGCATCCCAACTGACGCAAGAATCGATGACGCCGACCAATCGGAGACACACGATTGCACGCAGACTCCGATCTCGGTATCGTAAAACTCATCCGGGTGTCAACGAGGATCCGGAATCACACAATCGGTGAAACCTCGGAGGCGTGGGTTCGATGGTGATCCACTTCGCGTGCCAGTGCGGCCGCCAACTCAGCATTGACGAATCGAAGGCCGGCAGGAGGGCGCGGTGCCCGGCATGCGGGGCGGAGCTCAGAATCCCCAATTCGCCTGCGTCTGTCTCCAGTGAGACGCTCTCTCTCGATCGGACTGTCGAGCATCAAGACGGCGCCGCGGACCGCTTCGTGCCGACTGCGATCCGAACTCCTGGTTTGCTTCTCTACCTCGGGGTCTTATCTGCCGCCGCAATTTTCTGGGGCACCCTTGCGACATGGAGGCTTCAGATACGTGCACGCCAGCTTCAGATACGTGCACGCCAGTTAGACGAGGCTGTGCAACGAGCCGTGGCCGCAGAACGGGAGGCGGCGCTGGCACAGGAGAGAACGAGGGACGCATTGAGGGAGCAAGCCGAGATTGAAAAGCGGGCCGAGAGGCGACTCGAATCCGCGAGGATGGAGGTGGTCAAACTCAAGGCCCGGGAAGAAAAGCTCCATGCCAACCATAAACTCAATGAGGGAGATAATATCGTCAGACAAGAATACTTAGAATCTTTCTCTCTCAATGAACGTGAGATAAGGTTTGTCCTTTCCAACAAGGCATCCGACCCACTAAAGCCAAAATTCGATCTTCTTTTAATCAACAATAGTGGATTTGTAACAGCGACAGTAAGAATCAACTGGAGAGACGATGCGATCAAGCCGGGGGAGACGCGCGTTGCCTTCGAGACCACCCCCGTGTTCACCTCTGGGGCGCCGGTCGCTTACGCGATTCGGTTCGTGAGGTAGCGGGAGCCCTGGTCGTTCAAGCGGGCCGCACCATCCACCATTCTCTCGCGAGTCTAGAAGTATGATCCAGTCCCAGCGATGGTGCCTCCATTGCGAAGACTACACTTTGCATGCCAAGGCGACTCCGTCATGCGGAATGGGCTGCCTTCTGATGATGGTCTCATGCATCCTGATATTTTTAATCTTCCCATGCGCGGGCATCTTGGCGATATATATTCCGGTAGGTTGGTTGGCCGTTATCATCTTGGCTCATCTCTTGAGCCCTTGGCGTTGCCAGCGATGCGGCGCCACAGGCAACCCGGCGCATGAGCCACTTCCGCGCGAACCGCTCGCTTTCCCGAAGATCCATTTGCCATCTCTCGACTGGGCGATGATCTTCTCGAGGATCCGAAGATCGCCAGACG
>JAJPJC010000097.1 GCA_021324445.1 Isosphaeraceae bacterium
GCTGATGCCCCGCCCCAGCTACGCTGTGGGCCCGGCCCCTTCGGGGCAAGAAACCGGCCGCGCCCCAATACCACGTCTCACCTCCACTTTCCCCATCGCGTGCACTTCTTTAGCAGCGACCGAAGGGATTGTCGGGATGTCTCACCCTGCCGGCGGCCCGTGCGTGCCGGCAGGGTGATTTGCTTTTCAGGGATGGCCTCCGGTCACGGTCACGGTGATTCGCCGCCGGTGCGGGCTGGTGCGATGCTCCCAGAGGAAGACTCCCTGCCAGGTTCCGAGATCACACCGGCAGCCCGCGACGGGGATGGTCAACGAGGTCAAAGTCAGGACCGACCGGATGTGCGCGGACATGTCGTCAGGCCCTTCGCTGTCATGGACGTACGAGGGATCGCCGTCCGGCGCCAGCCGTGCCGCGTAGCTCTCCAGGTCGCGGCGCACCGTGGGGTCGGCGTTCTCGCAGACGACCAACGACGCGCTGGTGTGATGGATGAAGACGTGGCAGAGCCCCTCATTGACCCCCGAACGCTCCACGACCTGCTGGACCTCTCGCGTGATCTCGAAAGTGCCCCGCCCGCGCGTTTCGATCACCAAGGGCTCTCGGTAGATCATGATCAAGTTCTCGCGTCGTGTACCGGGTCGATCGCCATCCCGTGATTGCCGCGGCGACGCATTGTATCCGTCGCTCCGGATGCAAGGAAGTCTTTCTACATCATTCCGAGGTCACACCCACCGCAAGCGAACATAAGGCCCATTATCAGACGTAGGAATGCCCGTCACAATCGCTATGACCGGAACGGGCGCGACGGCGGGATGGGGGCGAAACCTTGCCGGTCGAACCGGCGGTGGCCACGATGGACCGAGCGGAGTTCCTCGCTCCAGGGGAAGCCACCGGACCTCGGGGACCTCCGGCGCGCGGTCGCGAGGGCCGGCCGGGCCGGCGAGGTCCGGAACGACGGACCGTGCGAGCCGAGCACGAGTTCGACGACTCCCGAGAGCACCTTCCGATCCGCGGAGGCATGCCATGCAGAAAGTGACGATCCCGATCAAGGGCCTGAAAATCCACACCTTGCTGCCGCCGGCCGCGCTGCCGGCCGATCTTGTCCCACCGGAGCCGCAGCCCGCCGGCAACCCCGTCATCGAGCTGCTGCTCGAGGGCAGCCCGCTGGTCGTGCGGGCCAGCCTCAACGGCCGCTCGGTCAGGAGGGCCTTGAAGACGATCGCGGAACTGGGGCCTGACAACGTCAATGCTGTGTTGCAAGGGGTTTTGAAAGTCGGGCCGATGCCAAACGGGCCGCTCACGCTCGATGCTGCGGGATTGACCGTGTCCCCGAAAGGCGGGAAGGCGGGAGATTGAGGATGTTGCCCGGGACCTGAGATTGATGGTTTCAACGATCCTCGATATAATGGGGCAAGCCGAAATCACTCGCCCCGGCCGGTGAGCGAACCCACCACACAACTCGACCGGAGAGGAGAAGCTTCTCTCCGAGTCGGGCCAGCCGCCTGCCTTTTGTGCCCTTCCCCACACCTTGCCGCCGCCGGGCCGGCATCGCTTGCATCAAGGTCTTGAGAAAATTTAAAAAAGCCAGATGCCAAAACCAATTCCATTGGTAATACTAAAGGTGGTTTCCCCTTCACCTCCCACTTCGATTCGCAGCCCGGAGTCTATTGCCATGAACGAAGTGTCGGCAGAACCGATCGCGCAGGATACGGAAGAGGTCACGGACGTTGCCGAAAACGTTGAGTCTATCGATGCGCCGCCAGTAACAGAGTTCGTGGAGCCGGTCCAGGACCAGGTCACTTCGACCGAGAACGTGGAGCAGGCCGCGCCGATCCAGGATGAAGTCATTCCGACCGAGCCGATCGAGCAGGCCGCGCCGATCCAAGACGAGCTCATCCCGGTCGCGGCCGTCGAACAGGTCACGCCGATCCAGGACGAAGTCGTTGCGTCCGGGGCCGTCGAGCCGGCCGCGCCGGTCGCCGACGAGGTCGTTCCCACCCTGACCGTGGAGGAGGTGGCGCCGGTCATGACCGACGCCATTCAGACTGAGGTGCTGGAGCCGGCCGCGCCGATCGCCGACGAGGTCGTTCCGACCGTGACCGTGGAACAGGTCACGCCGGTCATGGACGAAGTCATTCCGACTGAGGTCGTCGAGCCCGTCGCGCCGGCCCAAGAGGAAGTCGTTCCGGCTGGGGCCGTCGAGGAGGTCCCGCCGGAACACGCAGAGGTCGCCTCGGCGTAGGAGCGTCGTGCGATCATCGACGAGTGGCTGTTACGGCGGGGGTGCAACAACCCCCGCCCCACGCTCGACGGGCTGGCGCCCGAACGCAAGACCATTCCCTTCCATCCCTCAAGGTACGAGACTTGGCGGTTCTCCCCTGGCCGGGTTCTGCCCCACCGAGCAACACCCTGGCTCATCCGGCCGTCAACGGCACGTAGAGTTCGGGCGAGCGGCTTTCGAGGATGGGGAACAATCCTCCCTTGGCGTACTGTTCGAAATGCGGTGCGGCGCGATGGGCATCGAGCGCGGCCTGGTCGTCGTACTGCTCGTAGAGGAAGAACCGCCTCGGGTCGGAGGTCGAGCGGTGGGCCAGGTACATCCGGCAGCCCGGCTCGGTGCGCGTCTGCTCGGTCAGCTTGCCGAAGAGCGCAACGGCCTCGTCTTCGTGACCCGGCTTGATGACATACGTGACGGCGACGCAGATCATGGATCGATCTCCCTTGGGCCTCGATTCGCGCGCGGATCGCGGGTACGATTCCAGGGGACTATCCTCGCTCAGACAGCCCGACGATGCCAGCCTGAGCCGTGCGAAGTTCCCGATCCGATCCACCCCAAACCCGTCCGGCGACCTCGAGACCGCCTCCATGACCACGCCCAACGACCGCTCGCTGAGTCCTTGGATCGCGACGACCGCCGAGATCCGTGCGGCCTTCCCCGCCTTGGAGCGCGTCCACCAGGGCCATCGCGTCGCCTATTTCGACGGCCCGGGCGGGACCCAGGTTCCCCGTATCGTGGTCGACGCAATGGCCGATTACCTGGTGCATCACAATGCGAATGCGCACTGGGCGTTTCCGACCAGCATGGAGACCGACTCGGCACTGGCCGAGGCGCGGCGCACCCTGGCCGAGTTCCTCAATGGCTCGCCCGGGGAAATCGCGTTCGGACCCAACATGACCGCGCTGACGTTCCACCTGGCGCGCGCCCTGGGGCGCTCGTTGGGACCTCACGACGCAATCGTGGTCACCGAGCTGGATCATCACGCCAATGTTGACCCCTGGCGCGCCCTGCGGCGCGAGCGCGGTGTCACCATCCTCCGGGTCGGGATGGTCCCCGAGACCGGCCAGCTCGATTGGGACGACCTGGACCGTTGCCTGACCGATCACCGCACGCGCCTGCTGGCCATCGGCGCGGCCTCGAATGCCCTGGGAACGATCAATGACGTCGCCCGCGCCGTCGCCATGGCGCGGGAGGCCGATGCGCTGACCTTCGTCGACGCCGTGCATTTCGCGCCCCACCAGCTCGTCGACGTCCGGGCCTGGGACTGCGACTTCCTGGCCTGCTCGGCGTACAAGTTCTACGGGCCGCACGTGGGGATCCTTTATGGAAAGCGACAGCGGCTCGAGGCCCTGGAGGTACCCAAGCTCGAGCCGGCACCGGAGACCATCCCGGAGCGGCTCGAGACGGGGACCCAGAACCACGAGGGGATCGTCGGCGCCGCGGCCGCGGTGGAGTATCTCGCCTCACTGGCCACAGGTGCCGAGGGCAGCCCTGGGCTCTCGCGTCGCGAGCGGCTCGGGGCCGTCTTCGACGCGCTGCACCAGCGCGGCGCGGCCCTCCTGACGGCGCTCTGGCACGGGCTGAGCGACATCCAGGGGATCCGAATGTTCGGGCCGCCGCCCGACGCCCCGCGGACGCCCACCCTCAGCTTCACGCTGGACACCCACCCGGCCGCCGAAGTCAGCCGCCGTCTCGCCGCGCGGGGAATCTTCGCCTCGCACGGGAATTTCTACGCCCTCAACGCCGCCCGTAAGTTGGGTGTGGAAGCCGACGGCCTGGTCCGGCTGGGTTGCGCCTGCTATACCAGCGAGGACGAGGTAGCCAGGGTCATCGACGAAGTCCACGCCATCGCACGTGACGGCTAACTCCCACGAACGTAGGTCACAATTCATGTTCCGTGTTGACAAGCCCCAGTGGTTGGATGAGGTCCGGCGCCCGCCCGGGGCAGTGCCGCCGGAGTCGACCCGGCCGGCGCCGTTGCTGGTCGACGCCGAGCATCGGCCGATCACGACAGTCGCCGGATGGGTCCGGAGGCGCACGGAGCTGCGCCGGGCCTGGCAGGCGTTCCTGGGCGCGATCCCGGGTCCCCGACCCGCGAATACCCTGGAGGTCGTCGAAGAGGATCACCCCGAGGGAGTCCTCCGGCAGCGGGTGCGCTACGAGGCGGAGCGCGGTCTCCCGGTCGAGGGGTACCTGCTCCGTCCCGACCGGCCTGGCCGGCAGCGGCCGGCGGCGGTGGTGCTCCACGCGACGGCGGAATGGACGATCCGACAGCCGGCCGGCCTGCAAGGGCCGGCGGACCTGCACATCGGACTGCATCTCGCAGGCAGGGGTTACGTGACGTTTTGCCCCCGATGTTTCATCTGGGACTACCGCCAGGGCCGCCGGCCCGAGTCGGCGGTCGATTGGCTGCACCGACGTCATCCGGATGTGACCGGCATGGCCAAGATGCTCTTCGACGCGACCCGGGCCGTCGACCTGCTCGCAGCCCAGGTGGACGTCGACCCCCGCCGCATCGGTGCGATCGGCCATTCCCTGGGAGCCAAGGAGGTCCTCTACCTGGCCGCGTTCGACGAGCGGGTCCGCGCCGCGGTTTCCTGCGAGGGCGGGATCGGGATGACCTACTCGAACTGGGACGACCCCTGGTACCTGGGCGCGGCGATCCGGCGTCCCGAGTTCGGCCTGGACCATGGGCAGGTCTTGGCCCTCTGTGCCCCGCGCGCCTTTCTCTTGATTGGCGGCGACTCGGCCGACGGTGATCGGAGCTGGCCCTACATCGCCGAGGCCCTGCCGCTCTGGACGCTCACCGGCGCTCCCGAGGCGATCGGCCTGTTCAACCATCACAAGGGGCACGCGTTTCCCCCGGTCGCTCAGACTCGTGCCTATGAGTGGCTCGACTGGTTCTTGAGACCGACGGACCCCGCCGCGGACTGAGCCCCCTGCCCCGCCGGCTCTCCCGGCGCGTTCGATGGGGATGGCCTACTTGCCCTCCTCCAGCTTGACCAGTTCCATGCTGATCATCCGACCCGACAGGTCGATCGTCTGTTTGACGATGCCGACCTTCTCCGCAAACCAGAAGTTCGTGCTGAGCTTCATCCCGTTCACCGTGGTCTCGATCGCGACGTTGACGGCCTGGAACTTCCCCGCGGGCACCTGGATCTCCGCGGTCTTTCCCTCCCGGCCGGACATGGTCAATTGCTGGTCGCCGATCTTGGTCTGGGTCTCCCAGGTCGTGCCTTCCTTGATCGGATACTTCAGCAGACAGACCGGCGGCGAGACCTCGACCCCGTTGTACCGATTGCGGAAGACCCCTTGGTCATTGGCGCTGAGGTGCTCCGTCGCCTGAACGCTCCCGCCCACCACGGTCTCCAGCCGGGCCATGTCCTTGCCGTCGATGTTCTCGATCTTGGCGATCTGGTTGACCATCATGCCCTTCTGGCCGTTGCCGGCGTCGACCTGATAGTGCCATTTCGTGCCGGGTTTGAGCGGATAATAGTTGGGCGGACTCCCCTGGGTTTTCGCCGGGGATGGCGCCTGCGCCCAGCCGGGGAGAGCCGCCAGCAGCACCACGAAGACACCGGTGATCGCTTTCATATCGAACTCTCCCAGAGTCGACCGACGGGTTCTCAACACCTGGTTGGGCCGGGAGATCAATCACAGCCCCGCAGTCGGCAAGACGCTAGAATCGTACCGAGAACCGCCACGCGGTGCCAGGGGAACGGGCGCAGCTCAGTCCGACAGGAAGACGGCCGGACTCACAGGGAAGTGCCTCCCAGGGAAGACCGATTCTTGCGACACACCCGGTTCTTTTCCAGTACAATAGCCAGAATCTCTGCCGAAGTGCGTATCTTGTGGGCAGGAGATGGCTCATGACTGCACGTCACTGGCGGCGTATCCGGATGACGGCCGCGGCGGCCCTCGCGGTGGTCCTGGGTCTGCTGGTCATGCTGGCGCTGGCAGGTTTCCCAGGGTTCCAGTCGGAAGCCACCCAGAGGGAACGGCGCGAAGAGATGGTCCAGACTCAGATCGCGGCGCGCGGGATCAAGGACAGGGCCGTGCTGGCGGCCGTGCGCAAGGTACCGCGGCATCGGTTCGTACCGCAGCTCTTGCAAAGTCGGGCCTATGACGATGGCCCGCTCCCGATCGGGGCGGGACAAACGATCTCGCAGCCGTTTATCGTCGCCTGGATGACCGAGCTGATCCAGCCGAAACCAGGGATGCGCGTCCTGGAGATCGGCACGGGTTCGGGTTACCAGGCGGCCGTGCTGGCCGAGTGCGTCGGCGAGGTCGATACAATCGAAGTCATCCCCGAGCTAGGTCACCGGGCCGAGGCCGTGCTCCGCGAGCTGGGCTATCGCAACATCCAGGTCCGGGTCGGCGACGGTTATGGGGGCTGGCCCGAGCGGGCACCGTTCGACGCGATCCTGCTGACCGCGGCGCCGCCCCGGGATGTCCCCAAGCCGCTGCTGGATCAGCTCAAGATCGGGGGAAAACTCGTGGCGCCGGTCGGTCGTGATGTTCAGCACCTGGTCCGGATCACGCGGACCGAGACCGGCTGGAAACGCGAGGTCCTGGACCTGGTGCGGTTCGTCCCCATGACCGGCAAGGCGCAGGATGACCGTTGACGTGACTTGATCCGTTTCCGTGTCCTACGAGGGATGCTCGACGATGTTCGACCTGGACGCAGTGCAACGGAGCCTCGCTGAGTTCGGTCTCGACGGCTGGCTGCTCTACGACTTCCGGGGCGGCAACGTCCTGGCGCGGCGGGTCCTGGGCCTGGATTCCAAGCCGCCGGGCAGCCGGCGATTCTTCTATTTCATCCCCGCGCAGGGCTCGCCGCGCAAGCTGGTCCACCGCATCGAGACGGCCGCGCTGGATGAGCTCCCTGGAGCGAAGATGATCTACCTGCGCTGGCAGGAGCTGGAAGCGGGCGTGGCCGACCTGCTGGGATCGGGGCGGCGGATCGCGATGGAGTACGCCCCGCGGGTCTCCAACCCCTATGTTTCCCGGGTGGATGCCGGGGTCATCGAGCTGGTCCGCAACTGCGGCGTGGAGGTCGTCTCCTCGGGCGACCTGATCCAGCAGTTCGAGGCCACCTGGGATGACGAGCAGTGGCAGATGCACCGCGACGCTGAGCGGTTTACCCGGTCGGCGTTCGACCTGGCCTTCGGGCTGATCGCCGAGCGGGTTCGGGCCGGCGGCACGATCCGCGAGACCGAGGTCCAGGCGGCCATCCTGGATCATTTCCGCCGCCACGGGCTGACGACCTACAGCCCGCCGATTGTCGGCGTCGGCCCTCACAGCGGCGACCCCCACTACGAGCCGATCGCCGGGCAGGATGGGGCGATCGGCCCGGACGACTTCGTGCTCATCGATCTCTGGGCCAAGCTCGATCGGCCGCGATCGGTCTACAGCGACCTGACCCGGGTGGGCTACGTGGGCCGGACCGTACCCCAACGGTATCAGCAGGTCTTCGCGGTCGTGGCCCAGGCCCGCGACGCGGCCATTGCTCGCGTCCGCGAGGCGTACGCGGCCGGTCGCCCGCTCCCCGCCTGGGAAGTCGACGCCGCGGCCCGCCAGGTGATCGAGCAGGCCGGCTATGGTCCCCACTTCATCCACCGCACCGGCCACAACATCGGCCAGGAGGTCCACGGCAACGGCGCCAACATGGACGACCTGGAGACCCACGAAGAACGCCTGGTCCTGCCCCAGACGTGTTTCTCGGTCGAGCCGGGGATCTACTTCGAGGACTTCGGCATCCGCAGCGAGGTCAACGTCTTCGTCGACCGCGACCGGACCGTCCACGTCACCGGCGGGCTGCAAACCGAGGTGCTGCCCATTCTGAAGGCGTGAGACGAGCGTGAAAGTGAGATGGTCGCCGAGATCGAGGTCAACCGCTGCCTGGAGCCATTCCCGGAGGGCGGCGGTCGCTTCGGCTCCAGAGCGCGAGCCGGATCAGGTCGTCGTGCTCGCCGGGCGGGACGCTCGGGAGGCGGTAAAGTCCGTGCAAGACCCGCTCGAAGTTCCCGACCGAGGTGTGGTACTCGAGGTGCCCATAGCCGTAGCCGGCTTCCTGGGCTTGCTTCGCGGTAATCGACTTCTCCTTGGATCCTCGGCGGCGAGCTGGCCATGCCCATTCCCGTGCCGATCTCCAATCAGAGTCTGTTCCACAAGCCTGGTCGAACCGTTGTAGGGTGGGTGAAACCCACCACCGGAAGGCCTTGGCGGGCTTGAAGATCGGTGGGTTTCACCCACCCTACA
>JAJPJC010000333.1 GCA_021324445.1 Isosphaeraceae bacterium
AGTGATCGCGAGGACACTGAATTCCGTAATTCCTTGTGCTAATTGGGTTTGCGGAGACTGATTGGGGAAGACATCTTGGAGACAACTGTAAAAGGGCAAAAGTCAAGGTGAGAGTCTGTTCCGGAAGGATCGGAAGTTGATTTCGCAGGGTGGGTGAAACCCACCGATCCTCAAGGCTACCAAGACTTTGCGTCGGTGGATTTCACAAACCCTACAACAGTCAGACCGGGCTCTTGGAACAGGCTCTGAGTTCATGGCGCCAGCCGCTCGATCAGCCAGCCGCCCGGATCGCGCCGGGTGTAGCGAAGCCGGTCGTGCAGCCGGTTGGGCCGGCCCTGCCAGAATTCGATGACGTCGGGGACCAGGCGATAGCCGCCCCAGTTTTCCGGCCGGGGGATTGGGTTGTCGGCGTATCGGCGCTCCAGATCACCGAACCGCGTTTCGAGCACCTCACGGTTGGGGATGACCGCGCTCTGCGGCGACGCCCAGGCCCCGAGCCGCGACCCAGCCGGCCGGCTCTGGAAATAACGGTCGGACTCCTCCGCCGCGACCCGCTCGACCGGCCCTTCAACACGAACCTGCCGCTCCAGGTCATGCCAGAAGAACACCATGGCGGCGTAAGGGTTTGCGTCCAGCTCGCACGCCTTGCGGCTGTCGTAATTCGTGAAGAACGTGAATCCCCGTTCATCGACGCCCCGGAGCAACAGCATCCGCACCGAGGGCCGACCGTCGGGCGTGGCCGTCGCCAGCGCCATCGCATTGACTTCGGCAACTTCGCTCAACGCCGCTTCGGCGAACCAGCCCTGGAACTGCCGGATCGGGTCGGGGTCCAGGTCCTCCTCACGTAAGTTGAAGAGGCTGTGCTCTTTGCGCCGTTCGTCGATGTTCACTGTTCTTTTGTCCGTGGTCCGTGGTCCGTTGTGGCTCTGCCCCAGGTCGAGGGGGTTCCGCGGTTGCAAGGGCCGCGCAGCGCCGGGACATGCGGAGTGGGCTCAGCAATACCAACAAGCTACAACGGACAACGGACAACGGACAAAAGGTATGAAGTTTTTGACGAAACGCCATACCGCTGGTTAGCATGTCGTATTCGAGGACCCTTGCGGTCCTCTCGGGCTGGCGAGGTGGGCCGAGCGTGGAAACCACAACCACTGGGACGAGGCCAGAGCGATGCACATTCCGGACGCCGTGCTGGATCCGAAGGTGGCCGCGGTCACGGGGGTGTTGGGCGCGGCCGGGTTGCTGTTCGCGATGCGGAAGTTGGAGCGGCAGCTTGGCGAACGGACGACGGTGCTGATGGGTACGATGTCGGCGTTCGTCTTTGCCGGCCAGATGGTGAACTTCCCGGTGGGACCGTGCTCGGGCCACCTGCTGGGCGGGGCCCTGAGCGCAGTCCTGCTGGGCCCCTGGGCGGGGGCGGTGGTCATCGCCGCGGTGTTGCTGGTCCAGTGCTTTCTCTTCAATGATGGCGGTCTGACGGCGCTGGGGGCCAACTTCGTCAACATGGGCCTGATCGGCTCGGTGGGCGGCTACGCGATCTATGCGGCGTTCCGGCGGGCGATCGCGGGTCCCAAGGGCGTGTTGATCGCCGCCATGTGCGCAGCATGGTTCTCGGTGCTGCTGGCCGCCGGGGCGTTCGCCGTCGAGCTGGGAGCCTCCGGCCGCCGCGACGACTTCCTCCGGATCTTGAGCTGGATGGCGCTGGTGCATGCCGCGATCGGAGTGGGCGAGGCGGTGATCACTGGGACCGTGGTGCGGTTCGTCCTGCTCCGGCGGCCGGACCTGCTGGAGCCGGGCGCCGGACCGGGGCTGGGACCGCGATCGGCGGGTGGCAAGCCGTGGGTGCAGGTCGCCATTGCCGGCCTGGGCATCGCCCTGGCGGTCGCGGTGTTCCTCGCGCCGTTTGCCTCGGAATTACCCGACGGCCTCGAGTACGTCGGCAGCCGGCTGGGATTCCTGGCGGAGGAATCGCCCCCCGCGGCGATCTCCGCTCCGCTGGCCGATTATCGACTGGAGCTCCCGGGGCTGGAACACGTGAAGCTGGCGACGGCGCTGGCCGGCGTCATCGGCACGCTGGTGGTCTTCGGCGTGAGCTGGGGGATGGCGCGGGCCTTGCCGCGTCCTCAGGCGGAAGGAGCCGTCCCCGATGTGGTCTGAGGGGCTCGAGCGGGCCAGCTTCGGCACCAGCCCCGTCCATCGGCTGGACGCGCGGCTCAAATTGATCGCCACGGTCGGTTTCCTCATCATCGTGATCGCCACGCCGATCGGTGCCTGGCGCGGCTTCGGGGCCGAGGGACTGGTCCTGGCCTTCGTGGTCGGGCTTGCCGGCCTCGCGCCCCGCCAGCTCGCACGGCGCTGGCTGGGCCTGATCGTCCTCGTCGGCTTCCTGGTGCTGATGGTCGCGCCGGCACATCCGGCGCGGGCGCGACACGGCCTGGGGGTCGTCGCGGCGAGCATCCTGATCAAGAACGGCCTGGCCCTGCTGGCGATGCTCGTCCTGGCGGGGACCACGCCGTTCCCCACGCTGCTGACCGCCCTCCGCAAACTCGGCGTCCCGCCGCTCCTGGTCGCTACGCTTCAGTTCATGGACCGATACCGCCACGTCCTGCTCGATGAGCTGGACCGGATGGCCACGGCGCGGCGAGCGCGGACTTTCCGTCGCCGTGGCGTGCTGTCCTGGAGCCTGCTCGGCGGGCTGATCGGGATGCTCTTCCTGCGGACCTTCGAACGCGCCGAGCGCGTCGAGGGCGCGATGCTCGCCCGCGGTTGGAGCGGGACCCTCCCCAGCCTCAATGATTAGCATGGGATCGGAACGCCGTCGGCTGTCCTCGGGGCTGGGATCGATGCCTAATACAGACCCCGGCGAATCTGTCCCCGCTGTCCGAGTCTGCGGCCTCGAGTACCGCTATCCCGATGGGAAGGAGGCGCTGCGGGGGATCGACCTGACGATCCAGGCGGGTGAGTCGGTCGCGATCGTGGGTCCCAACGGGGCGGGCAAGAGCACCCTCCTGCTGCACCTCAACGGCCTGCTGCCGGGCAAGGCACGCGGGACGATCGGCCACGCCCACACGCTCGGCGGGGAGCTGCCTGCGCGCGGCCGTTCGGCTCAGCCCAGTGTCTGGATCGACGGCCTGGCGGTGAACCAACGGAGCGCAGCCGAGGTCCGCCGGCGGGTCGGCCTGGTCTTCCAGGATCCGGATGATCAACTCTTTTGCAACACGGTGATCGAGGACGTGGCGTTCGGTCCGCTCAACCAGGGGATTCGCCCGGCCGAGGCGCGGCGCATCGCCCTGGAGTGCCTGACCCAGGTCGATCTCCAGGCCGAGGCTGAACGACTGCCGCACCACCTCAGCTTCGGTGAGCGGAAGCGCGCCTGCCTGGCCGGCGTGCTGGCGTGCCGGCCGTCGGTCCTGGTCCTGGATGAGCCCTCGGCCAACCTGGATCCCCGCGGCCGTCGCCGGTTGATCGCGCTGATCCAGGGCTTATCCGGCACCAAGCTGATCGCCACCCACGACCTCGAGCTGGTCCTGGAGCTCTGCCCCCGGACCGTCCTGCTCGACGCCGGCCAGGTCGTCGCCGATGGCGCCAGCCGGGCCGTGCTCGGTGACGCCACCCTGATGGACGCACACGGGCTGGAGCCGCCGCTCAGTCTCCGGTATGCATCGGCAGGGACGGGAATGCGCAGGTCGAGTCTCGATCCTCCCCCGGCGTAGGGACGGCCCTGCGGCTGCGGGACCAACACAAGGCCGCGACGGCGAGGAGCGCCGGGCCCGCCATCCACAGGGTGGACGGCTCGGGGACTGCTGTGAGAACCTGGGAAATCCCGTAGATGGGAAAAACGCCAGAAGTTGTGTCGGAGGGCCACGAACCGTCGTTTACCCAGGCTGCGGTCGTCGCCGATGTGGAGCCAATCGTGACGCCGAAGAAGTCTCCGAGGTGGTTGGCCGAAGTGCTGCCGTTGGTGTTGGTCCCGCTCCACACGCCAGTGGAACCGCTGTGCACGCCCAGACCGGCGAGGTCTTCGTCGATCGGGTTCAAGATCGAACCCGACCAGAGCCCCGTGCTGGTCGTGCTCGTCGTGATCAGTGTGCCGTCCGCCAGATAGACGGGAGTCGTGGTCTGGCCGACGTTATTGACCGCGCTGACCGAAGAGGTCGAGCCGATCGCCACCCAGTTGACGACGGAGCCGGCATAGGCGGCACTTCCTGCCTGCACATTCACAAAGGAGTTGTACGTAGCGATGCTCGAGGAGATCGCCGTCGTCGCTCCGTCTGTGATGAAGACGAAGCGGAACGATTCGCCGGGGCTGAGCCCCGCCGGGGTATTGAGTGCGATCCCGCCGGCTTCGGCGCGGTGACCCACGCGGAACCCGATCCAAAGCATCACCATGACTAGAGCGAGCCGCCCTGTCTGGGTCTTCATAGCGGTTCTCCTGTGCTTGCTGACTCGTGATCGGTCGTTTCCAGGCCGAACATCATCTGGGCTGAAGCGGTTTCACCGCCGGCGCCGGCCCGGCAACCAGCCGTCGAGGAGGCCCGGACTGTCCAGGGCCTGCGCGACCAGGCCCGGGTCGGGGAGTGCCGCGCTGAGTGTCGCGGTCGGTTCGATGGGGCCGATCGCCGGCGATGCCGGCGCGGGATCGACCCGCGACTCGTCCGAGCTCACTCCGAGGGATCCGGTCGCGGTGGTTCCCGAGGCTGCGCCGCTCTTGCCCGTCTTCGTCACGTTGATGGCGCTGGTAACGGCCGAGCTGAGGCCGCTGCTGGTGACCTGGAGCGTGTAGCTGGAGCCGGTCTTGTTGATCGTCAGTCCGGAGAAGCTGGCCACGCCCTGGTTGGCCGTCACGGCGAGCGTGCCGCCCAAAGTCGCCCCCGTTGGATTGTTGCCGAACGCGACGGTCACCGGGTTGTTGGCCGCGGTCACCACGTTGCCGTACTGGTCCTCGATGGAGGCTTGGAAACCGAAGCCGGTATTCACCTTGACGGCGGCCGGTGGCTGGGTCGTGATCACCAACTGCGTGGCGGCGGCGGGGGTCACGGCGGGAAACTTTCGCATCAAGGTTAGGGAAGAGACCCTTGCCCATCCACGCAAGCGGGAGCCGGTCGGCCGTGCGCGCGGTTCTCCCGGGTGGACAGGCTGCTCGGAGACCCCCTCCCTCGCCGCGGGCCACGATCCCAGGCGTGCTTCCGGGTACCCCAAGCCGTGCGGCCGCGAACTCGCTGGCGCCACCTCGCAGCCAAGCCCGACCAATGTTACAATTCCCGAGGCAGGATCATCGGGCCCGGGAGAGCTCTCATGACCAAGGTCGCCATGTACCGGGAGGATGTCGGTGCGGACGAAATGGCGTTCCGCGCCTTGACGGGCCGCAGCCAAGCGATGGGACGCACACCCGGGGAGGCCTTGGATGCGTTGACGAAGCAGCTTCGGGACGAAGAGGCGGATACGCTGATCATCGTGCGCAACCTGGGTCCGGATCGATTCTTCACCAGCGAGCAACAGCAACGGCTGGAGCAACTTCTGGCCGCCTGGCGAGCGGCCCGTGACGGGGGGAATCCCCTCTCCACCGCGGACCAGGCCGAGTTGGAGCATCTGGTCGATGCCGAGGTCCACGCCGCAACCGAGCGCGCCGCGGCGTTGCTCCACGAGCTGGCTCCATGAACCCCCTCTATCCGCTCGTGGCCCAGCGGGCTGGTCATCGTTGTGAGTATTGTCGGGCTCCCGAGGCGATCTTCAATTTCCCCTTCGAAGTCGAGCATATCGTCCCGACCTCTCGAAATGGTTCTGATGACGAGTCCAATCGCGCACTGGCATGCCGCTCGTGCAACCTCTACAAGTCCGACCAGGTCGATGCTCGTGACGAGGTCACGCAGCAAGTCGTCGGGTTGTTCCACCCGCCCTGGGCTTGAGTCCTGCCGGTCGAGTGACGGTCGCGGCCCTCCAAATGAACCGCCCCATCCAGTTGGCGGCGCGACGGCAGTGGATGCTCCTGCGACTCTTTCCCTGACCCTACCCACCCCGCGGCCAGAAAGGCGGCAGGGGTTCACGGCTTGGTGCCGGCGCGGGGCTTGGCCAGCAGGGCCTCGACCCCACCCCAGAGCGCGCGGCAGGCTTTCTGCTCATCCGCTGGGAGCGTCGCGCAGGCCGGCCAGTTCGTACTCCACCCCCAACTCCTGGAGCGTCTCGACGGTCGTCTGTCCCGCCTGTCGTGAGCGACCCTCCCGCGCCTTCGACCGCGCCACCAGGTCGGCATGGAACCAGTCCAGGGCCTGCTTGCGCCATCGAGCTCGGGACGCAGGGTCCAGCGGCGGGTCATCCCTGCCCTGGCCGGCGCCGGCCATCGCCGCGGCGCAGGCGGCGTTGTACCGGTTCCGGGCCAGGAGATCCTCGGCCAGCTGGGGCTGGGCCTGGAACGCTTCGGCCCAGAGTCGGGCCGAGGCCCCGTGGAGCTGCTCCCAATAACAGAGCTGAGCGAAACCGACCGTTTCGACCGCATCGCCGGGCTTGAGTTTGCCGGCGACGACTGCCGCGAGCCGAGGAGCCAGGGGTGCTTGTAGTAACGCATGGCCTCCTCACGTCGTCCCA
The DNA here is from genome assembly GCA_021324445.1 of Isosphaeraceae bacterium. Taxonomy (GTDB): domain Bacteria; phylum Planctomycetota; class Planctomycetia; order Isosphaerales; family Isosphaeraceae; genus JAJPJC01. The sequence continues at coordinate 6,580 of JAJPJC010000333.1, forward strand.
GACGTTCCAGGCATTGCGCCAGGTTGTAGTTGAGCCAGACATCGCCCGGGTACCGTCGCTGACCCTCGCGAAGCACCCTTGCTGCCCCGGTTGCGTCGTCCAGGTTGAGCAGGGTCCCGCCCAGGAGGTGAAGGCTTACCGCGGGCAATCCCTCGATCCGCGACGATCCGGCGAGATCCTTCAGTTTCGTCAATCGCTCCTGGCTCGCGGAGCTTTGCAGTACGGCTCGGAGCCTGTCACGCCACGGATCCGGGTCGGCCAGGCGGGCGGTCTCGGTCAGCCGCCGTTTGCGGGCAGGGTCGTCTCCGCTCTTCCGGCGCATGTTCGCCCAGTCGTCCAGCGCGGCCGCCAGGGCAATCCGCTCCGCATCCGGTCTGGCTTGGATCGCCGCCGCCGCCTCCGCGGCCGGCAGAGCGACGAGGTCGAGTCCCGCCTCGTGGAAGGCATCTTCGTAAGCCATGTCGGTTGCCGAGCCGTCGCGGTCGTCGTCCCGGGCACTGCGGATGTCCACCAGTCTGGCCAGCAGCTTCTGGTCGTTTGCGGCGGCGGCAGCCGCCCGGGTCACATCCCGGATGAGCACGGTCACTCGCTTTCGGGTCGGCGCGTCGGAGGCATCGGCGAGCAACTCCTCGAGGGCGTGGGCCGCATGGCGTGCGTTGAGCCACTGGCCGGGATCGTCGCCCGCTTGCCTCGCTTGAGTGTACAGTGCCTCGGTCTCGCCCAGGGCACGATGGAACCGCGCCGCCCGCTCCTGCCGCTGCCGCGCCAGGTAAGCCCAGCCGCCGCCAGCCAACCCCGCGATCACCAGCACCGCCGCCGCCAGCGCCGCGGTCAACCGCCGCCGCTTCCGCTCCTCGACGGCCCTGGCCTGCGCCTCGACCCGCGCCCGCTCAGCCGCCTGGAGTCGCTCTTGAACTCCAGCCTGGTAGGCCGAGATCCGCCGGGCGACTTCGCCCGCATGTCGCGGCCGACGATCCCCCTCGGGTGCCAGGCAGTCCTTGGCCAACCCGATCAGTTCCGCGTCGGCTCCGCAGGCATCGAGCCGGCCCATCGCCTCGGCCAGGTCGCCCCGCGCGGCCTGGGCGCGGATCTCCTCCCGCGTCGATCCCCCGAAGGGCGGCCGGCCGGTCAGGATCTCGCACAGGATCGCGCCCAGGCCGAAAACGTCAGACCGCTCGTCGATCTGCTCCACCTCGCCGCGGGCTTGCTCGGGGGGAGCGCCAGCAAGGCGCTGGAGTCCAGCGGAGGAGTCGTCACGAGCGTCTCGGAGTCGGACCAGAATGGGACGGGGTGCCGGTGGAAAGCCGGCCCGGCCGACTCGTCCAGGTCCCGGGCCAGGTGCATGACCTTCAAGCAGGTTCGCAGGGGCCGGGCCAGCTCGGGGTGGTCGGCGATCAGCCGCTCGGGGTCAGCCGGGGCGCCGGCCTCGAGCTGGGCCAGGTAGGATTCCAGCACTTCCGCCAGCGCCGCCTCCTCGGCGGTGGCACCGGTGTTGCCGTCCAGTGGTGAGGGAGCCTCGGCGCTCATGGTTCGTTCTCCTCCAGCAACTGGCCCAACCGCCGCATGGCTCGGGTCCACAACACCCGCGTGGCGCCGGACGAGCGGCCCATCCGGACGGCGATCTCGTTGAACGGCATGTGCTCGATGTTACGCAGCACGAAGACCTCGCGATAGTCGGCGGGCAGCTTCTCCAGCGCATCGGCCAGCAGGACGGCGCGCTCGCGACGGACGGCCAGCGAGCTCGGCGAGGGGAGCGAATCGGCCAGCGCCTGCTGCGCGGCACCGGCAGCGTTTTCTCTCATCTCCTCGAGCGAGACCTGGCGGCGCAGGTTGCGCGACCGGCGGCGGTGATACCGGGCCTGGTCGGCAAGCGTGCGGACCAGGATCTGCCGCAGCCAGGCGATCAGCTCGGGCTCATCACGCCCGGCAAACCCGGCGAACTGGCGGTGCGCCTTCAGGAACGTCTCCTGCACCAGGTCCGAGGCGTCCACCTTCAACCGCAGCGCGCCATCGAGCATCGACCGCGCGATCAGCCGGAGATAGTTGCGGTACAGCTCGAAAAGCTGGCCCAGCGCGGCGGCATCCCCCGCGCGCGCCTGGGCCAGGAGCCGATTGGGGATCGCATCGGTCTGCGACATCGCGGCACCCCTCGCTCCGGGAGCGCTCCCCTTCCGGTCGGGGCTCAGCTCCCTGGAGAAGGAGGACGATATCAGCGCGCGGATGTTACACGGCTTCGGGAAATCCTACCGAAATCACCGGAGCTGCCGCGCCAGTTCCATGCCTGCATCAAGACAAGGACCAGCCGGCCGATCAAGGCCGACGGCTGGCCCACACGCAACCTCCCCGGAGTCACGGCGCCTTGGGCGCCCGGCCCAGGAGCTGTCGGAACTCGGGGAGCGCCTGGAGGATCTTCAGGTCGGGATCGGCCGCCGCCTCGGCGGGAGGGAAGCCGGCTTTGAGAGCACGGGCGAGCAACTCCAGGGCGTGAGGGAGTGGGCGGTCGTCGCGGGCGTGTTCCGCGTAGAGGGCCACCGCGCAGGCCGCATTATACAGGCGCACGGCTGTCGGGGTCTCGATCAGGCGGTCAACGTCGTCGAGGGCAGCCCGGTCGCCCAGCCGCGCGCGGACCAGCGCGCGGAGCTGGATCGCATCGATCAGGTGGGGATCCCGGACGATCGCGGTGTCGAGGTGTCGCAGGGCCGCGCGGGGATCGCTGGCGCGGATCAGCAACGCCATCCCATAGTGGGCCGCGGCGTGTTGCGGATCCGCCTCGAGGACGGCGTTGAAATCGCTGCGGGCGTGCTCGGGGTCGGTGCGGACCCGCGTCATCCCGCGGGCGAGGCGCAACAGCGAGTCCTCCGGGTGCTGGCCCAGCCAGGCGGCGAAGCGGCGTTCGGCCTCGTCACGACGGCCCAGGCGTGCCAGGGTCTCACCCCAGGCCGCCAGGACTCCCAGATCGCGGCAGCCCCGGTCCAGAGCGGCGGTCAGGTCGGCCAGGGCCGGCTCGAGCTGGTTCAGCTCCAGGGCGACCAGCGCACGGTTGACCATCGCCTCGGCGAACTGCGGATCAATCTGGAGCGCGCGATCGTACGCCGACCTGGCGTCCAGCAGGCGGCCGGCCTTGGCCAGGGCCAGGCCGCAGTTGAAGTGAGTCCACGAAAACTGGGGACCGAGTGCCGAACAGGCCTCGAAGTCGCCGATCGCGTCGCGGAATCGTCCTTGCGCGTAATGGCAATGGCCCCGGATGAACCAGGCCCAGAGGGAGGTCTCGTCGAGGTAGACGGCGTGTCGCAGCGCGTCCTCGGCGGCCGGGAGGTCCCCATGGGCCAGGAGCGAGGAGCCCAGGAGGGTCCAGTCGTGGCAGGTCGTCGGCGGCGTCGCGGCGGCGCGCTCGCGGTCGCGCCGAGCCAGGTCGGCCTCGCCCAGCGCCGCATGGTAGCGCGCCCGCTCGGCGAAGAGCGCCCCGGGGACCCTGGTGTCGAACCGCTCGGCCCAGTCGAGTCGCGCGATCGCGCGGAGGATAGCCCGGCGCCGGTCGCGCTCGGAGCCCCGCTTCTCGGCGAGTCGCTCCTGCGCTCGCGCTTCCAGCATGATCAGCTCCACGAGCTGCTCCCGGAATTGGCGTTGTTCCTCCGCCTTCAGCCGCCGGAACCAGCTTGCCGAGGGGGCCGGCTTCGCCTCCGACAAGCCAAGGTATCCCAGGGCTTCGCCGGCCCTGGCGATCCCCTGCGTCAGGTGTTCATTCGAGGCGTCGGCCGTGTTGAGCAGGAACTGGATCTCGGTGAAATCCTTGTCGAAGATCCGCCACTGGACGCGCGCGGCGAGCTCCTGGATCAGACCGTAACCGAAGCCGGCGCTGGCTCCCATCGCGACCAGCAAGACGAGCGAGAGCAGGGCGATCGAGGTGGAACCGCAGAGGCCGGGATGGCGGCGGGCGAACTTGCCCATCCGTTCGCGGACGCTCGGCTCCGGGCCATGCTTCATCGGCAGGTTGTCCAGGAACCTGCGGAGGTCTTCGGCCAGGTCGCGCGCGCGGGCGTAGCGGCGTGCCGGGTCGAATTCCAGGCACTTGGCCACCAGGGCGTCGAGGCTCCAGGGGACCTGGGGACATCGGGCCCGGAGCGAAGGGACGCACCGGCGGCTGTCGGTCAACAGGGCGATCGCGTCGAGCACCGCGGTGCCCTGGGCCGGATTCGGGAAGGGATGCTCGCCGGCGAGCATCTCGAAGAGGATCAAGCCAAGGGCGTAGATGTCGGCGCGTTCGTCCACGGCTTCGGGTGGGGTGGTGCCGTGCGGGTTGAAGGCGTCGAGGTGCTCGGGCGCCATGTAAGGCAAGGTGCCGCCGACCGCGGCGCGACGGAGTTCCCCCTCGGGGGACTCGGACCGGTTCTCGGCGGCCAGGTTGAAGTCCAGCAGCATGGGGGTGCCGTCAGCCGCCAGCAGGATGTTGGCCGGCTTCAAGTCGCGGTGGAGCAACCCGCGTGAGTGGGCATGATCGAGTCCTTCGGCCAGCCGCGCGACGATCCAGACCGCGGCCTGGACCGCACTGGCCTCGTGCAAGAACAGGCGCGCCGGCTGGTGCTGGTCCGCGTCGGGCTCCGCCAGTGTGGTCCCGATCGACGGGGCCAGGCCCGGCCCGACCAGCCGGGAGAAGAACGACCGCAAGCGGGAGACCCCCACGGCCCGATTGAGGCTCCCGGAGAGCATGCTGGCCGTCGTCGGTGCGCCCGAGCCGGCCGGCAGCGATTGGGGCCGGTCCAGGCGAGCCGATCGAACTGGACGCAGTGGTCCGACCGTCGCCTGGCTGGCGAGTGCCGGCAGGCTCCGACTGATCTGGTCCAGGGCCTCGACCAGGCTTCGACCGGCGTGCTCCGTCGTGGCCAGACCGCCGGCGGCATCCAGCACCTGGGCCAGGTTGGCCCCGCCGAAGAAGGGCATGCAGAGGATCCGCAGGCCGCTCTGGGGATCGTCGCAGACGGAGTGCACCGGCACGATATGCGTGTGCTGGAGTCGCGCCAGGATTTGAGGCTCGTCCCCTTCCGGCCGCGACACCTTGATCGCGACCAGCCGCCGCCCCAGGTGCACCTCCTCGGCGAGGTACACCCGCGCGAAGGCGCCCCGACCCAGCTCCCGGATGATCCGGAAGCCCGCCAGTTCGTCCCCCGGCCGGGGTAGACTCCCCGGCCCTCGCGACCGACCGGTTTCCTCGGCTCGCGCCCGGGCCCCGTGCCGGTTCGTGGGCCCCGCGGCAACCGTGGCGCTGCCCAGGATTTCCCGGCCGGTCTTCGTCGTCCGCGCGCCGCTGCCATCCTCATCTCGGCTGGACTTCCCCACGGGGACCGACCAGGAGGCACCGGCGTCCTCCAGGCCGAAACCGTCATGCAGGGCCAGGACCTGGCTGGAGAGCCCGTCGCGCGGGCGGGCGGGGGATCGCTGGTGGGTCGCGGCGACGTCCCAGGCCGGGGCGACGGCCTCCGCCTCGCCGGGCATGTCCTCCATCGGCTCGAGGCTCTCGCCGCCCCCCAGCTCCCAATCGGCAAGCAAGTCCTGATTGGGGTCCGGATCCGAGAATCCTGTCCGGAACGGATCGGCCATGGCTGTCCTTCTTCTTGGGCGATGGAGCAGTCCGGTCCGGCTTGCCACCCGCACCCAGCCGCGCGGGTGGTCCGTGGGCGCGCCGCCGGCTTCCGGGCGCATGTTCTATTCCTCTCTAGGTCTTGGAGCACGGACTGTCCAATCCCGATTGGTCCGTGGTCCGTGGTCCGTGGTCCGTGGTTCGCTGACGCGGGCTGACTCGCTCGTTCCGGGAAGGCTGAGGCACTCGCAGACGGGCGACGACGGCGTCGCGGAGCGGCAGCTCCGACCACGGACCACGGACAAAGGACAAAAGCGGACCTAGAGTTCTCTTGGGCATGTACGGGGGGGAGGACGGACCCATGCACGTCAAACGAAGCCGGTCAGGCAGTGCGGTCCGGAGTGGGACCCAGTCCGGGGGTTCGAGCCTGGCCTACGTGGCGATCGCTGAGGACCTGGCGCGGGAGTTTGCCGCGCCGGTGGGTCTGTTTGATCCGGACCGGCGACAGTGGCGCGCCCTGGTCGGGGCCCCGGAGCGGCTCTTCCCGGCGGTCGACGAGGCCCTCGTGGCGGTCTGCCGCTCGCGTGAGACCCGGCAGGGATCGGCCTCGGTCTGGCATCGCGCGGCGGATCCCGAGCCGATCTGGCTGGTGCTGCCCATGCCGGAGCGGCCTGGCGCCGAGCTGGTGGGCTTCGCGGGCTTCCGCGTTGCGTCGGACCGCCCGACGGCGCGGCCAGACCCCGGCGCGGCGACCACCACGGTGCCCGGCTCGGAATCGGAGCCGTGCTGGGGACCGTCGTGTCCCGACCCGGCGCTGCGACTCTGGGGACAGCAGGCCGTCAACCGGCTTCGAAGCGGATGGAGGCAGGGGTCGGCCGGGACCACCACGGCGACTCCCAGCGGCTCGACGCGCGGCGAGGAAAGCGAGCACGTCATCATCGGCCGACTGATCCGTCGCTTGCGGATCTCGGATCCTCCTCATCGCTTCCAGTCCCTGGCGACGACCGTCCTCCGTTCCTCCCTGAACGTGGCGGCCGTGTCTTGGGTCCCGAAGGAGGCGCGGGAGCCGGTGATCATGGGTGGATCGGTGGAGGGATTGGATGCCCAGGGATTTCGCGCCCTGCCCGTGCCGAGCGACCGCGAGACCGCGCTGGTGGCCAACGACGCCAGCACATCCCATTCCCTGCGAGTGCCCCCAACAATCCGCCACTACGCGGCGGTTGCGGCCGGGCCGGTCGGCTGGTTGATCGCGGTCAACCCGCTGGACGGTCGTCCCCTCGCCGCCACGGATGTCGAGCGGCTGCAGTACGTGGCCTCCCTGATCGAGACCCAGCTCGCCAATGCCAAGATCTACGCCGACCTCAAGGAGCTCCTCTTCGGGGTCATCCGGGCCCTGACGGCTGCGATCGATGCCAAGGACCCCTACACCTGCGGGCACTCCGAGCGCGTGGCCCGGATCGCGGTCCGGCTCGCCGAAGAGCTGGGCATGCCGCCGCCGAAACGGAGCGACCTGTATCTCGCCGGCCTGCTGCACGACGTCGGCAAGATCGGGATCGACGACGAGGTTCTGAAGAAGACCGGTCCGCTCACGCCCGAGGAGTTCCGCCAGATCCAGTTGCACGTCGAGATCGGAGTCACGATCCTCAAGGACCTCAAGAAGCTGCACCACCTCTTGCCCGGTGTGCGCCACCACCATGAGAGCTTCGATGGGACCGGCTACCCGGACAAGCTCGCAGCCGAAGCGATCCCCTGGGAGGCCCGAATCCTCGCCGTGGCCGACTCCTTCGACGCCATGTCGAGCAACCGGCCCTATCGCGAACGGCTCAGCCTCATGCAGATCGATGAGATCTTCCGCAAGGGACGGGGCCAGCAATGGGACCCGGGGGTCGTCGACGCCCTGTTCGCCTGCCGCGGGGACCTGGAGGCGATCCGCCAGAAAGGACTGGGCGAGAGCCTCATCGGCGCGGTGGATGTCGCGCTGGGACGAGGCTAAGAGTCTGTTCCCAAAGCTCCGGAGGGGTGGCGGTCAAGAGCCAGGGGCGACAGCCCCTGGTCGACCGCGGAGAGCCGAGCCCCCCCTCTCTTCCCAGGAGCCCCGGAGGGGCGACAGGGGTGACTGTCGCCCCTG
>JAJPJC010000521.1 GCA_021324445.1 Isosphaeraceae bacterium
GCAAGCCGATCGGCCGGCAGGACCAGTACGCCGCCGCCTTCGGCGGGGTGAACTACATCCGCTTCAACCCGGACGACACCGTCGACGTCGAGCCGGTCCCCTGCCGGGCCGAGACCTTGGCCCAGTTGGAGCAGCGGATCCTGCTGGTTTACACCGGCCAGACTCGGGACGCCAACCGGATCCTGGAACGGCAATCCCAGGCCACAGCGGACCGGATCGAGGTGCTCTGCGCCATGCGCGGCCTGACCGACCAGATGCGGCGGGCTCTGGCCGGTGAAGGCGACCTCGACCGGTTCGAGGGATTGCTGCACCGGGGCTGGGAGTTGAAGCGGTCACTGGGTTGCGGGATCAGCAACGAGCGGGTCGACGAGTGGTATACGGCGGCGCGGCGGGCCGGTGCCACCGGCGGCAAGCTGCTGGGCGCCGGCGGCGGCGGCTTCCTGCTCCTGACCGCGCCCCCCTGGCGGCACCGGGCGATTCGCGAGGCCCTGGGGCGGCCCCGCGAACTGCCGTTCCGGATTGCTCGCCACGGCAGCCGGAACATCTTCATTCAGAATTGATGCGGAGGAGTGCGCCGCGCGCCTCCAAGCTCTCGCTCGACCCGCGTTGACGAATCCTCAGGTCCTCCGTATCCTCCCAGGGCGTTCTCCGGGTTCCCGCGGTGATCCCAGGGAGGGGACGTTGCATGCTGTTCAATACGTTCCGCTTCGCGTACTTCTTCGCGATCCTCTTCCCGATCTACTGGGTCCTCCCGCGCCGGCCTCAGAATTGCCTCCTGCTGGCAGCCAGCTATTACTTTTACGCCTGCTGGGATCCGCGCTTCCTCACGCTCCTGGTCCTCTCGACGGCCATGGACTACGCCTGCGGCTTGGCTGTCGATCGGATCGAGGACTCCCGCAAGCGCACGCTGTTCGTGGCCCTGAGCATGGCGCTGAACCTCGGGATGCTCGGCTACTTCAAGTATTACAACTTCTTCGCCGAGAGCTTGCAGACCGCCCTGGCCCGGGTGGGAATCGCCGTGCCGCTGTCGCGCCTGAACGTGGTGCTCCCAATTGGCATCTCGTTCTATACGTTCCAGTCGATGAGCTACGTCATCGACGTATACCGGCGTGACCTCAAGCCGACGCGGAACTTCATTGAGTTCGCGGCGTTTGTCTCGTTCTTCCCCCATCTGGTCGCCGGGCCGATCATGAGGCCGACGTCGCTCCTGCCGCAGGTGGCCCGGCCGCGCAGGTTCGACCTCCCGCAGTTCTACCAGGGGGCCTACCTGATCTTCTGGGGCCTGACGAAAAAAGTCGTCATCGCCGACAATCTGGCCCAGCACATCGTCGATCCCCTGTTCAGCCAGTGGCCCACGATCGACGGCGGACTGGCGATGGTGGCGATCTACGCCTTCGCGTTCCAGATCTACTGCGACTTCTCCGGCTACACGGACGCGGCGCGGGGGATCGCCAAGTGCCTGGGCTTCGAGCTGGCCTTGAACTTCAATCTGCCGTACTTCGCGACCAGCCCGCAGGACTTCTGGGCCCGCTGGCACATCAGCCTCTCCACCTGGCTGCGCGACTACCTGTACATTCCGCTGGGAGGCAACCGTGGCGGCACACGGAAGCTCTGTCGCAATTTGATGCTGACCATGATCATCGGCGGCCTCTGGCACGGGGCCGCCTGGACGTTCGTACTCTGGGGCACTTATCAGGGCATCCTGCTGGTGGCACACCGGCTCTGCCGTCCCTGGCTCGATCGCATCCGGCCCACCGATCGGATCGACCGCGCCTGCTGGAAGCTCGTGCGAATGGTCGCCACCTTCCACATGGTCTGCTTCGGCTGGCTTTTGTTCCGAGCCCATTCGCTGGCTCAAGTCCAGGGGATGCTCCAGGCGATCTTCGCTCGCCCGGCGATTCCATCGTTGGCCTACCTGCTGCCGCTGGCGGCCTTGATCGTTCCGCTGCTCCTGTACCAGGTCGTGCAGTATGTCAGCAAGGACCTCGACGTGATCCGGCGTACTCCCTGGTACGTCCGCAGCGCCTTTTACACTGCCTGCTTCTACGCCTTCGTGCTCGGAGGCGAGTTCGGCGGGAGCCAGTTCATCTACTTCCAATTCTGAAGCCCAGGCGAGAGGATCTGACTCACCGGTCATGAGCCCGGCCGTCGGCCGGTTTCAGGCCCCGGACGACCGCACGGATGCCCTCGATCCGGGTGGTGCCGTCCGGCGAGACGGTGGCCGTGAAGCCGCGAATCCGCGGGCCGGAGAGCAGGGCTGCGCGCACGTTCTCCTTCAAGTCGATCGGGCTTCCCCGGTCGAACCACTCGTCGAAGTCCAGCGCGTAGGTTTCCTCGGTGAGCCGGATCTCCACCAGGCCGGCTCCGGCGAACAGGTCGACGATTTCGCCCCCTGTGAGGCTGCGGGTGTGCGTGTGGTCGCGCGCCCGCTCGATGACCTCGTGGTGCCGCGCCCGTTCCGGATGAGGATCCGTCAGGTGATCACTCACCACCAGGACGCCGCCCGGCCGCAGCAGCTCGACCTGACGCGCCACGAACGCCGTCGGATCGACCACGTGGTGCAGGACGTATCGGGACAGCGCCGCGTCGAATGGTCCCAGCGGATCGAGCCGGCGGTCGAAGACCGAGAGCTGCAAGAAGCTCGCCCGCGCGCCGACCGGGGCGCAACGGTTCCGGGCACGCTCGACCATCTCGCGGGAGAGGTCGACCCCTACCACGCGGAACCCGGCCGCCAGCAGCGCTGCGCTGACCAGCCCCGGCCCGCAGCCTGCGTCCAGGACCAGGCCGCCGGCCGGCAGGTCGGACTGGCTCACCAGGCGCTCCAGGCCGACCGGATCGCTCTGCACCGGGGCGATCTCGAACTGGGCTGCCTGGGAATCGAACGCGGCGGCGAGGTCGCGGTCATGGTCGTTCATCGAATACCTCACGTGGTGGTTCTTCGGCAGGTCGGACTGATTCGGATCCGTGCCATTGGGACGGGGATCATCAGGACGGCTTCCCCGCCGATGCTCAGACCGCCGCGCCTCACGCGGCCCTCGGACGCAATCCAAGAGGAAGGGCGGATTCCAGATTCCGAAATCCAGATTCCCGAGGCATCCTCAATCCAAGAGGAAGGGCAGATTCCAAATTCCAGATTCCCGAGGCATCCATCATCTTAACCCGACGCGCCCGCGAGGGAAGTCTTCGCCGCGGTTGTCTTCCCTCGCCAGAACCCGAACCCCGCGATCGCGGCCAGCCACAGGGCCACCGTCGCCGGCTCGGGGACGGCTTGAGGTCCGATGTACTGGGCGCCTGGCTGGTATCCCGAGTCGGTGCTGGTCGCGCTCAACTGGGCCTGGATGGCCTGGGCTGCGGCCGTGCTGAACGTCGCCGTCGGGCTGGTGAGCATCGACAGGCTCGCATTGCGCGCGTCGATGTAATTGCCCGTCGTATCATAGTTCTCGGGAACGCCGAAGGCGAGCATCAGCTCATGCGAGACGTTGTGGGCCACGATCCATTCGAGCTGGTCGACCGACTGGGCCGACTGGGCGATCGGATCGATGAAGGTGAAGCCGTTGGAGCCCACGCTGGTCGTGCCGATCGCACCGGGGAAGGCCGTGCTGGAGGCATTGGAGACGATGCTGAGGGTGTGGGCCGCGGGGACATTGGGGTTGTCCGTCAGCGTCAGGGGAATTCCCGCGAGGGCGAAGGTCTGCTCGACCCGCTGGATGACGGCCTGGTCGAAGCTTTGCTGCTGCTGGGCGGTGGGCTGGCCGCCGAAGAGGTTGACGATTGACGCGCTGTTGTACCACGGCTGGGCATTGCCAGTGGTGATCAGACTCTGTTCGGGATAGGGGCCCGTGCCCAGGTTGAGGAAGGCGTCAACAGGGCCGCTCGCGGAGGTGTTGGCCGCAGGGGCCGGCGGGGCCGGAATCGGCGGCGGTGGAGTCGCCGGGGGAACCCCCGTGTTGACGGGCATCTGCCCGTTGCCTGCTGCCGCGTTGACGTCCGCCGCCGAGGGAGCCGCGACGCTGCCACTCCCAGAGCCCTGTTGATAGACCTGAATCCGCGATTGACCCCACAGGCCGTTTGCCCACGACAGTGTGTCGGCGTGAACCGACCCGGTCAGGGCCACGCACACGAGCACGCCCACCGCGTAGGGTTTCCAAACAGCCATCGCGAACCTCCTGTTCGACGAGTGGGGACAAGATCGCGCCGAGCACTCTGCGGTCAGGGACGGCTCAACACCAAGCGACACCCGCGCGGTGAGGCTGGGCTCTTCTCGTGCCGGCTTCCACGCGGCTCGCTCGGGTCTTGCGGAAATGGGCAAATCGGGCTGTCGGGAGAACTAGGAAAGTTCTGAGGAAGGGCGGCTCCAGGAAGAGCAGTTTTCATGCCGTAGCTCGCCGGGATCCCCTTGGCCGGTGCGCGTTTGTGAGGGCCGGGGAGAAGACCGGGCCCCAAGTCCAAGAGCCGGTTCCCTTTGGACCGATGAGCCCCCCGATCACGGTCTCGTCGGGACGAGGCGGAGAGGATGGGTGGGAATCGGAATCCTGGGCGAATCTACATTTCGATTGAAAGAATTTCGACCGTCCCACCCTGGATCGTGTCGTGTCGCTTCGGCGCGTAGTGGGGCAGCCGCCCCCGGCTGCCATCGGCCAGCCGCCGATCGCCCGCGGTTGAGCTTGCGTGCTGCTGGGCTGCCCGGCATCACCGGCGGGCCGCTGACGGGTCCCGCCGCGCCGGCACCGATCCGTTCGGCCCCCGCGCCTCTTGAACGCCCGGCGGGGTCCAGTTGAGGCCGATGTGGGCGTACAGGATGCGGCGGGTTTCGTAGATGGCTTCCGGGTCCTTCTGCACGCCGTGGTCGGAGCGCACGACCTTTTCGGACGCGACGCCCTCGAGGTGCGAACTGCGATAGGGGACCACGCCGTCGGTGGACTGGTCCACGCCGACCGGTCGAATCGACCCGATGATCGAGTGGAACACGACTCCCGGCCGGGGCTGCATGTTCAGGAAGGCCATCAGGATCGGGGAGTTGGGCTCGAGGGTCTCGATGCTGGAGGGGAACCGGCGAAACTGCCGCGCGTCGAACGCGTTCGGGTTGTCCTTGACAAGGCGGTAGAGCAGCTTGTGGATGTGGTCGGGATCCGCGATCAGGTTCGAGCCGACCCGGCCCACCATGCCTCGAGAGAGGTCCGAGCCCTTGTGCGGCGTGGCCATGAAGACGACCCGGCTCACGAACGGCAACGGCTCGAAGATGAGGTACCGACGCAGCTCGTCCAGGACCTCGCGCGGGCCCAGGATGTCGTCGAACGACCGATCGGAGTACAACCGCCAGAGCTGGTCGCCGCTGGAGACGGCCATGGTGCGACTGAGCAGCCCGCCCATGCTGTGCCCCAGCAGGACCATCCGCTCGAAGTTGGGCGCGCGGCCGTCGGGGTTATACATCTGCTTGGCCTGGAGGAGCGATTCGCGCAGGCTCGCGGCGGCAATCGGGATCGGCACCCCGGTCGGGTACATATACAGCAGGAACTGATAGTTCTTCTGGATCTCCGGATCGCGCAGCAGCTCGTTGAGCATGGGGATCCAGGCCAGGGGGCTGGAGATCAGCCCGTGGACCATGACCACGGGGATCTTCCGGGGATCGTAGGGACGCAGCAGCAGCAGGTTGGCCCGCTCCAGGGCCCGCTCCGGCCGGAGCAACCCGGTCCATCGGTAGCGATCCAGGTCGGTGCGCGACCACATGTAAGCCAGCGGCGTGGTCAAGTCGGTCTCCAACGGGATTTCCGTGGGGGCCTGACCGACCGTGGGATGCTGCACGGGATCCATCAGCACGAGGGTACATTCCCGGGTCTCGCCGGCATCGTCCTTGGGGCTGTGCAAGCGGGACTCGAGCACGACGAAGGCGGTCATCGGGAAGGCCATCTCCGCGGGATAAAACCGCTCATCCGCCGGGATGTTGCCCTTTTTCGCCTGCGCCTCGCGGACCGCGATGAGCGGGACCCCCACCCCGAACTGAGCCAACTCTTTATTCAGGCCGGTCACCTCGAAATCCGCGGCCAGGATGATCTTGTGGACGTCGGTGGGGCGCCAGGGTGTGTCCTGCAACACGATGCGCAGGACCTGCTCCCGGCCGTGGATCTTGAAGGGGATGGCCTCGCCATTCTGGAGCTCGATGTAGCCCTTGGTCTGGGCGGCGCGGATCAGCCGCTCCACACCGGCACTGTAGATGTCGCAAGCCAGGCGAAACCGCGGGTCGGTCGCCCCCCGCCCGGCCGCCAGGACGGGGTTGGGATCGAACAAATAATCCGAGGCATACGACGCGGCGTCGAGGAAGCGGTCGATGGCCTGCGCCCGTCGATGCGCCAGCGGGTGCCGCTCGAGATGGCGCCCTTCGAGGAAGGAGAGCTCGGCCAGCGCATAGACCAGCTCGGCCTCGGGGCGCCGCTGGGCGTATTTCTTCAGATGGAGCAATGCCTGTTTCGCGTCCCAGCGATATTCGCCCGCGAGATCATAACGCTTGAGCGTCTCGTGGGTGCGTTCGCTGGGACGCTCGATAGCGGCGAGGGCCCGCTGATAGGCCGAGGTTCGGGGATTGGCCCGGCTGGGCTGGATCTCGAGGTCCGACCAACCCAAGAGCGCCGAGACCACGAGGGTCCACTGAGCCAGCGGCATGAAGGGTCACTCCTTCGACCCAGAACGAGGCGCGATCTGCCTCCGGGCGCGATCGCTCCGGTCCGCGAATCATGCCGATCCGTCCCCCGACGGTCAATCCCGAATGACCGCCCGGCGGCCGGCTTCCCACCCCTCGTGGTAGCCGCGGTCGAACCATTGTTGGCGGATCTCCTCGTCCCAGACCTCCATGCGGGCCTCGTGCTCGATCGGGTCGGTCGCACCCGTCCAGCGGATGAGCTGCGCGAGGCGCTCCATCTGGCGAGCCAGGAACTCGCCCGTGGGCGTCCCCCAGGCTCGGTAGCCCATCGCCTCGTGGTCGACGATCTCGGCCAGCGTCCGGGGTTGGCCGTGGGCGGCGACCGTCTCGGACGGGTACCGGCCCTCGCCCGGGAAGGGGAACGCATCCGGCAGGATCGACAGGCCTTCGGAGGCCATCGGGAGACTCGGTGAGGTCATCGCGCTACTCCGTTGGTTCGAGCAGTCCGTAGGTGACTAACGCCTTGATGTGCTTGCAGCCATCGGGATCGACGCCGTCGCGATGGAAAATGAAATCGGGACAGTCGCAGGTCAGACCATACGCAGTCTGCGCGACGTCGTAGGCGGTTCCGTCGGCCTTGCTCAGCCGGTACGCCTTCAACACCGCCGCCGGCTCCGACCGGCTGGGATGCACCTGATAATCAATCCCGTTGATCGCCATCGTGAGCCGGCAGGCCGCGCGGGCCGGGCGAATGTGCCGCAGCCGCGGTGCCACGCCGCCACCGACCCACCCGGGGGCAACACGAGTCATGAGCTGGTCCTCCCCCCCGCGGCTCGCAACGGCCGCTCCGTCTCAGTATACACAGGTACATTATAACGAGCGCCGCGAATGGTCATCAAGGGGAAAGACCACGGCGGTCGCGCTTTGTTAACTCCCGGTGCCGGAGAATCCGATGGATGAAGAGGAGCATCAGATCCCAGCAGCCATCGCATCGCCCCGTCAGGCTTTTCTCCAGGTCCGCGAGGTCGATGGGGGTTGGTCGCGGTCGAAATGATCTGGGCGCCGGGCCGCCCCGATGGAACTATCTGGCGACCACCGCGCGGTGGCTGCGGCGGGAGGCGATTCCGGAACGGAAAACCCCAGAACGGTCGAGAGCCGATGATGCATGCTCACAATCAGACCTGGGAGCAAACCCCTCATCTCGCACCCGCGCTGACTGCGATGATTTTGGGCTTCGTCGTGCTGGCGGCGTTTGGGTCCTATGCCCGGTCCCTGGAACTGGGCTCGATCACGGCGCTGGCGGCGGATGAGGCGGTCATCAATCGCTATGACGAATTGTATCGGTTCAAGAACCAGGGCACGGCCTTGCAACAGGCGGCCTTTGAAACCAGCGGCTTGCTGCCGCTTTACGGCAGCTCGGAGCTGGTCATGAACCGGGATTACAACCGGCCCTTTCATGTGACCAACTTGTTCCGCGATCGCCCCAGCGGGTTCACGATCTTCCCGGTGGGCAAGCAGGCAACAACTTGCCTGATCATCCAGCAGCGGCTGGCCGCCGTCGGCCCCGGGCTGCGGGGGCGGAAAGTGGCGATCTCCCTGTCGCCGTACTGGTTTTTCGAGGGACTCACGGCCTGGGCGGGGGGCTACGCCGGCAATTTCTCCGCCTTGCACGCCGGAGAATTGGCGTTCAATACCCGGTTGAGTCTCCCGCTCAGGCAGGATGCGGCGCGGCGGATGCTCCAGTACCCAGAGACCGTGGCGAACCGACCGCTCCTGCGGTTCGCCCTGGAGAACCTGGCCGATGGCTCGCTCCTCAGCCTCGCCTGCTATGACGCGGTCCTCCCCTTGGGAATGGTGCACAACGCGATCCTCCGCTACCAGGATCACTGGAACGTGGTGTGTTATCTCTGGAAACACCCCAAACGGACGCCATCTCCGATTGCGCCGCCTGGCGGCCAGCAGTTGGATTGGCCGGCGCTACACCGGCAGGCGGACGCATGGTACCGTGCTCATTCCAACAACAACGAGTTCGGGCTGGATAACCAGAGGTGGGACCGGAGTCTTCGCCAGGAAACGCTCCGGAAAAAAGACACCCGGTCGGACCAGGCCTTTCTCTGCGCTCTCGAGAGGAACCAGGAGTGGGTCGACCTGGAGCTGGTCCTCCGCGTGCTGACCGAGTTCGGTGCCCAGCCGCTCCTGCTGAGCGTACCGATCCACGGCGCCTGGTATGATCAGTGTGGGATCACGTACACTGCCCGAAGGGCCTACTATCAGAAGCTACGCGAGATCTGTGCCCGCTATCACACGGCGGTCGTCGATTTCGCCGACCACGATGCCGATCGGTACTTCTGCATGGATTACGTGGGGCACCTGAGTCCCAGTGGATGGGTGTGTTACAGCCAGGTCCTCGACGGTTTTTTCCACGACAGGATCCCACCCCAGGCCGAGCTACCCCCTGCGCGCGTGGCGAGCCGACGGTCCGAAGCGGGTCTCCCGTCCCGGCCGGCTCACGCACTCCATTGACCCGAGCCAGGACCTCCCGGGTGAATCCCAGGGTCATTCCACGGAAAAGGAAGAGCCATGATTTTTCGAGATCGATTCTCCAAGTATCGTACTCTGTTGAGCGAATGGCTCGCTTTGCCATGGGTCCGCTTCGTGGCCTTGACGGCGTACTACCTGGGGATCCTGGTGGGGCTGATCGCGCTTTACGGTCGAGGGGACTTCTCCACACCCCCTTTCATTTACCAGAACTTCTAGAGTCTCGGTCCGGAACTGGCGCGCTGGGTGCGCGCGGGTCTCGAGACCCTTGGCCCTGGCTTCTCCTTCCCAACTGCTTGCTTGCGGCGCCGCCGCGTTTGAGTCGACCTCCCTAGAATCTCCGCCCCGTGCGGGCATTTTGGGAATTCCAGATCTGAGATCTCAGATTCCAAATGGGGATGAATCGGGAATCCGTCATTCCTCTTGGGTTGTCCCAAATGACAGATCTCAGATTCCAAATGGGGATGAATCGGGAATTTGGAATCTGCCATTCCGATTGAGAGTCTGTTCCGAAAGGGTCGGAGGTCGATTTCGTAGGGTGGGTGAAACCCACCGATCATCAGTATTACCAGGGCTTTGCGTTGGTGGGTTGCACCCACCCTACAA
>JAJPJC010000489.1 GCA_021324445.1 Isosphaeraceae bacterium
CCCCGCTGAGATCGTCCCAGCCCAATCCGGCCGATCCCACCGAGCTGATCCTACCAGGTGGGCGGGCCGTGTAGGAGCCAATCCCGTGAAGCGACATTCCCTCATCGGCCTGCTCCTGGCATCGTCCTGCCTCCTCCCGTCGCCGGCCCCGGCGCAGAAGTACGCGCCGGGCGGGGCGAAGGTCTTCTTCCTGACCGGAGGGAAGCGACAGCACCACGGATATCGCGACCAGGCATTCTACCTGGCGAACGCCCTGGAGGATACCGGCCGGTTCGAAGTCACCATCGGGGAGGATGCGGCCATCCTCGAGACGCCGGCCATCCGCAAGTACGACCTGATCATCGTCAACGCCGACCGCCGCGACCCCGAGTTCAAGTTCAGCCAGGCCCAGCAGGAGGCGCTGTTCGAGTACGTCCGATCGGGCCACGGCTACGTCTCGATCCACGGGGGCGACAATGCGGCGGCCGACTGGCTCCCCACCTGGAAGGAGATGCTCGGCGGCGTCTTCTCCCATTTCGGACTGCCCGACGGCAAGACCAAGAAGGGGACCTTCACGGTCAAGATAGTGGACACGTCGAGCCCCGTGACGAGGGGCCTCTCGGACTTCTCGGTCGAGGACGAGCTCTACTATCAACTCCAGCTCATGCCCGATGTCCGGCCGCTGGCCACGGTCGAATACCAGGGGACCACGTGGCCGGTCGCCTGGACGCGGATGTTTGGCAAGGGCCGCGTCTTCCATACGACCATGGGGCATCGCGATTTCGGCCCAAACAAGAAGGACCCGCTTCGCGATCCGAACCTGTCACGGCTGGTGATCCAGGGCATCGATTGGGTGTCCGCCGGGCGGCCTGGAGGTTCGACGCATTGAGGGCTCCCCGATCCTTCAGACCTTGCCCCGGGAGCAGGCGGGGGTGATAATGGATGCGAGCGAACCTCCCGCCTGTTTCATCCTGCCTCCCCAGAGCGAGTCCCTGCGACGCATGTGTGCGGAATCGTCGAAGTCTGTCCATGCCCTCGGTGGCATCGTCCCCGGCGCGGCCTCGCGTATGGCTGGTCTGGCCCTGCTGGTGAGCCTGCTGTGCGGCACCATCCCGGTGAGTGCCCGAAGTGTCGATCAGGACAAGGTGGATTTCCGCCGCGATATCCTGCCCGTCCTCTCGGAGAACTGCTTCCTCTGCCATGGTCCGGACTCCAAGACTCGCAAGGCCGACTTGCGGCTCGACGTGAAGGAGGGGGCCCTCCGCACGCAGGATCCGGTCATCGTGCCGGGTAAGAGCGGGGAGAGCGAAGTGATCCGCCGGATCGTCAGCACGGACCCCGACGAGGTGATGCCGCCTCGGAAGTCGGGCAAGACCCTCACGCCCCATCAGGTCGAGCTGCTCAGGAAGTGGATCGACCAGGGCGCGCACTGGAGCCGGCACTGGGCCTTCGAACCCCCGCGGCGCCATCGGGTACCGGATCTCCGGGAACGCGGCTGGATCCGGAACCCGATCGACGCCTTCATACTCGCTCGACTGGAGACGGAGAGGGTTCCTCATTCGCCGCCGGCCGAGAAGGCCACGCTGATCCGGCGCGTCTCGCTCGATCTCACGGGCCTGCCCCCGTCTCCGGCCGAGCTCGAGGCCTTCCTGTCGGATCGATCGCCGGATGCCTACGAGCGGCTCGTGGACCGGCTCCTGGCTTCGCCCGCCTACGGCGAGCGAATGGCGATGGACTGGCTCGACGGCGCCCGCTACGCCGATACCAACGGCTACCAGAACGACTTCGCCCGGACCATGTGGCCCTGGCGCGACTGGGTGATCGCCGCGTTCAACGCCAACGAGCCATTCGACCGGTTCACCGTCGAGCAGATCGCCGGCGACCTCCTCCCGGGTGCCACCCCGGGCCAGCGGATCGCCACCGGCTTCAACCGGAACAACCGGACCGTCACCGAGGCGGGCTCGATCGACGAGGAGTGGCGCGTCGAGAATGCGGTGGACCGGATCGAGACGACGGCGACGGTGTTCCTGGGCCTCACGATGGGCTGCTGCCGCTGCCACGACCACAAGTACGACCCGATCTCACAGACCGAGTTCTACCAGTTCTTCGGCTTCTTCAACAGCATCAACGAGAAGGGCGTCTACACCGAGACGAAGGGCAACGTGCCGCCGCTGATCGTCCTGCCCCGCGCGGAGGACACGCGACGGCTGGGTGAGTTCGACCTGGCGATCTCGGTCGCGCGGGCGTACGGGACCACGGCTCACGCCGACGCCCTGGTGAAGCAGCGGGCCGAGTTCGAGAAGACGATCCCCTCGGTGATGGTGATGGAGGACCTGCCGAAGCCCCGCCCGATGTACCCGCTGAAGCGCGGCCAGTACGACCAGCCCGACAAGACGCGGCCGCTCCGGCCGGGGACGCCCTCTTGCCTGCCGGGCCTGCCCTCGGGGGTACCCCGCAACCGGCTCGGCCTGGCGAAGTGGCTCGTCTCGCCGGAGCATCCGCTCACCGCCCGCGTCGAGGTCAACCGGATCTGGCAGCACCATTTCGGCGTGGGGTTGGTGAAGACCGCAGAGAACTTCGGCATCCAGGGCGAGCCGCCGTCTCATCCCGAGTTGCTCGACTGGCTGGCCACCGAGCTGGTCCGCAGCGGCTGGGACGTCAAGACGTTGCACCGGCTGATCGTGACCAGTGCGACGTATCGACAGGCATCGCGTGTGTCGCCGGCGCTGCTGGCCCAGGACCCGGAGAATCGCCTGCTGGCCCGCGGGCCGCGGTTCCGGCTCTCGGCGGAGGTCGTGCGGGACAACGCGCTGGCGATCGCCGGACTCCTCGCCCCGCGGCTCGGC
>JAJPJC010000420.1 GCA_021324445.1 Isosphaeraceae bacterium
CTGACCAGGCCACCCAAACCCACCGAGCCCTACACCCTGGCGCCGCCCCCAACCCCCGGCACAGCCGGGGGTTGGGGGCGGCGCCAGGGTGTATCGAGGGGATAAAGAGCTTTCGGAACAGGCTCTTACAAGGAATCGCTCCGGGGCCGCCCTCCGGGACCAGCTCCGGCAGCCTGACGGGAAACGGGGTTCTCGGGGGAGGGCGCTCTGGCGGCGGAGAGTTTGTGCTACACTGCGTGAGCCGGGTCCGGAAGGAGCCGCCCCGACGTCGGCATACCTGCATCCAGGTGGGGGAGCTTCGAAGCCTTGAAGGGGGTCGTCGGCCGCGACACCTCCAGCCAGGGGAGGGACCATCATGAATCCAAACGACCTCGACGGGCCGTCGGCCGGCCAGGATGTCCGGGAGGCGCCGCAGTCACCTCCCGGGACGGTGGCGGATCCAGGCCGGTACGGCCGGGCGCGGTGGCTGGCGATCCTCGCCGGGTTGCTGGCGGGGCTCGTCGCGTTCGGGATCGGCGAGGCGACCTACGAGTTGATCCCCGCCGAGAAGGTCGCGCAGAACCTCATGGGCAGCATCGTGATGGTCGGCAATCGGGCGACCAACACGGTGGCGGACGCGCGGAACGGGGCGATCGCCTTCGGCGTCCTGGGCTTGTGCCTGGGGGGATGCCTGGGGATCGCAGGGGGCCTGGCGCGCCGCTCGGGAGCCGGGGCGGTCACCGGCGGGTTGATCGGGTCGCTGCTGGGCCTGGCCCTGGGTGCAGGCATCTCCCTGGCTGTCTTACCCAAATTCATCTCGATGCGGTATGATTACTTTGAATACGACCTGATCATCGCGATGGTCATGCACAGCCTGATCTGGGGGCTGCTGGGAGCCGCGGCCGGGCTGGCGTTCGCCGTCGGGCTGGGTGAATCGCGCTCGGCCGGTCGATCCCTGGTCGCCGGTTGGGTCGGAGCCGTGCTGGGAGCGTTGGCTTTCGAGTTGATTGGGGCGATGGTCTTCCCCAGCGCGAACACCAACTACCCGATCTCCGAGACCTGGCCGACCCGACTGATGGCCCGGCTTTTGGTCAGCGTCGGGGCCGCCCTCACCGTGGCCCTGCTCGTGCCCGGGCCGCTTCCGTCCGAGAAACCCAAGGTGACATCTGAGGTGTGAATCCGGCCGAGGTCCGCGCGCCGCGGCCGGTCGCCATCCGTCACGGGGTTGGGTCCGAGGGGCGATGAACCCGGATATAGTGATCGGTGAAGTCCGCGTGCAGCCAGTCGTATCGGACCTTGGGCATGTGACAGTCGAGGCAGTCGCGGCGCGGATTGACCGGGCACGGCGATCGAAACGCGGCGTCGGTCTGACCCGACGGGATGGGCATCGCGTGGCCTCGGGTCGACGACGTGGCGTGGCAGGACAGGCACTTCGCCTCGTAGTAGGGCCGGGAGGACTCGGCGTTGGTGTGGGGGTCGTGGCAGGTCACGCAATTCAAGGCCCCGCCGCTCTCGGTGTAGCAACGGCTCTGGGGGAGCGTCGAGCCGGGGAAGCGCGTCCAGTCGGGGGCAGTCCGCGCCGACGGCATCGCCAGGAAATGCTGGCTGTGGCAGCCGCCGCAGGATTGGTTGATCTCCTTGGGAGCAGCCTGGGCGGGATTGGCGATCGCCGCGTCCGGAAACCTGGCCGCGATTGAGGCCAGGTGCAGACCGCCCGGACCATGGCAGCGCTCGCAGCCGATCGCCCGGTCGGCGGCCTCGGGCCCGACCTGCTGGCGGATCGCCCGGGAGCTGGTAGTGTGACAGACCAGGCACTCCTGCTGCTCGTCGGCTGAGCTGAAGCGCTCCCCGAGGAAGTCGTCGACGCGCGCCGGATGCACCGCATGGCCCTTGGTACGATCCCACCCCGATCCTTCGGCGCTGCGATGGTACGAGAGCCGCAAGGTACGGGTTTGCCCCTCTTCGTCGTGGCCGACCAGGGAGATGTAGCGGTCCATCGAGCCCAGGGCGTAGTCGACCACCGCGCGGAGGATCCGATCGGCGACGCGGGTGTGGACCTGGACCTGGCCGTCGACCCGCCTGAGGGTGTGGCTGACCTGGGGATTGTCCGGGTCGGTCACCGGGCGATCGGGCAGCGGCAGGTCGGCCAGGTCCCGGCCGCGCCGGAAGGTCCGCGCATGCCGGCTGGCGCGGGCGGTGCGGGCGACGTCGGGGTGGCACCCGGCGCAACGGGCCTCGCCGACGTAGGGAGCCGGCTCCGGCTCCAGCGCATGCTCGGCACGGTACGAGCCGGACCGGGCCAGGGCCGCGGCGGCCCCGTCCGGATTCCCCGCCAGGAGCTCGGCTCGGCTCCAGAGCCATTCGGCCTCGCGATCCGCTCCGGAGTCCAGCGCGGGGCGCAAGCTCGCGCGGGCCTCGGCCGGTCGACCGGCCTGCAAGAGGGTGCGTGCCAGGAGCCTCCGGGTGCTGAACGGGTCCGAAGGAGTCAGCCGGATCGCGGGGTCCTGCTCCAGGGCGCGCGCCAGCGCCGCGGCGGCGCCGGCCGGGTCGTGGTCCGAGGCCCGGATCATCCCCAGCAGGAGCTCGGCCCGCGCCCCCCAGCCGGGTCGCCGGGCCAGCCGCCCCGCGGCCTGAGTGGCCTCGAACACCTGGCCGCGCTGGAACGCGGCCAGGCCCAGCAGGTGGAGCGACTCCGCGTGATCGGGATCGGCCTGGAGCGCCGCGTGCAAGGCCTTCTCGGCCTCGAGCGGCTCCCCGGCGAGGTTCCAACCCAGGCCGAGCACGCAGTAGTCCTCGGCCTCCAGGTCGTGCGGACCGAGGCGATCGTAGAGCGACCGCGCCACCGGGAAGCGGCCCAGGCGGACCGCCGACCGCGCCAGCAGGCGCAGCGCCTTCGGGTCGTCCTGCGCCGCGGCGAGACGCTCTTGCGCCAACCGGGCCGCCTCCTGCCAATCACCCCGGTTGTAGGCCGAAACCCCGCGCGCCAACGAGCTGGGAACGAGCCAGGACCAGCCCCACCACAGACAGGCACCGCCCAGACCCGCAGCCAGGACCAGAACCGCCATCGCAGTTCGCGTGCGTCGCTTCCCGGGATGGACCCGACTCGCAGTCGTCATGTCGCGTTTGCTCCCGCGCCGCATCGGCTCCGGCCTCAGCAGGCTTACCGACCTGCGGCCGGCAGGGCGAACCAATCCCGTCCTCCCAGACGATTCTAGCCGCGCGTTGGGTTTGCTGGAAACGCCCTCGGCTCATGGCGCGCGTGGCTGGGACGGATTCGACGCCAACGTCATCGTTGGGATGCCATCGGTGCCGGGCGGCGGTATAATGGTCGCTTGGCGGTGCGCCGTACAGCGGGCGGCAGCAGGAGCCGAAACCGGGAGGGCCAGTGCGGCTGCGACGTTGAACGGGATGACAGGGGCCGGCGAAGGCATCTCCGGCGCACAAGCCGAGGCCCTGTATGCCGCTATCCGGCGCATGAGAGGAGATATCAGTCGGGTTGCCCAGGCCACGGGTGCCCCGGAAGATGTGGTTCGTTCTGTTCGCCAGCATCTGTTCTTGGATACGCACGAAATCGCAGTTGGACCCAATCAGACAGTCAGCATGAGGTTCACCGCTGACCCAGAAATTGCCGAACTCTGGACGAGAGCGGCCGGCAGGGGGGTACCCCTGGCCGCCGATGAGGTTGCGGTTCTCCGGTGCGTGATCGGTCATGAATATGTGGAGAGAGCCCTAATGCGGCATGGAGAGTATCCGTACCGGAGCGCCGATCCGCGTGCCTGGGTCCAAGAGGACGGGGTTTGGGTTTACCGGCCAACGCCCGAGGCTTTCGGGGCACACGACTTGGCGCCTCGACCGGGCTTCCCCGATGACCCCTACGGCCATTATCCCACGGTCCTTGGGATCGGGAAGTCACCCTGATGTATGCCACTGATACCGAAAATGAGGCTTTGAGACGTCTGCTCGCGATCAATTGGGGGACCGTCGCTGAACGTGGCCAGGAATCCCATGTTGCCTTGATGAGGGAGTACCTGCGGCGTGCGGCTTTGTGGGCAAAGTGTCTCGAGGCGACCGACCACTGGCCGTTTTTCGACGTGGCCAGTCTCATCGCACCGGCAGTGCGTGCCGAGCCGCGCGTCGTCGAGCGACTGGAAGCGGCTTTGCAGCCGTTTTCGCTCTGGCCAACCATCAAGAAAACGTGCATCTGGTACTTGCACTGGCAAAGGCTGGAGCAGTGCCGGGCTGAGGCAGTGGCCGGGCACAAGCTCCCCGAGCCATTCGAGCCGCTGATCCGTTTCTACGAGCGTGGCGGTCGCTTCTCCACAGAACACGGCTTTATCAACGTCGATCGGGTGGGCATCCCGGCCAAGGTCCGAGGGTGGCAGGCATTCGACTCCACGACGCCGTTTGTGGCCCTGGATGATCGAGCGCTGGATCGCCTCGATGCCATGGTTGCCGCCACCTGAAGCACCCGGCACTTCCACTCGGGGGACCTGGGATCAGGGCGAAGCCAAGGGGATCGAGAACATACCGGGATATTGACATGAGCGGTTTCGACGAAAACGACGTGACGATCTATCATGCCAGATTGATCGGCGGTCGCGGGTATCTTCGCCTCACTCATCGACCGAGCGCGCTGTTCGTTGATGCCGATCTGAACTCGGAGCCGGTTCTCAAAACAAGAGATGCCCTGATGCACGATCTCAGGGACAAGGTCCTCGAGTGGATGGAGGTTCGCCGTGGATCAAGGGATGATCTGCCTGGTCCAAGGGATCAGACTTAAGTGCCTCGGCACGCTCGCGATCGGCCTCGCCTCGGTCATCCGCGCTCGGTAACAGGCTACCCAGGCGGGCCGCAGCCCAAGCAGTGGGCTGAGGGCCTGCGGCCGCGAAGGCCACCGCGCCCGCAGCGGTGGGGGAGAGGCAGGTGCTCGTGCCGAACACGTCGGGCCCGGGGAGAATGCCTCCGATTGGAGCCGAACTGGGCAGGGGGGCGGAGGGGATCGTCTACGAAAACCTCGATCAGCCAGGTTGGGTGGTGAAGGAGTTCCACATGGGTGGCACATCCCCCTTCCAAGCCCGAAACGAATTTCAGAATCTGGAGAAGGCTCGGGCGATCCGTCCCGACAACGTGGTCCAGGCTCAGGCCCCTGCTGATCCCCAGCAGGGTTGGCTGGCCAAAGAGCAGGTTCTTCCCACGACCACGCCGCCCGACATGGCCCAGAGAGCGCAGGTACTGCAAGACTTCCTTCCCCAAATACCCGATGCTGGGGGCAATTTGATGTGGGGTACCACCGCCAGCAATTCCACTCCGAGATGGCTACTGATCGAGTAACGGCATCATCCTTGGTCAGAGTGAGAGGACGTTGGAAAATGGATCCCATCGAAAACTCACGAGCGGTCGCAGAGGAACTTGTCCACCTTGCTCAAGAGCAGGGAGTCGATCTGGAGCCGCTCCGTAATGATGATGTGTTTATCAAGGACCGGCGATGGATCTGGTTTTGGCGAAAGGATGCGTTACCTGGGACCGGCCCTGCCCAGGAACCGCTGGGAACGCTGCATTACAACATGCAGGGGGCCATCTCGGTGTTGCCCAAGTGTCTGGAGCGGTCTGCCAGTGCGTTCCGAGGAGCGTGGAGCGAGGCGGGCACCTTTGAGAATCTTGAGCAAGCGTTTGAGTTCTTGAAAGCCTGGTTGGTTGAGCGAAAAGAGGTCGATGAGTTACCCCAGCGCTGCGCGAGACGTTATGGGATTTGATCTCGGATCCGGGCTCTGGGCTTCGCGGCCGGGCAAGCGCGGAGGCCGCAAGGACGCAAGAACCCGAGCCACTGGATTCTCTGTCCAGGCCCGTGATACTCTGGCGGTCGGGACGGCAGCAACGCCGGCCGTCCCGACCGTCGGGGTCGCCATGGTCGCAGGCGGGTACGGTGGCTCGCTCGGCACACGATCCCTATGTCGGTCGGAAACGCGGGTGGAACAGGCGCTCCCCAGGATCGGCCAGGCATCACTCGAGGCGAGCACGCCAAGATCCGCTCCCAACAGGGCCGTCCGGTCGGGCAGGTTGTGAACGATGTGCAACGTGCCGGGCCAGGAGATGTCTTCGTCCACCCCGAGGACGGTCGGTTCGTGGTGCGCGGGCCGAAGGGCCGCGAACACATCATCGAACCCAACGGTGAGCATGTCACATCGCTCAATCGACCAGAAGCCGCCCACCGAGGGCGGCTTCGAGACGGCACGATCCGGCAGGCGACTGCGGCCGAGTTGCAGAATCTGAAGGATTTCGTTCAGCAGGGGTCTCGCTGATGGAAGACGAGAGCGACCACGACGATCTGATGAACTTCTGCGCCGATTTGGTCACACTGAGGAGGACCGAGGCCTTTCCGCTCAGGCTGCTCAGGGATCAGGGCCCAGGTCAGTGGGTCCTGGTCAACGATGTGTGCCAACAGTCTGGGATTACCACTGGGGAAGGGATGCCCAGGTTGGTGGCGGCCTGGCTGCCCGATCCCCTTGGCGATGAAGCGTATGTTGTCATCATCTTCTTCGACGACGAGACCAAGCAGTCTTTCGCCGCTCACTACAACAAGCGCCGGTTGCTGGATGTGAACCCAGTGCCGACGGAAACGACATCGGAAGCCAGCGGTAGGAAAGGGAGCAGGGCAGGAAAGGTGCCCAGGGGAGGAACGGTGCCAGGAGCGGCTCTCGGGGCTGGGACGCCCCGCCGCCGACGTCCATCCTAGCACCTCGGCTCGCTCGTGGTCGGCCTCGTTCCGGCACGCCGCGGCTTGAGGCCACACTACGGCCGCGATGTCGGCCCCGCGCGCCGGTGAACCCGGATGTAGTGGTCGGTCAGGGTCGTGTGCAGCCCGGCGACGGGGACCTTGGGCATGTGGCAGTTGAGGCAGTCCTGGGTCGGGTTGATCTTGCAAGCGGTCTGACGGCCGGCAGGCAGCGTGGCCCCGGTGCCCTGCCGCGCGTGGCAGTCCAGGCACTTCGCCTCGTAGAAGGACGCGGTTTTCTCCGCCTCGCGGTGGGGATCGTGGCAGGTCAAGCAGCTCAGGCTGCCGCCGCTGCCGGTGAAGCACTTGCTGAAGGTCAGGGTCATGCCGGGGGAGCGGACGTAGAGGGGATCCTCCGGCGCGGCGGCGATGAGGGAGTGGAAGTCGACCGTGTGACATTCGGCGCACTGGGCGTTGACCGCTTCCGCCGGCGCGGTCCCGGCGCGGACGACCGCGATCGCCCGGTCGGGGAAATCCGCCGCGATCGCCTTGAGGTGATTGCCGCCGGGCCCGTGACAGCGTTCGCAGCCGATGGCCGGGTCGGCGGCCTCGGGGCCGGCGACCTCCGGCGGCGGGTCGCGGAATTCCCGAGGCCGGGTCACGTGACAGTGCAGGCAGCGGACGACGCCGTCGCGGACCTCGATCGGCCGGCCCCGGACGTTCTCATTCGGGTCCGGAGCACCAACGTCGCCGGAGGTCCGGTCCCAGCCCGAGCCACTGGCCGTGCGGTAGTACGACAGCCGCACCGCGCGGTCGGTCTGCTCGTCGTCGCGGCCGATCATCGTGACGTAGCGGTCGCGCGTGCCGAAGGCATAGGCGACCACCGTGTCGAGGACCTGGTCCTTCGTGCGGGTCTCGACCCGGATCCGCGGCCCGTCGCGCCGGAACGTGAGCGTGACCCGGGGGTCATCGGGGTCGGTGAGCGGGTGCTCGGGCATCGGCAGCTCGAGCAGCGCGGGACCGCGGTGGAACGTCCGGGCGTGGCGCGTGTGCGAATACGTCCGGCTGATGTCCCGATGACACGCGGCGCAACGCGCGGCCCCCACGTACGGACCGGGCTCGGGCGTCAGGAGATTCTGGGCAGGATCCGAACCGGCCCGCTGGAGCGCGGCGGCGGCATCCTCGATCCGGCCCTGTTGCAAAAAGGCTCGGCTCAGAAGCCGGTGGGCCTCCCGATCCCCAGGCGCGCCGGCCAGGACCGTGTTCAATTGCTCCTGAGCCTTGGCCGCACGCCCCAGTCGGAGCCAGCTTCGTGCCAGCAGCCGGCGATAGTACGACGCGGCGAGCGGGACGCCGCGGGCGTCGGGGTCGAGCCGCAGGCCCTGGGCCAGCGCCTCGGCCGCGCCCTCGGGATGATCCAAGGCATGCTGGACTTCCCCCAGCAGCAGCCAGCCGCGCGCTTCCCAGCCAGGTTGTCGCGCCAGCCTCCGGGCGGCCGCATCCGCCTCCTCGAGGTGCCCCAGCGCGATGGCCTGCTGCGCCAGGCTGCCCAGCAGGTCTGGATAGTCCGGGCCCGCGCGGGCCGCCTTCTCCCAGAGCTTCAGCGCCGTCTCGTTCCGGCCGAGGCGCACCAGGCCCAGGCCCACCAGGAAGTAATCCTCGGGCTCCATCCGCTCGGCGCCGAGCCGGTCCTTATAAATGCTGCTGGCCGCCTCATCGCGGCCC
Source organism: Isosphaeraceae bacterium (assembly GCA_021324445.1). GTDB lineage: Bacteria > Planctomycetota > Planctomycetia > Isosphaerales > Isosphaeraceae > JAJPJC01. Next base: position 8,417 of record JAJPJC010000420.1, read on the forward strand.
AGCCGGGCGGATGCCCGCGCGTAGATCCGCAGCGCCTCCGGGTCGTCGCCGTGCCGCCGGAGCTGCCGCCGGGCCAGGGCCGCGGCCCGGTCCCAGTCCCCCCGCGCGTAAGCCCCCCGCGCCTCGGCGACCAGGTCCCTCCCCCGCCACGCCCAACGCCCCACCACGACCCCGGTCCCGGCCAAAGCCATCAGTGCGGCGATTGCCCAGGCCCAGAGCCGACCCGTTCCCCCCATCGCTCGCTCCACGGGATGCACCACGTCCTTACCCCGGTCGCTTGTACCCGGCGAAGACGCCGGCTCCCGGTCCGGTGCGTTGTTCCAGCGCCCGCAGTGCCGGTTCATCGAAGGGTCGGAACTCGCGGGCGATCCGGGCGTTCTCATCGACCTCTTCCGGACTGGAGCAGCCAATGATCACGGTCGAGACCCCCGGGAGGCTCAGGACGTAGCCCATGGCCTCGGCCGTCGCCAGCCCCTGCGCGCCGGCGCGGACCAGGTTCCCCGCGGCGTAGACCTTCATGCCGATGACGCCCATCCCCTTCCGGCCGGCCTCCACCAGCACCGTCCGGACGAAGGACAAGCGATGGACGTCGGCCGCGTTGAGGGCCACCAGCACGGTATCGAAGTCGAACCGGCCCATGGCGTCGAGCAGGATGGCCGGGTCGTGGTGGCCGGTCAGACCGAGGAACCGCACGCGCCCCTCCTGCCGCGCCTCGATCAAGGCCTCCAGCGCGCCGCCGCGGCCGAAGATCGCGCGCAGGTCTCCGGGCGTGCGCAGGTCGTGGAGCTGCCAGAGGTCCAGGTGATCGGTGCGCAGCCGCTTCAGGCTCTCCTCCAGCAGCCGGAGCGAGCCATCCCGGGTCCGGTCGTGCGTCTTCGAGGCCAGGAAGATCTCCCGACGCCGCTCGCCCAGCGCGGCACCGTAATAATCGAGGCTGCCGGCATAGGCCGGCGCCGTGTCGCAGTAGTTGACCCCCTGGTCGAGCGCCCGGTGGATGACGGCCACCGCCTCGGCCATCCGGCCATGAGTCCGGAGGACGCCCTCGCCCCCGAGGGCGAACTGCGTCACGTCGTAGCCCGTGCGGCCCAGCGGCCGGCGCGGGATCGGAGGGAAGGGAGCTGCGGGGCTCTCGTCCGGGGTCGCCCGCCGAGTCGTTGCGGTCGTGAGCATGAGGCTCTCCCGTAGGTCAGGCTTTAGCCTGACTCTTCTCATCAAGTCAGGCTAAAGCCTGACCTCCGCTCTGGCAAGGGAATCCAGTGCGATCACACGAACGCAGCGGCGACGGCGTTGGACAAGTGGACCAGCCGCCACGGGGCCCTGGCATACGGGGCCGAGGTCAGCAGGATACAGAACGCTTGGATCCGAGGGTCGATCCACACCAGGGTGCCCGTGGCACCGGTGTGGCCGAAGACGTGTCGACCGAGGAGGTCTCCCCAGCTCTCCGGCATGGCCAGATGGTTCAACCGCCAGCCCAGGCCCCACGGCTGCGTGCGGCGAACCGGTTCGGGGAGATCCGGCAGGTCTTCGAGGCGGTTGGTGGTCATCAGCGTCACCGTGGCGGGCGACAATAACCGCACGCCGCCGTAACGGCCTCCCGCCAGCATCAACTGGCAGATGATGGCGAAGTCTTCGGGCGTGCTGAACAGGCCGCCCCAGGGAACCCCCAAGGTTTGCCAGTACTCGCTATTCCAACTGAAGTCGGTCCCCGCCTGCTCATCGGGGACTTGCACCCGCACCAGCCGCTCGCGGGGAAAGCCGCGCGACCCCAGGGCGGTCGACGTCATTGCCAACGGCTCGAAGATCTCGCGCCGCAAGAAAGCGGCGATCGGCAGGCCGGACAGCCGCTGGATGATCTCGGCCACGACCGCCGTGCCCATGCTCTGATAGCTGAGCCGTGTCCCCGGCCGGAACAAGGGGGCGGTGTCGCGGATGGCGCCGTCGAGGAACCGGCTTAACGGAGCGTGTTCGCGCCGCAGTTGCATGTTGTTCGACAACATATCGGGCAGCCCGGAGGTGTGCGTGAACAAGTGGTGGACGAGGACCTCCTCCTTCCGGTGTGCGGCGAACTCCGGGATATAGCGAGTCACGCGGTCGTTCAGGTTCAGCAGCCCGCGCTCGACCAGGATCATGCCCCCCATGTAGGTGATCGGCTTGGTGATGGAGGCCAGCAGGAACATGGCGTCGGGGCGGATCGGGGGCGCGTCCGGTTCCGGTCCCTGGCGGCCGAAGAACCGCGGCGGCACGATTGTTCCCGCGCGGCCCACCAGGATGGCACCGCCCGGGATCGGCGCGTCGGGGCCGGTCGTCCATCGCTCCAGAAGGTCGTAGGCCACCTGGAGCCGCCGCGCGTCGATCCCGATGTCCTTCGGTGCCGCGTGGGGCAGCGGGGGCACCGCGGCCGAGGCATCGCCGGCCCGGGCGCCGGCCTCGGCCATCCCGACGGCGATCCCCGCGGCCCCGGCCGCCTTCAGCGCGTCCCGTCGCGTCAATCCGGAATTCGTGTCCATCGCAGCCCCTCTCCTCGATGCGCCTGGCTCGACTACCCGACTATTGTCTGGAAAGTCCCGGGGGAGCGAAAGGGCGCAGCCCGTTGACTGATGCCTCAGCGCGCTGCGGGATCCTTGGCACGCGGCCGGGCCGGCCGCTTCTTCTGGGCGGGATGTTGCTGGTCGACTTCCTTGAGAGTCTCGGAGAACGGGATTCCGCCCCCTTCTTTCGTTTTGCGGCACGCCTCGTCGACCAGCCGTCGCAGAGATTTGTTCCGCCCCAGCGAGAATGCTTCCCGGTCGAAATGCTCGTCCAAGCCAACCAGCGCGGCACAGGGCTGACCCTTGCGCAGCAGCAGCACCGGGCCTTCTTCCAACGCGTCGACCAATTGAGCCAGTTGGGTCTGGGCGTCCGTCAGAGACATCGTTTTCATAGCGGGAACTCCTCACCTTCGACGATCAGTTTCTTGCGATGTTTTCTGCCAATGATCGCCCATTCAACCTCGGTCCTCCTCTGAGGCGTCAAGGGCTGCCGAAGATCGGGAGTGAACGAACTCTGAGGCGCGCCGGCTCGATGACGACGATCGCGCCCGCCAGCAGATCAACCTCGACCTGCGGCAGATTGGCCAGAAGGAGAGTGACCTGGTCCGCAGGCCGTCGCGGCGTCGCACCGCGGATCAACACGACGGATGGTTGACTCGCCTGGCGGACGGCCAAGAGCGTGCCGAAGTCGGTGTCAGCCGAGATCACAATGCGATCCTCGGCGGCCGCCCGCTCGAAGATCACCGGGTCGGCTGCGGAGCCCAGACCGATGTCCCGCACATGGATTGCGTCATGCCCGGCGTCCGACAGACCTCGAGCCACATCGGGGGAGAGGGCGTTATCAACCAGGACCCTCATGGGACCATTACCAGGGGAAGCTCACGCTCGCGCACCGTTTCGGCCGCAAAGAACAACGCCTCGCGGATGTCCTCGGCCTCGAGGTCGGGATAGGCCGCGAGGATCTCCGCCGTGGTCATCTCATCGGCCACCATGCCGACGACCGTCGCCACCGGGATGCGCAAGCCCCGGATGCAAGGTACCCCCCCCATCTGATCAGGATTCACCGTGATGCGTGAGAATCTCACGTTGAACCTCAATTGGAAACTACCAACGGCCTTTCAGGCCGGTTCGTCTCAGGCCAGGAGCTTCGTCACGAGATTCCCATGGACATCAGTCAGGCGGAAGAATCGCCCCTGGTATTTGTAGGTCAGCCTGGTGTGGTCCAACCCCAGGAGGTGGAGGATGGTGGCCTGGAGGTCGTGGACGTGGACGGGGTCCTCCACGACGTGGAAGCCCAGGTCATCGGTGCGGCCCAGGGTCAGGCCCGGCCGGATCCCGCCGCCCGCCAGCCACATGGTGAAGGCCTGGGGATGATGATCGCGGCCCATGCGGCGGCCCAGCGCGGCGTTGGACTCGACCATCGGGGTGCGGCCGAACTCGCCGCCCCAGACGACCAGGGTCTCGTCCAGCAGCCCGCGCTGCTTCAGGTCGAGGATCAGCGCGGCGGCGGCCTGGTCGGTCTGGCCGCACTGGACCTTCAGGCCCCCGGCGACGTCCGAGTGGTGGTCCCACCCTTCATGGTAGAGATTCACGAACCGCACGCCCCGCTCGATCAGGCGGCGGGCCAGCAGGCAGTTGTTGGCGAAGGAGCGCCGGCCCGGGGTGGCGCCGTAGAGGGCCAGGGTCTCGGGTCGTTCGCCCGAGAGGTCCATCAGCTCCGGGGCGCTCTGCTGCATGCGGAACGCCATCTCGTAGGAGCTGATCCGCGTGGCGATCTCGGGGTCGCCGATGGCCCCCAGGTGGTGCCGGTTCAGCTCGCCGATCAGGTCGAGCGAGTCGCGCTGTAACCGGCGGTCGAAGCCCGACGGACTGGCGACGTCGAGGATCGGGTCCCCCTGGGAGCGGAACGGCACGCCCTGGTAGGCCGTCGGCAAGAACCCGCTGGACCAGTTGGCCGCGCCCCCGCTGATCCCCGACCCCGACGAGAGGACGACGAAACCCGGCAAGTCGGACGACTCACTCCCCAGCCCGTAGCAGACCCAGGCGCCCATGCTGGGTCGCCCGGGCAGGGGACTGCCGGTGTTGAGGAAGATCTGCGCCGGAGCGTGGTTGAACTGGTCGGTGTGCACGGACTTGACGATCGCGATCTGGTCGACCACCCGGGCCAGGTGCGGCAGCATCTCGGAGAGCTCGGCACCACACTGGCCGTGCCGCGCGAAGCGGTACCGCGCCGACATCAGGCTGGCATCGGGCCGGATGAACGCGTACCGCTGATCCTTGACGACCTCGGCCGGGATCGGCTGGCCGTCATACTTGCCCAGGGCCGGCTTATGGTCGAAGAGGTCGAGCTGGCTGGGCGCGCCGGCCATGAACAAGTAGATGACGCGGCGAGCCTTCGGCGCGAAGTGCGGCGGCCGGGGTGCCAGGGGATGACTCGCCATCCGCGCCGAGCCAGGCCCGGGCGCGCGCTCCGCGTCCGCCCCCGCAGCCGAGTTCCCAGCCCGCGCCTCGACCAGCAGGCTTGCCAGGGCGATCTTGCCGACTCCAATGCCGCAGTCGCGGAAGAAATAGCGCCGCGTCAGCGACAACCGCCGCGCGCCCGGATCGACTCCGTCCACAGGGTAAGGGAATCCGCGCTTCATCGATCTCGAACCACTCCCGACTCGCACCACCCTGGGCCGGCACGGCCGGCCCTCCTTCGTTTATACCGCCTGGCGACGTCGGCGAGAAGGCCCCGGGCCGGCGCCGGTGGACCCCGGCTCCGCCGTCCACTAGAATTTCCGTAACGCCGCTCCACGGCGCGGCCCGGGAGGGGTGCCCGATTCCGGATTCCAGATTCCAGATTCCAGATTCCAGATTCCAGATTCCAGATTCCAGATTCCAGATTCCAGATTCCATAGGAGTTACGCAGTTGGCCTTCCGGCCACCCCGGCGTTTGGAAAGATCGGCGAGTTAACAATGCGCCGGTCGTCTCTTGGGCCTTGCCGATCCAGCCCAGACGCCTCGGAGCAGCAGGCGGCGATGTCCAGGAAGCTTCCACCGCGTAACTCCTATCCGGATTCCAGATTCCACATGGAAAACATCGGTAAATCTATATTTTTGAATTTGGAATCTGGAATCTGGAATCCCCGATTCCTGCCGCGTTGCGGCCAGGCTGCGTGAGAACGATGAGGTGGAGTCGCCGGAGGAGGAGCCACGTGGCGCGCACGATCCCGTTCGAGTCGCAGGCGGGAATGCCCCGAGGGCGGGCGATCCAGCTCCTGGTCGCGGTCCTGGCCGTGGTGGGCTCCGCGGCGGCCGTCATCACGTGGCGGACCTCCTCCTCGCCTCCCCCGCGGCGGAGCGTCCCGTTGTGGGACGAGGGCTCTCCCTATGCGAACACCCGCGCGGGAGTTCGCTACGTGGGGGATGCTGCCTGTGCCCGCTGCCACGCGGAGATCGCCGCGACCTACCGCCAACACCCGATGGGCCGTTCCCTCGCCCCGATCGATGCGGCCACGGCGACCGGCGGCGACGAAGCCGGCGGTCGGCCGTTGTTCGAAGCCAACGGCCTGGAGTACTCGATCGAGCGGCGCGAGGGCCGGGTCTTCCACCAGGAGACGCGGCGGGATTCGGCGGGACGCCTCGTCGCCCGCAACGAAGCGGAGGTCCAGTTCGTGCTCGGATCCGGCAGTCAGGGGATCAGCTACCTGATCGAGCGCGACGGCTTCCTGTTCCAATCCCCGATCAGTTGGTATGTCCAGAAGCGGCGGTGGGACCTCTCGCCGGGCTACCAGCGGCAGAACGCCCACTTCGACCGGCCGGTGGGCCCGTTGTGCTTGTACTGCCACGCCAACCGGGTCGAACTGGTGGAGGGGACGCTCAACCGCTATCAGCCGCCGATCTTCCGGGGCCACGCCATCGGCTGCGAGCGGTGTCACGGGCCCGGCGAGCTCCATGTGAACCGCCCCACCCTCGTGGACGGCCGGGACACCACGATCGTCAACCCCGCTGGACTCGAGCCCGCGCTGCGGGACGCCGTCTGCGAGCAATGCCACTTGCTGGGCCGCCAGCGGGTCGTGAAGCTCGACCGCCGCGATGACGACTTCCGGCCTGGGCTGCCGTTTGATCGCGTCTGGTCGGTGTTCGAGCGACCCGAGTGGACGGCCGCCGATCATTTCGTCGGCCAGGTCGAACAGATGCGCGCCAGCCGTTGTTACCAGGGCAGCGCAGGCCGGCTGGGATGCATCTCCTGCCACGATCCTCATCAGCGACCGGCGCCGGAGGAGCGAGTCAGCGCCTACCGGGATCGCTGCCTGGAGTGCCACGCCGATCGAGGCTGCCGCCTCCCGGTGGCGGTCCGGCGCCAGCGGGGCCGCGCCGAGGATTGCACCGGCTGCCACATGCCGCGCCTCGAGACCTCCGACATCGCCCATTCCGCGGCGACCGATCATCGCATCCCCCGCCGGCCGGACGCGGGAGGGCCCACCGGGCTGTCTGCCTCGCCTTCGCCGGGATCCTCGACCAAGACTGAAGATCCGCGCCGGGGCGAACCACCGTTGGTCCTGTTCCACCGCGAGCGGATGGACGAGCCGCAGCGCGCCGGGGCCGAGCGGGACCTGGGCATCGCCCTGAGCAACCTTGGTCCGGAGACGGCGGCGATCGCCCTGCCCCTGCTGGATTCGGCGCTGGCGTCCCGGCCGGACGACGTGGCCGCCTGGGAGGCCAAGGGGTCCGCGCTGGGCCGGCTCAATCGCCTCGCGGAGGGCCTGGCGGCCTACCAGCGGGCCTTGAGCCGGCAGCCCGACCGGGAGTCCGCGATCGTCGGAGCAGCCAACCTGGCCGCCCGGTCGGGTCGACGTGAGGAAGCCATCGCCGGCTATCGGCACGTCATCGCCCTCAACCCCTGGCGCGCCGCCTACCGCACCGATCTCGCCGCCCTCTGCTTCGATCAACGCGACTGGCCGGCCGCGGCCGCCGCCGGCCGCGCGGCCCTGCGGCTCGATCCCACCGACCTCGAGACCCGCAAGCTCCTTGTCCGGACCGAGCTCCGCCTGGGAGATCTCGAAGCCGCGCGCGCCGAGTTCCAGACCCTCCTGGGATTCGATCCCCCCGACCGCGCCGAGCTGATCCGCCGGTTCGCTCCCCTGGCGCGGCCACGCTGAAGACATCCGGATTTCACCACGAAATCCACGAAATCCACGAAACGAATCAGGAATTCCGCACGGTCGATGAGGTCTACCCAAAGCCGGGCGGCGTGGCAAGTGCAGACTGAATCACGATCTGGCCCGTATGACAATCTTGTCTTTAGCTTTTTTCGTGTATTTCGTGTATTTCGTGGTTCAATCTTCTCTCCTCCATGAATCATGGATTTCGTGGTTAAACCTTCTCTCCTCCATGAATCATGGATTTCGTGGTTCAATCTTCTCTCCTCCATGAATCATGGATTTCGTGGTTCAATCTTCTCTCCTCCATGAATCATGGATTTTGTGGTGAACCGATCACAGGAATTGCAGCTCGACGATCGAGAAATCGTCGGCGAACTCGTCGCGGCCCTGGAGCGTCCGGTCGTGGGCGATGAGGCTGTCCATCTTCGAGCCGTCGACGGCCTGGTGCGGGCCGGCTCTCATGAAGCCGAGGAACTCGTCGAACGGCCACATGGTCTTGTCGGTCCGCTCGATCTCGTAGGCGCCGTCGCTATAAAGATACAGCTTGGCGAAGGCGCCCAGCTCGATGCTCGAGCTTTGATACTCGAGGTCGGGGACGGCGCCGATCATGGGGCCGCCGGACTGGAGGACTTCCATGCTGGTCGTCTGGGCGGACGGGCCGGTCACGAGCAGGCCGGGAGGATGCCCACCCCCGGCATAGTCGAGCCGCCGCGTCGGCTGGTGATAGACGCCGTACCAGATGGTGAAGAACAGGCCATTCTGCTGGTCCATCTGGAAGGCGTTGTTGAGCGCGGCCAGCACCTGGGCCGGCGCGCGGAAATCGGTCTGGGGCAGGGCCTGGGAGCGCAGGGCGTTCATGGCCGAGACCGAGAGCAACGCCGAGCCGACCCCGTGGCCGCTGACGTCCAGCAGGAAGACGGCGAAGTGCTCGTCATCCAGCCAGTGGTAGCCGAACGAGTCGCCGCCCAGCTCGGCCGAGGGGACGAACCGCCAGTCAGTCCGCACATTCCCCTTCTTGAGCTTCTCGGGCAGGAGCGAGCGCACGTAATGCGCCGCCTGTTTCATCTCGTTCGCCAGCCGCCGCTGGCTCTCCAGCAGGGCATCATAGGCCTCGTTCCGCTGGAGCAGGTTGATATACCCCTTGGAATGGTAGCGAATCCGCGCCAGGAGTTCGAGCCGATCGGGGAGCTTGACGATGTAGTCGTTGGCACCCAGCGCGAATGCCTCGGCCTTGACCGTCGGCTCCTCCTTGGTTGAGAGCACGATCATGGGGATCTCCCGGGTCCGCGCGTCCGCCCGGAAGGTCTTGACCAGGGTCAGGCCGTCGATCTCGGGCATGACCAGGTCCTGGAGGATCACCGTCGGCTCGATCCGGCGCGCCTCCTCGAGTGCCTGAGTGGCATCCCGGCAGTAATGGAAGACGATGTCGGGCTCGCCGGCGAGCATCCTGCGCACGGCCTCGCCGATCATCGGCTGGTCGTCGATGAGCAAGACCGTGACCTTGTGCTCAGTCAGGACAGGTTCGCTGTTCATACACGAGACTCTTTCGGAGGGTCGTGGATCAGCCGGGCGATGGCCCCGGCGATCTGGGGCAAGGGGAGGACCAGCTCGGCAGCGCCCAGCTCAATGGCCGCCCTGGGCATCCCCCAGACGACGCTGGTGGCCTCGTCCTGGGCGATGGTCCGCCAGCCGCGGCGGCGCAGCGCCAGCAGGCCGTGGGCTCCGTCGTGCAGCATGCCGGTCAAGAGCGCGGCGACGCCCAGCCTGGGCCAGTTGCGGGCGACGCTGGCGAAGAACACGTCGACCGAGGGCCGGTAGCAGATCGAGCGGGGCTCGGCCGAGTAATGCAAGCACTGGTCCTCGCCCAGGACCAGGTGATCATCCGTGCCGGAGAGGAGGATCTCGTCGGCGCGGACCCGGTGCCCGTCGGCGACCAGCGTCACCGGCCGTCGGGCCTGTTCGGAGAGCCATTGCCCCAGCCCCGGGGCAAAGGCCGCGTCCACGTGCTGGACGATGACGATCCCGGCCCCCAGTCGAGCCGGGAGTCGGCCCAGGATCTCGGCCAGGGCCTGCGGCCCGCCGGTCGAGGCCCCGAGCACGACGAAATCGAACCGCTCCCGCGGGGAGGTGAGGCAGCCGTCCCCGGCTGTCCTCTGCCAGCCGGGGGCGGCTGGCCCACACGACCGGGCCGCGTCGTTCCTCGGCTGTGGCCCAGGCCCGCCCTTGCCGGCCAGCCGGCCGATCAGCTCGATCTTGTGCAGGAGCACCGCCGCGCCGCGGAGCTCCCCGTGCTGGCCCAGCGTCGGCGTGTCGACCGCGTCGAGCGCCCCGTAGCCCATCGCCTGATAGACCTTACTCAAGTGCCCGGCGACCGTCGCCGTGACCACCAGGATCGCGCAGGGCGACTCGCCCATGATCCGGCGCGTCGCTTCCACGCCGTCGACCCCCGGCATGAACAGGTCCATCAGGATCAGGTCCGGCGGGTCCTGGCGCGCCATCGCGATCGCCTCGGCACCGTCGCGGGCCATCCAGGCGACGTCGTGCTCCGGCAACGCCAGCACCACCCGGCGCAACGCCTCGCGGGCCAGCACGGTATCGTTGACGATCCCGATTCTCATGAGCGGCCATCGGCCAGCGGCGGGCGGCGAGTCCAGTACCGATCTTCCCTCGCGGTTCACAACGAGTGAAGCCCCAGGGGCCGTCACGATCCCGAGCCGGGACGGCGAACCCACCGCGACGATTGTACCACGCCGCCCGGGCATTCCGAGAGGGAAGGGCCGGCCGGTTCCTGGACCACCCCGGTCCGACCCAATCCGGGCCCAGAACGAAATACCAGGGGATGACGCGACTGGCGATCCTGCGCCCTCTGGGCGAGGTCCGTTGAAGACTGTTGCTCCGGGGGGGAGTAGAATCGGTGTCGGTCGAGAGCAGAATCCGTGTCCGTCGAGGGTCGGGGATCGTTCCGATCCGGCTGGAGCATGAATCATGAACACCGAGGCTCCGCCGGTCCATGACGACCGGCGCCCGGATTCGCCCGTCCGGCGGGTCGATGCCGCCTGCGACCGCTTCGAGACCGCCTGGCGGGCCGGCCAGGGCCCGCGGATCGAAGAGTTCCTCGGCGCGGTCGACGAGCCGGAGCGGCCCGCGCTGTTGCGCGAGTTGATCGCGCTGGAGGCCGAGTTGCGCCGCGGCCGCGGCGAGCGACCCGGGCCCGCCGAGTATCGCGATCGGTTCCCCGGGCAGACCGCCCTGGTGGACGCCGCGTTCACCGGGACCGTCCCGGGGCCGGGCCGGAACCGGCGGCGACCGCGGCAGGTTCGCTTCGACACCGGTCGCAACCTGCTCCTGGGCCTGCTGGCGCTTCAGAACAACTTCATTGACCGCGACGCCCTGCTCGCTGCCTTCAACTCCTGGGTCGCCGACCGGTCGCGCGGCCTGGGCCAGCTCCTGCGGGAGCGCGGCGCGCTCTCGCCCAGCCGGCACCTGCTGCTGGAGGCCCTGGTGGCCGAGCACCTGCGGCTGCACGGCGACGACCCCGAGCAGAGCCTGGCGGCGCTCAGCTCGATCGGCTCGGTGCGCGACGACCTCTCCCGCGTCACGGACCCCGATGTCCAGGCCAGCCTCGTGCACGTCTCCGCGGCGCGGCGGGATGGCGCGGATCCCGATCCAACGGCCAGCTTCGCCAGCGTGGGCGACTCTACTTCCGCCGGCACCCGGTTCCGCATCCTCCGCCCGCATGCCAAGGGGGGGCTGGGCGAGGTCTTCCTGGCCCGCGACGTCGAGCTGAACCGCGACGTCGCCCTCAAGGAGATCCAGCCCCAGTTCGCCGCCGACCCGAGATACCGCGCGCGGTTCGAGTTCGAGGCGGAGGTGACCGGCGGGCTGGAGCACCCCGGCATCGTGCCGGTCTATGGACGGGGTCACACGCCCGATGGCCGGCCGTTCTACGCCATGCGGTTCATCCGGGGCGATAGCCTCAAGGAGGCTGTCCGGCGCTTCCGCGAGGCCGAGAGCCAGCCCCGGCCCGACCGGAGCCGCACCGCGCTGCGCTTGCGCGAGCTCCTGGGCCGGTTCCTGGATGTCTGCGACGCGGTGGCCTACGCCCACAGCCGTGGGGTGCTGCACCGGGACCTCAAGCCGGGCAATATCATGCTGGGCAAGTATGGCGAGACCCTGGTCGTCGACTGGGGCTTGGCCAAGGCCCTGGGCCATCCCGAGCCCGCCGGCCCGATCGAGCGGTCGGAGCTGCCCTTGAAGCCGGCGTCCGGCAGCGCGCTGGAGCCCACGGAGGCAGACTCGGCCGTCGGGACGCCCGGCTACATGAGTCCTGAGCAGGTGGATCGTCAGGTCGGAGCCCTCGGGGTCCGCAGCGACGTGTACTGCCTGGGGGCGACGCTCTATCATCTCCTGACCGGCCACGCCCCCTGTGAAGGCGAGCACCGCGGTGAGGTCTACCAGAAGGTCCTGCGGGGCGAGATCCCCCGGCCGCGCTCGCTCAACCCGCGGATCGCGCCGGCCCTGGAAGCCATCTGCCTGAAGGCGTTGGCTCGGAAGCCGGCGGACCGGTATGAGTCACCCCAGGCCCTCAAAGTCGACCTGGAGCGTTGGCTGGCCGACGAGCCGGTGCGCGCGTATCCCGACCCCTGGACGCGCCGCGCCGCGCGGTGGGCCAAGCGACACGAAGCCGCCGTGGTCGGGGCCGCCGCCCTGCTCGGCACCGCGACGATCGCCCTGGCCGTCAGCAACGTCCTGATCGGGATCGAGCGCGGCCGCGCTGAGCAGGAGCGAGCCCAGGCCGACCGGAATTACCAGCGAGCCATGAGCGCCTACCGGGAGCTCCAGCAGGAGAAGGAGCGCGTGGACCAGGCCCGGAGCGAGTCCGATGCCAATTTCCGGCTGGCCCACCAGGCCGTCGACCAGATGCTGACCCGCGTGGTCAACTCGCAGCTCCCGCTGGTCCCCCGTATGGAACCCCTGCGGCGTGACCTGGAAGAGGCGGCACTTCAATACTACCAGGTCTTCCTCAAGCAGCGCCCCGCCGACCCCGTGGTCCGCTACGGGACCGCTCGGGTACTCCGCCATGTGGCCAACCTCCACCGGATGATGGCCGACTCGTTCGATCGGCCCCGGGACTGCTATCAGCAGGCCCTCGATCTCCTGATGGCCCTGGCCTCCGAGTTCCCGAGCGAGCCCAAGTACCGCGACCGGATGGCCGAGACGCACATCGATGCGGCCGAGTTCCTGCGGATGACCGGCCGCGTGCACGAGGCGCGACCCCATTATCAAGCGGCCGGCAAACTGGCGCATGAGCTTCACGTCGGGTCTCCGGACGACCCACGGTACCGCAGGACTGAGGCGCGGGCCCTCTACATGATGGCCGAAATGGAGCTGGAGATCGGCCGGTTCGCCGCCGCCGATGGTTTACTCACCCAGGCGGCCACCCTCCTGACCCCGCTGGTCCAGCTCAGCCCCCTGCGGCCTTCCGACCACTGGGACTTGGCCATGGTCCTCTGCGACCTGGGTGAGCTGCGCGGCGAGCAAGGCCGGGCGGGGGAGGCTGAGCGCGCCTTCCAGGAGGCGGCGCGGCTGATGCAGCCACTGGCGGACCGATCCCCCGACGATCCCAACGCCCGCAACATCCTCGCCACCGCCAAGGGCCACCTGGGTCGCCTGCTCGGTGCCGACCCGAATCGCCGCGCCGCGGCGGAGCAGGCCCACGCCGAAGCGATCGCCCTGGGGTCCCGGCTGGCGGCCGACCACCCCGAGACGCCGGAATTCCGCTTGCAGCTCGCTGCCAACCTGTCGGCCCGCGGTCAGACGCGGCTGGAGACCGGCAAGGACGGCGATGCCCTGGAGGACCTCCAGCGGGCGCGGGAGCTCCTCGAGGCCCTCCTCGCCCAGTCGCCGGAGACGCCCAGGTATCACGCCCAGATGGGCCAGGTCCTCAGTGGCCTCGGCCGGCTGGCGCTGGCCCGGGACAATCGCGCCCGTGGAGCGAATCTCTTGAACGCCGCGATCGGCCACCACCAGCGCGCCCTGGCGGCCAATCCCCAGAATCCCGCCGCCCGCAGGGCCCTCGACCGCGACCGCGCCGAGCTCAACCGGACTCGCAGCCCCCATTAGCTCACTGGGGGCCGGCGGCTCCCCGGGAGCTTCGATCCTTGGGATCGGCGCTGAAAATGTCTTTTTATTATATTAATATCACAAGAACTTTATATCGAATTCTTTGGAATCTCTCGAGTGGGTCTCATCATTCTCCACCGTGACCGTGAGCTTTCCAGCACCATGGGTCGGAGGCGGGCAGGAGGGGGTCGTTTCGAAGGTCAGCATCGTGCCGTCGTGATTGACCTGGATCTTGGCCGGAGCCGGGTCGGCCCAGTTGCATTTGGGGCCCCCGCCGGCAGTCGTATCCTCGAGATGAACCTTGAGGTTCTTCCAGGGGAAATACCAGAGCAACCAACGTCTCTTGAAGTTTCGCCCGAAGACGCGGAACTGCTCGCATTTTGCATTCAGCTCGAACAGCATGGGGCAGATCTCGCTAACCTGGGGAACTCTCATGGTCCTGGACTCCTTGTTGCGGCCCCGCCGGTCGGCGAGGGTCGTGCCTCCCGCATCCCCGACGTGATTCGTCCCGACGCTCAGTCGTAGTATGTGACATCAAACTGGAGTTTTGCAAATTCAGGTTAATCCCAGATGAGCCAGGATTTCCTCATGAGGACGCTCCCACTTGGTAGCTTGCTCGATCGCCCAGGACAGTGTGGTGCGCA
>JAJPJC010000094.1 GCA_021324445.1 Isosphaeraceae bacterium
GATCCGAATCGAGGGTCTCCGGGTGGTCCTCCCCCAGCAGCCCGCGTCGGCGATCCAGCGCGCGCTGGAACACCTCGATCGCTTCCCGGGGCATACCGAGCCCGGAGTAGGTCTTGCCGATGGCGGTCCAGAGGGTCGCCTGCATCCGGGGCTGGTCGGACAGCGCACGGTCGAGCTCGGCGACGGCGCGATCGAGCAGGTCGACGACCTTGAGGGAGCGGCCGTCGACCTCGGGATCGGGCTTGCGAAACGCCTGGACCAGGAAGCTCAGGGCCTTCTCCGCCTCCTGAGCCTTCTGCATCGCGTGAATGCGTTGACCTGCTTCGGCCCGCCGCGCCTCAGCCTCGTTGCGCCAGGCGATCGAGAGCACGGGGACGGCCAGGCCCAGTGCCGCGATGGCCACGATGACCGCCGCGGCCGCGCCGGCCACGATGGGCTGATGGCGACGGACCCATCGCCGCAGGCGCGCGGTCCACGGCTCGCGCCAGGCCGAGACCGGCTCGTCGGCCAGCCAGCGCTCCAGGTCATCGGCCAGGGCCAAGGCCGAGCTGTACCGCCGGGCCGGTTGCACGGCCATCGCCTTGCGGCAGATCGCTTCCAGGACCCGCGGCACCCGTGGCTGAATGGCCCGCGGCGCGACGAATCGGCCCCGCTGCACGTCCTCGAGCACCTCCGCCGGCTCGCCGGCGAACGGCGGCCGGTTCGCCAGCAGCACGTACAGCGTTGCCCCCAGGCTGTATACGTCGCTGGCCGGACCCATCGCGTCCAGCTCCCCGGCGGCCTGCTCGGGACTCATGTAGGACGGGGTTCCCACGGCCTGGCCCCTGAGGGTCGCGCCGCCCCCCCCCGAGTAAGGCCGGATCGTCGGCTCGTCACTCGGCGCGGACGGCGCCTGGCCTCCCGTCGCCGGCTCGGACCGGCCCACCGGCTTGGCCACCCCCCAATCCATCACCAGCGTCTCGCCGAAAGGACCCAGCATGATGTTTCCCGGCTTGATGTCCCGGTGCAGCACGCCTCGGCTGTGCGCATACGCGATCGTGTTGCACACGTCGATGAACCGCCGCAGCAGCCAGCGGAACTCCAGCCCCTGAAAATCGGGCGCGTCGCCGGCGTGGAACCGCCGAATCGCCTTGGACAACTCCTCGCCGTTGATGAACCGCATCGCGTAGTAGGGACGCCCGTCGGGACGCCATCCCAGCCCATAAACCGGCACGATCCCCGGGTGCTCGAGGTTGCCGGTGATCTCGGCCTCGACGACAAACCGCTCGCGACTGACCGGATCGCCCGCGTACCGCGGTTGGATCTCCTTGAGCGCCACCCGGCGATGCAGCTCGCCGTCCTCGGCAACGTAGACCTCACCGAGTCCTCCCCGGGCGTGCGGCCAGAGGACCTGATAGCGCTGCGTCGTGCCCTCGGCCGCGCCGCGTCCGGCCTCGTCGCGGGCGATCGAGGCTGGCGCCTCCCCGGCCGCGACGATCCCATCCCGAGCCGTCTGGCTCCGTGCCCGCGTCGCCACCGTCGCCCGCGCGATCGAGAGGAAACCCGCCAGGCTGCCCCCGATGTCGCCGCCGTGGAGCTCGACGTGCCGCGCCACGGCGCCCTCGAGCAAGGAGCACTCCTCCTCGCCCAGAGCCCTCCGCGCTTTCAGGATCTCGCCCAGGGACCGGCGGCTGCTCGTGATCCACTCATTCGTGGCCGCGAGGAGTTCGTCGCGACTGATGAGGTTCATCTGCAAGGCCAGGATCCCGAAGAGGAGATTGCGGTCGTGACGATGACTGGACATGACCTGACCTGAGGGTAGGAACAGTGGTCCGCTGTGTCGCAGGAATCCGAGGGTTGGGTGCGGTCGCAACTCGGTCTGGTGCACTCTCATCTGATAAGATAGAACGGCCACGATCCGCGGACGCCTGGGCACGATCCGCGGATCGCCGTTGTGCCTGAAGTTTCGAGCCTCGCATCCAGGGCGGCCTCTTCTTCCGGCGTTCGGTCGCGGGCGGACGAGACGGAAGGATGCGACCATGGGTTCATCGCACCGCCGCCGCATGGCGGCCCTCGCGTTGATGGTGATCCTCAGCCGGCTGACCGGGCTCGTCGATCGGCCGGGTCGGTCCGAGTTGATCTACTTCCGCAAGGGGGGAGCGGTCCAGCTCCCCGCGACGGTCCAGGGGGACCGGGTGATCCTGAGTCTGCCCGACACCACGATCGAGCTGCTTCCCGAGGACATCCGCAAGCGGCTGCCGGGCTTCTGGCCTGAGGCCGAATGGGCGGCGCGGCGGCAGCAGGCCCAGGCCGGGGGGTTCGCGGCGCGGTATGCGGTCGCGTGGTGGGCCATCGAGAACGGGTTGACGAGGGAAGGGGCCGACGAGCTTCGCGCGCTCCACGCGGTGGACCCAAACCACGGGCCGACAGCGCGGATGGTCGCCGTGCTGGATCGGCTCGACCGGCCGTGTGCCGACCCGGACCTGGCCGGGTTCCGCCAGGCGCTGGGGATCACGACCAAGGTGGCGCGGGGACCGCACGTGATCCTGCTCCACCAGCATTCCGACGCGGAAGCGACCGAACGGATCGCGTTGCTGGAGCGGGTTCTTCTGGGGTATCACTTGCTCTTCGCCGCCGAAGGGGTGGAGCTGGCGGTCCCGCGTCACCGTTTGATGTCCGCCTGGTTCGCCGAGCGAAGGGACTATCTGGCCTTCCTGCACCAGCAGGAAGCCGAGGCGTTTGTCACAACCAACGGTTACTTCCATCCGACGTGGGATGCGGTCGTCGCCTTTGACGCCCGCAGCATGGCGACGCAGCAGACGGCTCGCGATGCCCTGCGGGCGCGGCGGGAGGAGCTGGGGCGGTTCGCGGCCCGGCTGGACGGCCTCCCGGCGCGCGCCCGGCTGCGGGTCAAGCTGGCCGACGAGCCGGCGCGGACTGTCGGCGGTGTCGAGGGGCGGGCGCTGCTCCACCGGCTGGAGCGGGAGCTCGCCTATCAGACCGCGCTGCTGGACTTGGATTGGCGCGCCATCGACCTGGGGACGGCGGCTCACGAGATGGTCCATCAACTGGCCGCCGACAGCGGGTTGCTGCCGCGGCATGACGCGTTTCCCTACTGGCTGCACGAGGGGTTGGCGGCCCAGTTCGAGGTGATCCGGGGCGGGCGGTGGGCCGGTCTCAGCCGCGCCCACGACCTGCGGTTGCCCGACTGGCGGAAGATCCAACCGCCCCCTCAGTTAGAACGGCTGATCAGGGATGCCGGCTTCGGCCGCGGCTACCAGCGAGCACTCTACGCCCAGGCCTGGGCGCTTGTCTATTACCTCCGCGCTCGTCATCCCGACCGGTTCCTGAGGTTTCTCGACCTGCTCCGCAGCCCGGCTTCGGACGATGATACCTCCCTCCCTCAGGCCCGAGCGGACCGAGTCTTCGGTGCCTTCCAGCGCGCCTTCGGCTCCGATATCGCGGGCCTGGAGCGCGACTGGCACCGCTTCATGGCCGGTATCCAGACGCCGCTCGAACAATACGCGCCGACCGCCCTCCCGGACGCGAAACCCAGCACGCCCGACCTCCCGAACCGCCAGAACCGACCTGGCCCGGCAAACTGAATCAATTGACAGGGCCAGCGGGATCGCTAAGATCGATGAGGACTTCGCATTGCGGGGCGTAGCTCAGCCTGGCTAGAGCGCACGGTTCGGGTCCGTGAGGTCGCAGGTTCAAATCCTGTCGCCCCGATTTCAAATACTGTCGGATAAGCACTTGCGATGACGCCAGCCCACGGCCCAGGAAGGTATAGGTGGATCTGCCACCCTGTGAGTTCTCGACCTAAACCCTTTCGCCCCAGGCACTTTTGAGACTAAGAGCCCACGGCCGCCAGTTGTCCTGCAAGTAAGAGCGCACGGTCGAGCGCCGTGCGTTCTCAGCATGTCGAGCACTAATGCGTCAACGCTCTGGCACTCACATTCCACTCGGTTCCTGCCCCCATCCCGCTAGGCGGAGCCGCATCGGACCACCCGACTCATGATGAGCGGGTTGTAGGTTCGAGTCCTACGGGGGCACTTGATACCCAAGGATTTGCGGCGCGTCCTTTCTGTCTGACCGACGCTGGTCAGAGCTTCCGGTCAGACTTTCAAGATGATTTCTTAATAGAGTCGGTTCGACGCAAGGGCAATCGAACAGATCCGACCCTTCGCCGCGCGTTATCAGCATGAAAACGCGAAGATCCAGGTCGGACTCCAGCCGTCGACAGCCGATCCAACCTTGACAGGCAGGTCATCGCCGCCGCGGGCGTGGCCGCCTCCGTCGAAGAGGTCGAGGTCCAGGGCGCGGACGACGCCGAACGAATGCGTTTCCTCGGCTCACCGACCGTCCTCGTGGACGGAGTGGACAAGGACGTACGCGTGGACTACGCCAGGAAGAAGGCCGCCATTTCCACAGATCCGTTCGGCCCGGCGCCGGTCGAGGCGATCCTTCGATCGCTGGAGAAGGCCGGATCCCGCGGAGAGGTGAGATCGCGGCGTATTCGCCCACAGTCCCGGACTCGTGGCCGAACCGGCGGCCGTCCTCGAGAAGGAGCGGGTCTGTTGTCCGCTCTTGACCTTCCGGCTCATCGCGGAAAAGGACGAGGGCTCGATCACCCTTGAGGTGAGCGGCCCGCTCGGCTCCGCCGCGAGGCTCAGGAAGTTGCAGACTGGAGCGGGCGGTGAGGTCCTGGGGAATTTGCATGGGGTAAGTCCTTCGTGTATCATGGGTTCCTCGTTATGACCTCGCTGACTCTCGCCCCAAAATCACGGAGGCCTCGCCCTGGAGGAGGATCTGTGCCGCTTCCGCTGCCAGTGCCCGGATTGCCCCGACTTCGGCCAGCGGGGGCTGGGCAACCTGCTGGTCGTCGGTCCCTACGGCCCGCACCAACCCATCCGGCTGCTCTCCTGCCGCACCCGCAGGGCCCGGTTCTCGGAGCGGAAAGGGACCCCGTTGTCCCGATCCGGCTTGCCACCGGAGAAGGCCATCGCGCTTGACCGAGCATCGCGCCGATCGCACGGGAGTGCGGGCCACCGCCCGGCTCCTCGGTGTGCACCGCGCCACTGGGGTTCGCTACAGCCGACTGCTGGGCGAACACGCCCAGCAACTCCACGACGAGCTCGTGGCTGTTTCCCCCTCAGACCCAGGAGGTCCAGCTCGCCGGCCGACAAGACGGCCATCGAGCACGTCTACGGCGTGGAAGTGACCACCACGCCGAGCGGCCGCCGAGACCGACGCAAGATCGATCGTGACTCGTCCCATCTGTCATCGCAGTCGCCCTCACCCCACTTGAGATGTTATCCTACCGCCGAGGTTGGGAGATCTGTTCTCGAGTCCGGGCTGCCTATCGCGGCGCGGGTGGAGCGGAACGAACATCATGCGAAAGCAACTGTTGTCTCACCCTCTCGCCTTGGGGGCGAGTCTCTTGATCGCGATGACGTCGCGGGCCGACGAGCCCGTCGGGGGAACGCGCGCGTCGTCGAAGTCCAAGGCCGATCGGCCGCCGCGCAAGATGGTCGTCGGTACGGTCATTTTCGGACCGTACGGCAAGTATCCCGGCCTGGACGAGCGCCTGAAGGTGCTGAGCGGGTTGGTCGACACGATGGCCGAGGAGGCGGCGCGGGCCTATCCCGGGCGGGGGCTCGACCTGGCGGTCCTGCCCGAGACGACGGTGACCGATACGCACGGGCCTGCGTCGCAGCGGGCCATCCCGTTGCGGGGGCCGGTGCTGGAGACCTTCAGCACCCTGGCGCGCCGGCACAAGACGTACCTGGTTGTCCCGCTGGACCTGGCCGAGCAGGGGCCATCGGGAACCGTTTATTCCAACGCCGCCGTCCTGGTCGACCGTCGCGGCGCGGTTGCCGGCATCTACCGCAAGGTACACCCCGTGGCCCTGCTGCATCACGACGACCTGGAAGGGGGCATCACACCCGGCCGGGAGTTCCCGGTCTTCGACTGCGACTTCGGCAAGCTGGGCATCCAGATCTGCTGGGACATCGTCTTCGACGATGGCTGGCAAGCCCTGGCGGACAAGGGCGCGGAGATCGTCGTCTGGCCCAGCGCGTCGCCCGCGACCGCCAAGCCGGCGGCCCGAGCCGGCCAGCACCGCTATTTCCTCGTCTCGAGCTGCTGGCGGAACAATTCGACCATCTACGAGCCCACGGGGCTGGTCGCGGCTCGCGTCGAATCGCCCGGCAAGCCGCTGATCCACCAGATGGACCTGAGCTACGCCGTGCTCGGCTGGTCGGCCCCCCTGCGCGACGGCAAGCTCTTCCGCGACCGGTACGGCGATCGGGCCGGCTTCCATTACCAGCCCCGCGAGGACCTCGGCCTGTTCTGGTCCAACGATCCCCACACGACGATCGGCGAAATGGTCCGCACGCTGGGCCTCGAAGAGATCGACCCCCAGGTCGCGCGGAATCAGCGATTGCAAAACGCGGCGCGGGGCGGACCCGCTCATTGAGGTAAGCTGAGGATCGTTCGGCTCGCGCTCGCCGTCGGATCGGATCAAGGAGACGCGCGTGTGTTTGGTTTCTTCAAACGACGGCGGCGGGAGCGCCTGCGCTTGGCGCCGTTTCCCCCGCCTGGCGGGAGCTCATCGAGACGAACGTCCCGTTCTACGCGTTGCTGCCGGAGGCCGATCGCCGCGAGCTCCAGGGGCTCGTCCAGGTCTTCCTGGCCGAGAAGCATTTCGAGGGTTGCGGCGGGCTCGAGCTGACGGACGAGATCCGGGTGACGATCGCCGCCCAGGCGTGCCGGCTCTTGCTCCATCGCGAGACCGACATCTATCCTCGCTTGATCACGATCCTGGTCTACCCCTCGGCCTATATTGCCCGGTCGGTCCAGCCGATCGGGGGCCTGACCGTACTGGAGGGCGAGCGGGTCCGGCTCGGCGAGGCCTGGAAGAACGGCGTGGTGGTCGTCTCCTGGGATGACGTGAAAGCGACGAGCCTGGGCCTGACTTACGGCCGGAACCTCGTGCTGCACGAGTTCGCCCACGCCTTGGACATGGAGGACGGCACCGACGATGGCACCCCGCGGCTCGAGCAGCGCAGCCAGTACGAGACCTGGGCGAAGGTCCTGGGTGAGGAATTCGATCGGTTACGGCGGCACAGCGCCCTCGGACGATACACGGCGCTGGATCCCTACGGCGCCACCAACCCCGCCGAGTTCTTCGCCGTGGCGACCGAATGCTTCTTCGAGAAACCCGGGGTGCTGCAGAAGCGACATCCCGAACTCTATGAGCAGCTGAAGACCTTCTATCGCCAGGACCCGGCCGAACTCGTCGCAATGGGCGGACCGACGCAGGTCTGACACGACCCACAACGCCCACCTCGCACGATGCCTACCAGGTGGGTGGCCCTCAGCCCGCTCGCCCGATCAGAACGAAAAAATCGTTTCTCCCCGCACGTCCCCGCTTGCGGTCTGCCGCGGCCCCATTTCATACTGCCGACGCCGACTCATCGGACTCCTTTGGATATCGGCACAACTCAGCTAAGCTTGACTTTTGCCATTTTACAGATGTCGTCGAGATGTCTTCGCGAATCGATTTCCGTAATCCCAATTAGCACAAGGATTTGCGAAATCCAGTGTTCTCGC
>JAJPJC010000358.1 GCA_021324445.1 Isosphaeraceae bacterium
AGGACACTCCGGACGGAAGAAGGCCAGGAACAGACCCCAGCGATGACAGCCGGGTTGACCGATCATGTGTGGTCACTAACCGAGTGGTTGAGGCGACCCGTTGTTCAATTTGGCTAGGTGACCAGGGCGAATTTGCGTCAACGGGTTTCTCCGGCCGCGGTCTCGTCCGCCGCCGCGATCCGTCCGACGACCTCGACGATCCGCCGGATGGCCTCGTCGATCTCGGCCTCGGTCGTGGTGGCGCCCAGGCTGAAGCGGACGGAGGATCTCAATCGGTCGTCGGGGACGCGCATGGCCATGAGGGTGGGCGAGGGACGGGTCGAGCCGCTGGCGCAGGCCGAGCCGAGCGAGGCGGCGATGCCGGCCAGGTCGAGCTGCATCAAGAGGGCGTCGCCATCGAGGCCCGGAAAGCCGAGGTTCACGGTCTGGGGGAGCCGGCATTCGTCCAAGGCCGGTCCGTTGCGGATGACGCGCTGGGGACCCAACGCGGCGATCAGGCCGGCCTCGAGGCGGTCGCGCAGGGCGTTCCAGCGCGCGGCGCGGGCCTGGGCCTGGTCGTGCCAGATCCGCAGCGCCGTGGCCAGCCCGACCGCCAGGGGGACCGCGACGGTCCCCGGCCGACGCCCCTGCTGCTGGCCGCCGCCGAAGAGCCGCGAGCCCAGCCGGACCCCGCTGCGGACCAGAAGCAACCCGATCCCGACCGGCCCGTGAAACTTGTGCGCGCTGGCCGCCAGGGTGGACACGCCCAGCGCGTGGAAATCGACCAGGATGCGGCCGACGGCCTGCACGGCGTCGGTGTGGACCGGGATCCCCCGGGCCGCCGCCAGGCGCGCCAGGCCGCCGACCGGCTGGATCGCGCCGGTCTCGTTGTTGGCCAGCATCAACGTGGCGAACCGCGTCTCGTCGCGGAAGGTCGCGGCCATCCGCGTCGCGTCGGCAAGCCCCTGGGCATCGACCGGCACGCGGTCGACCGCGAAGCCGGCCGACTCCAGCCGCGCCACCGGCTCGACGATCGCCGGGTGTTCGATCGGGCTGGTCACGACGTGGCCGGGGGAGCTCTCCGCGCCGGCCAGGCCGAAGACCGCCAGGTTGTTCGACTCGGTCCCCCCCGAGGTGAAGATCACCTCCGACGGCTCGGCCCCGAGGATCTGGGCCACCGTCTCCCTGGCCTGCTCCCAGGCGCGGCGGGCCGACCGGCCGAAGCCATGCCGGCTCTCGGCGTTGCCCCCGGCCAGGAAGTGCGGGCGCATCGCCTCCAGCACGGCGGGATCCATCGGCGTCGTGGCATTATGGTCAAGATAGATCGGCGTGGGCGGCATGGCGCTCGGGCCGGCTGGAGACGAGACGCTCGGGACCGGTTCCGCCTAATCCAGGCACCGGAGCGTCAACACGAGCCCGATGATAAACAGGGGGATGCCGATGATGAAGAGTGGACCGGCCAGGAGGAACATGCCGGTCACCATCAGCAGGAATCCCACCACCACGCCGGTCAGTCGTCCCAGCCAGGCGATCGTCCCGAAGACCAGGCGGAACGGCAGTGCGACGAGGAACCACACGGCGCCGAGCAGGCTCAGAACCAGCCGGCCCAGGGACCACGAGGGAGCCGGCCTCCAGTCGTCGAGTTCGGAACGGCTGGCGCGCAGGAGCCGGGGGCCGACGGCCTCGCGGGGCCACCCGCGGCCGGGGGAAGCGTACCGGGATGGGCCGTACTGGGCTTGCTTCATTCGTCGGTCCGGGTAAAGTACGCGCGTGCCGATGGACGTGTCGGTCCACGATGCCCTGAAGGGTATTCGTCATCGGGACGAAGCCCTTGCGGCCTGAAGGGATTATTGCGGGTGATCCGGTTTTGACAAGTCGAGCGTCATGAGGGCATGGGCCCAGGCAGGGAGGCCGCGACCGTGCGTCACGTGTTGCTCGTCCTGGTACTGGTGGCGGCCTCGTTCCTTGGGGGCGCCTTCGTCAACGGGCCGGGTCTGCGCTGGGTCCAGACGCAACTGCTCGGCTCGCTGGGCTTAAGCGACGGGGGCGAGATCGCCGCAGTCGATCTCAAGACGGTGGCCGGCCCGGAGCGGGCCGGCGAGGGGTCGCGCGCCGGCCCGTCGAGTCCCGAACCCGTGCGCGGACCGGTGGCTCCGGTGCCGGCCGTGATCTCGGACGGCCCGACCGGCCTGGCGGATCCCTCCGATGCACGCTCGCGGCGGCCGGCCGGCACCGCCGGCGCGGGGGCGGCCGCGCCCGCATCGCCGGCAACCACGTCGCCGCCGTTGACCGGACCGCTGGCCTCCGCCGGTCCCGGACCGAGGTCGGACCGGGGGACGACTCCGTCCGGGGCGGCCGCTCCACCGGCCTCCGCGCGCGCCGCGGCCCCGCTGGACCCCAGCCTGATCCCCGCGGTCGAACCCTCCCCGCCGGCGGCCCCGGCAGTGCCGGCGCCGCGGGATCCGGGGGTGATGCCGGCCGTCCAGGACTCGCTGGCCTCGTTGATGCCCGCGGGAGCGCCGCCACCGCCGCCGGCACCCCCCGCGCCGGATTCCTCCTCGCCCCGGTCGTCGCCTCCACCGCAAGGGGAGTCCCGGCCCGAGCCGGCGGCGGCGCAGGCGCACGCCGGCGGCGACCAGGACTGGGCGGCCCTGGGACGCACCATGCAGTCCCTGGGCATCAGTCGGTTCTCGATCGAGGGTCAGCCCGGCGGCCGGGTGGTCTTCTCGTGCCTGATCCCCCTGGCCGGACGCCAGGCGGTGGCGCAACGGTTCGAGGCCGAGGGAGACGATGGGTTGCTCGCCGCGCGGGCCGCCTTGCGGCGGGTTGCCCTCTGGCGGGCGACGCAGAATTAGTCGTGGGTCCGCGATCCAGAATGCCTGGCGGGGACCTCGGCGGCTTCCCCGGGACCGCGCCCGAGATGACGAAGGACCCAGTGGGGCCTATAATTCAGGGAATGCCAGAGACCGCGTGCTGGGAGGGCGCCTGGCGTGGGGTGAGCTGAGAGAGGACCAGTCGCGCGAGGAAAGGGACGCCCATGGCCCAGGGACCTCCGTTGCGAGTGCTGTTGATCGTCACGGGGAGTACGCTCCGGGCCGAGGAGATGGACCGGCCGCTGGCCTATTACCTCAAGCAGCGGATCGACCGGGTCCTGAGCGAGGCCGCCGCCCAGGGGCGGGACGACCTGGAGGGCTACGTCGTCCGCGTCGTCGCCGACTTCCGCTGGATCCATGATGAGCCGCTCCAGGGCTTGCCCACGATCTCGCTGGGTGGACCGGGCGTCAACGCCCTGGCGCATCGCTGGCTCGAAGAAGTCCCCGTCTCGCTGGCCGTCAGTGAGCGCTACTTCATCCAGATGGATCCGGACCTGGCTGAGCCTCGAGCCAGCATCTGGGGCATGGACAACGCCACCACCCAGATTGCCGTCTCGGTGTTCGTCGACCGGTTCCTCCCCCGGTTCCTCGATCGCTGCGCCAGCTTCACGATTCCCTTCCACCTGAGCGAGGGCGATCCCGAGAGTGGGACCGGGTCCGACCTCGACGAGCCGAGCGACGACGACGAGTGAGGGATCCTCGTCGGGCTGAGCCCGAGATGCCGCCCGCTCCGCTCCCGTCCCGGGCCCTCTCCGCCGGAACCCACCCAGTCCCATGTTTCGTTCCCAGGATCCGACTCCGGATGACTTGGTGTCCGGTGAGTCGATTTTTTTCAACGCCGGCGGTGGCAATCACCTACTCTCATAGAAGGAGGCTTTTCCGAAAACGTGTGGGCCAGCCGCCCCCGGCTGGCACCGGGCAGCCGACGGCGGCTGCCCCACCGCTCGGAGCCCATCCCGATTGGTGAGGATCCGTGAAGGAGCGGCGATGATTGCCGGCAGAATTTCGCCGTCGGGCCGGCGGCCGGGCCCGAGGCACCGACTTTGCAGGGAGTGTCGCTTGATCGATCCAGTCCGGCGAGGGATCGGTTCGATCCCGATGGAGAAGGAGGCTCAGGTCCAGGAGGGGGAGCACGTCGATCGAGGCCCGGCGGACGGGGAGTCCAGTCTTCCGAGCGGGTTGAGCCCTAGCGCCAGGACGGCGCTGACGGTTCATTGCCAAGGAAGGAATGGGATGGAGATGGATCGGGTTCACGGTGGGTTCGGCACCGCGCTGCCGCGCCGCGTGGGATCGGGCGTGGCGGCGCGGAGGGGAGACGGGTGGAGGCCCGTCGGGTGTCGCAGGAGGTCGCGGCCGCGGCCGCGCTCGGGTCGGGTTCGTGGGGGCCTCGGCGCGACCGCCGCAGCCCTGATCCTGGCCGGCGGAGGGCTGTTCCTCCTGCTGGTCCAGCCCGGGGACCTCTGGGCGGCGGCCCCGGCGCGGTCGACGCTGGTGCAGGTCGGGCGCACGGTGGTGCAGGACCAGGGGGCCTGGGTGGTCGATTACCGGCTCCGGCACACGGGCTCGACCGGGCTGATGGTCGCACCGGCGGAGGTCGCGGTGAAGGTCGAGGGCTGGGTGTCGAACTCGCGGGTGGCCAGCCACGCCGTGCCGCGGTGGTCGTCGCTGGCCGTGGCGCATGGGCCGGACGTCGCGGCCACGGGCGAGGTGATCGCGGCCGTCGACGAGGCACACCGGTGCCGCGAGAAGCTGATTGTCTCAGTCGGGCCCGAGGGCCCGGACCCGTGCCGGCCCGCGGCCGGGGCGGCGACCCCTCGGGTGTCCGGCGATCCGCGCCCGGCGCCGGCCGGGAAGCCGGCGGCGGGAGCCCCCAAGGGGTCCGGCCACGAGCCGGCGCCGGCCGGCGAGCCCCTGAGCCTACCGCCCGGCGGCATCGTGCATGTGCGGATCCGGCTCGAGCACCAGCACGTCCTCTACGGCGATTACGACCCGCTGCTGGGGAGCCGCGCCGTCGAGATCACGCTGGGCGGCGCGACGGTCCGCGACGTCGTCCCCCTGGACAGCGAACAGTACCTCGCCCAGCCGAGGTTCACCTGGCCCGAGCCGCCCGAGGAGCGCCGCGATCCCCGGCATGCCGTCACCGGACCGGACAGCCTGCACCTGGAAGCCCACGTGCCCGGCCACCATTATTACCGCTTCCCCGATCGGCCCGTCCGCTACGCCACCAAGATGCGCCTGCGGTTCTGGTACCTGATCGCCGCGGGCACCGAGGGCGAGTGCCGCGTCCGGGTCGCGCAGTACAAGGACACGCCCACCTCCTGGCGGATGCTCCAGAGCGGCGGCTTCGAGAAATGCCTGAAGGTCGTCGGCCGCTGGACCAAGGTCGAGCACGTCTTCACCACCGAGCCCGAGGCCACCACCCTGGCGCTGGACTTCCGCATCGCCGGCGACACCGACGTCGGCGAGATGTGGATCGACGACGTCAGCCTCGAGCCGGTCGGCTGCCCGGGACACGCGGGACCGTAAATCGCTGGGCATCTCGAACTACAGGATTGGGGACCCGTCATCAACCGTCTGCCCTGGGAGGAGTCTGCGACCGCTTGGCGATCCCGGGATGATGTCGGGTCCTCAATCCAGGAGCCCTTGGTCAATCATCACCTGGACGTGTTCGAGGCTGTCCCGTCGCGACAGAGAGACGCCCTGCCGCAGGCGTTCCAGAAGCTCCGTCGCTACTGGCTGGCTCATTGCAAAAACCCACAACTCCCCCTGCGAGGGATCGTCGATCTTCACCGCAGAGACCGCGGAGAGAAAACCGAGACCGACAGGCGGACGGATGATCCAATCAATGCGACTCTCGGTTTTCGTCTCTGCGCTCTCTGCGGTCTCTGTCGCTACTGGCTGGCTCATTGCAAAAACCCACAACTCCCCCTGCGAGGGATCGTCGATCTTCACCGCAGAGACCGCGGAGACCGCGGAGAGAAAACCGAGACCGACAGGCGGACGGATGATCCAATCAATGCGACTCTCGGTCTTCGTCTCTGCGCTCTCTGCGGTCTCTGCGGTGATTCTCTCTAATCGACCGCCGGGTCGGAGATGATGACCCAAAGGTGGCTGTCGACGGCCTTGTCCTTGAGCGCGAAGGTGTCTCCTGCTTTCCCGGCTCAAGTCCCGAACAGGGAGTCGAGGTACTGCCGGGCAGTCTCGTTCCGCTCGACGATCTCCACCAGTTCCGCTTTTCCCTGGGCCTCGAGCATCTCCTGCCAGGGGATCGGAGTGCTTGCGCCGGACTCGCTGAGCACCGGGCCGTTTTTCAGGGCAACCGCCTCGTCACCGGTGATGGTCCGGGCGGTCTCGGCCAGCAGCTCCCGATCGGCGATGGAGAGCAGTTTCAGGAGCCGGACATAAGCCATCCGGTTCGCGTCCAGTCCCAAGAGCACTCCAGACGCTTGCAAAGTCTTCTGGAAATCGAAGCGGAAGGTCATCATTCCCATCCTGAAAACCAACTTTCCTCCGATATCATGAATTGTATAGGTTTATACAGTCGTCGAGACGGTCAGTCCAGGGGCGAGGAGAGGGAAGCTTTGTCTCGTCCCGATGCCTCGCGACCTCAGCGCCGGATCGTGATTCGGTACGAGGGACGTAGAGGGGGTGGCAGACCGGCCTCGAGGCCGGAGAGGGTCGCGGAGTTGCCGTCCCGGTGGTAATCGAACTTCTCCGGTGTACCTGACTATGAGGTCACGGAGACTTGGTTTTTCCAGGAAAACGCCCCGAAGGGGCGCGAGGGCAAGCGGGAAGCCAGGAATCCCCCAGATCCAGCCCCGTTGAGGCGCAATCGTGCCACGCGGCGCCGCACCCGTCCCCGCGATGTCGCCCCTGCGAGTTCCTGCCAGGGGGGGCGGGCAGGGCTCGTTTTGTCCTCCGTCTCGGGGCGCACGCCCCGAGCTTGATGAGGTCGCCCCGGACGGGGCTTCGGGAGCAGACTCTGATCGAGACCGCCAGCTCCCTGCCCGAGTTGCTTTGCCTTGAAGGCCCGGGTCCGCTTGGGTTAGGATTGACCAGGTTCGATGCGGCCTCTTGAGGAGGTGTTCAGGTCATGTCCGAGCGCATCACGACGATCAGTCCGCCGCGAGAATTGGTCGAGGGCCAGCGGCTCGACCAGCCGACGTTCCACGCGCTTTACGAGGCGATGCCGCCCGGTACCCGTGCCGAGTTGATCAACGGAGTGGTGCTCTTGCCCAGTCCTGTCGGACCCTCACATGGTCGTGCCCATGTCCCCACCCTGGTGTGGCTCAGCTACTACCAGGAGAATACGCCGGGCGTCGAAGCCCTGGACAACACCTCGACAGCGCTGAGTCTCAAGAGCGAGCCTCAGCCCGACGCCCTGCTGCGCATCCTGCCGGAATATGGAGGCCGGACACGGACCGACCGGAGGTTCGTGGAGGGTGTCCCCGAACTGCTCGTCGAGGTGGCCCATGCGTCCCGGTACACCGACCTCGGCCCGAAGTTCGACGAGTATGAGCGTGCCGGCGTCCTCGAATACGTGGTGAGGTCGATCGAGCCCGACGAGGTCCTCTGGTTCGTCCTGCGGAAGGGACGCTTCATCGACCTGGAGCCGGGCCCGGATGGGATCTACCGCTCGGAGGTCTTTCCCGGCCTGTGGCTCGATCCCCAGGCTCTGCTGGCGGGGGATACACGGCGACTCCGGGCTGTGCTGGATCTCGGCTGTGCCACGCCCGAGCACGCCGCTTTCGTGGCCCGATTGGCGGCGGCTCGCAAGCCGTAGGGCCGTGGGACCGGCTGGGCAGGAGTGCCTACTTCCCCAGCAGGCCGGCGGCCTCGGCGCGGAGCCGCTCGGCGGCCTCGTCCCAGGGCATCGTCCGTAGCCATCGCTCGGTCTGTTCGAAGCAGGCTCGGGCCTGGTCGGGGTGCTCGAGCCGGTGGTGGGTCATTGCCAGAAAGAAGCCGTAGAAGGCGAGGGAGCCGCCGTTGAGGTCGGCCGCGCGCTCGAGGGCATCGAGAGCCTCGGTCCAGTCGCCGGACCGGTACAGGGCGGCGCCGAGAGTCGCCCAGGAGATCCAGACCTGCGGCGCGCGATCGACGAGCGTCCGCGCGATCCGGAGGGCCTCGCCCGGGTCGCGGAGCTCGATGACGGGGCAGGTCGTGAGGAACCAGGCCAGGTGATAGGGTGCCGCAGGATCGCCGGAACCGGGTCGGGCTGCGTCGCGGAGCAGGTCGCGCGCGCGCCGGGCATAGGACTCCGCCGCCGCCGCGCGGCCGTCGCGGTCCAGCGCCGGATCGCGGGCGGCCAGGGCGGCGCAACCCGTCAAGTGGATGGCGGCCAGCACCGGCGTGGCGGCGCGACGGTCGACCGGCGCCTCGCGGAGCAAGTCCTCGGCCACGGCCGCAGCCGCGGCATGCGCGCCCAGACGGATCAAGACCCCAGCCAGAGTCTGGCGTTGATCCCACAGTGCCAGGCGGCCGGCCGGATCGTCAGGGTTGGCCCGCAGGGCGTCCTGCTGGTGCCCAATGGCCTGCTGGAGTCGTTCGCGGGCTTCGGCGCAGTCCCCACGCTTGGCCAGGAGTTTGGCCAGGTGCGCCTGGGCCAGCGCCAGCTCGGTCCCGTCGCCGGCGCGGCCGGCCCGGGCCGCGGCCATCGCCGCGCGGGCCTCCACCGCGCGGCGCAGCAGGGACTCGGCCTCCTCCGCCTGGCCGGTCTCGCCCAGCAAGTTGCCCAGGTTGCGGAGCGTGAACGCCAGCTCGTGGCGGAACTGGGTGACGCCCGGCGCGTCGGCCGCGAGTCGCTCGTACAACACCAGGGCGCGGCGGAAGGCCCGCTCCGCCTCGGGAATGCCGCCGGGCTCGGTCGACAGCAGCACGCCGAGGTTCACCAGGGTCCCGGCCAGCTCGCGACGGTACAGCGGCATGTCCGGGTCGCTGGCGACCAGTGCCTCGTACAGCTCGGCGGCTCGCCGGTACGACTGCCGCGCCTCGTCGGGCCGGCCGGTCTGGCTCAGGACGATCGCCAGGTCGGCATACGTCCCCGCTTGCCTGAGGCGGCGCGGCTCGCCCAGCGCCTGGTTCCGTTCCAGCGCCTTGCGATAGGCGGCCTCGGCCTCGGGGAGGCGGCCGGCCAGGCGGAGCATCGTGCCCAGCCGTTGATAGCCTGAGACCATCACGAGACGACTCGAGGGCGAGTCCCGCGCCTGATCCACGAGGGCCTGGGTCAGCTCCACGGCGCGGCGCAGGGCGGGGCGAGCCTCATCCCCGCGGCCGGTCTCCAGGAGCAATTCACCAAGTCCGCCGTAGCTGCGGCCCAGCGGCTCCAGGACGCCAGGGCGGCCGCCGATGGCCTCCAGGACGTGGATGGCGCGGCGGTAGGCATCCTCCGCTGCGGCGGGCTCACCGAGCCGGCGCTGGATCTCGCCCACCCGCAGCGATGCCACTCCGGCCTCGGCACGGACGGCCGGGTCGGCGTCGTCCTCGAGCGCGAAGGCCCGGTAATATGCCAGGGCCTTGAGCAGGAACTCGCGCTGGAGCGGCTGCAAGCCCGGCTGCCGGTCGAGCCATTCCTCGGCGACTTGGGTGTACATCTCATCGACGGCGCGGCGGGCCTCGGCTCGCGAGCGCAAGACCTCGGCGTGCTGCCTGCGGATCTCGGCCTGCTTGGCCAGGACGACCACGATGCCCGCGCCCAGGCCGAGGACCATCACGGCCAGGAGCGAAGCGGCGGTCAGGACGGCCGCCATGTGCCGGCGGGCCCACCGGGCGGCGCGCTCCGGCAGGCTGGGCCGCCGCGCCCGGATCGGCTGGTCGTCGAGGAAGCGGCGGAGATCGTCGGCCAGCTCCTGCGCCGTGGTGTAACGGCCCGCCGGGTCCTTGGCCATCGCCTTGCGGACGATCGTCTCCAGGTCGGCCGGCACCGCCGCGTTGAGCGCGCCCGGCCGCCGCGGCTCGTCCTGGGCGATCCGCCGGAGGAGCGCCTGCCGGTCGGAATCCGCGAACGCCGGCTGGAGGGTGATCAGCTCGTAGAAGGTCGCGCCCAGCGAGTACACGTCGCTCCGCTGGTCGACCACGGCGCGGTTGGCCAGCGCCTGCTCGGGACTCATGTACCGCAAGGTGCCCAGCAGGTCGCCGGTCGCCGTCAAGCTGGCCTCGCCCTGGAACCGGGCCAGGCCGAAGTCGGTGATCCACAAGTGGCCGCGGCCGTCGACGATCAGGTTCGAGGGCTTGATGTCGCGGTGGAGCACCCCCTGCTGGTGGGCGTGCTCCAGGGCCTCGGCCGCCTGGAGGCCCAGCCGGGCGACATCGCGGAAGAAGGCGCGCGAGCGCGGCGATGTCGTCGAGAGGGACCAGGCCGGAGGCGGGACGCCGCTGGCCGGAGTGGGCCGAGGATCCTCGGCGACGTCGCCCGGCGGCCGGCCATCGGGTGGCTCCGTCACCGTCGGCGCGGTCCTCGGTCCGTCCGCGGGACCATCCCGCCGGCGGAGGTCGGCGATCAGCTCGGCGAGGTTGGACCCGTCGATGAGCTGCATCGCGTAATAATGAACTCCACGCTGGCAGCCCACCGAGTAGATGGGGACGATGTGGGCGTGGTGCAGTTGGCTGGCGGCCTGGGCCTCGACGCGGAACCGGGCGATCTGCCGCGGATCGATCGCGGCGGCGAAAGGGAGGACCTTCAGCGCCACCCGGCGGCCCAGCGAGCGCTGCTCGGCCTCGTAGACAATTCCCATGCCGCCGCGGCCCAGCTCACGGAGGATGCGGAAGTCGCCCAGCCGGGGACCCGTGCCCGCGCCGTCGTCGTCCTCCTCCTCGGCCGCGGACCCGGCCCGGGGCGGCTCCGGCGCGAGGGCCAGCGCCTCGGCCGCCGCCTCGACCAGGTGCAGGCCCTTGAGGCAGGCGCGGAGCCGATCGGCGATCGCCGGGTGCCGGCTGACCCAGTCCTCCGGATCGACCGGCCGGCCCGCCTCGACCTCGGCCAGGTAGGCGTCGAGGACCTGGGCCAGCTCGTCTTCGTGCTCACCCTCGCTGGACCCGGTTCGGTGGATGGGGGGCGTCGGCCCTTCGGGGATCATGCCAGACCCTCCAGGGCCTTGCTGAGCCGTTCCAGCGCCCGGGTCCAGAGCATGCGGACCGCGCCGGCGGAGCGGCCCATCCGGGCGGCCACCTCCTCGAAGCGGAGCCGCTCGATGTTCCGCAGGATGATCACCTCGCGGTAATCGGGCGGCAGGCCGGCCAGGGCGTCGGCCAGCAGGACGGCCTGCTCCCGCTGCGACGCCGCGGCGCTGGGGGAGGCGATCACGGCCGCCAGCGCGTGCTGCATCCGCGCGCTCGACCGATCCAGGATCGCCTCCAGCGAGACCTGGCGGCGGTGGTCGCGCAGGCCGGCCTTCTGCCGCCGCGCCTGGTCGGCCAGGTTCCGCGCCAGGATCCGACGCAGCCAGGCCAGCAGCTCCCGTTCGGTCGACCCCGCGAACCGGGAGAAGTCGCGATGCGCCTCCAGGAAGGTCTCCTGCACCAGGTCCGAGGGATCCAGCCGGAGCCGGAGCGTCGTGCCGATCAGGGTCCGGGCCAGCAGCCGGGCGTAGTTGCGGTACCGGGACAGCAGTTGGCCGAACGACTCGAGGTCGCCGGCCCGCGCCCGCTCCAGCAGCTCCTCCGGCGTCCGGCTCGCCTGCGACATGACGGTGATCCCACGGCAGTTGTTCCGGCCGGAAGGTCCGACCGGTTCAGGAACAGGCGAAACGCCCGGGGCGGTTGTCACGCGCCCCGACGGTCGTCGTGGCCGGCGATCCTGGGTCAGCGAAGACAGGCCAATTGCCCCCTAATGAATCTTCGGCTCTGGCAGCCAGTAGCACAAGGGACGATCGAGGAATGAGGAACCGCCATTGACTCGAGCCCCTGGCCAACCCAAGATTCGGGTACGAGGATTGCGGCAGACTCGAGAGCGACCGCGAACGGACCAGGTGGAGGAGGTCTCAGCCATGGGGCAGCAGCGAACCCGCCGGAGATTCATGAAGGATTGTTCCACCTCGGCCGCCGCACTGGTGGCCCTCTCGGCGACCGAGCCGGACGTCGGCGCCGCGGCGACGGCGCGGGAGGGCACGCCCTACCTGTGCGTCACCTGCGGGACGCAGTTCGCCGAGTCGGCGCAACCCCCTGCACACTGCCCGATCTGTGAAGACGAGCGCCAGTACGTCAACCCCGAGGGCCAGAAGTGGACGACGATGGAGCACCTTCGATCGTCGCACAAGAATATCATCAAGCAGGAAGAGGCCGGGCTCTACTCGATCAACACCGAGCCGAAGTTCGGCATCGGCCAGCGCGCGTTCCTGATCCAGACGGGGCAAGGGAACATCCTGTGGGACTGCGTCGCGCTGCTGGACGACGCGACGATCGCGCGAGTCAACGAGCTGGGCGGGATCGCCGAGATCGCGGTCTCGCACCCGCATTATTACACCGCCATGGTGGAGTGGAGCCGGACCTTCGGCGGCGCGCCGATCCATCTGCACGAGGCCGAGCGGCCGTGGGTGATGCGGCCAGACCCGTGCATCCGCTTCTGGACAGGGCGGGTGCACGAATTGCGCGCGGGCCTGACGCTCGTCAGCACCGGCGGCCACTTCGAGGGCTACCAGGTTCTGCACTGGCCCGCCGCCGCGGGCGGGAACGGAGCCCTGATGGCCGGCGACCAGCCGCAGATCTGCATGGACCCCAAGCAGGTCACCTTCATGTACAGCTACCCCAACTACATCCCGCTGAACGGCAGTCAGATCCGCCACATCCTGGAGTGCCTCGATCCGCTGCCGTATGACCGGATCTATGGTGCGTTCTTCGTCCGCGGCAAGGGGATCATCCCCAGCGAGGGCAAGGAGATCGTCCGGCGCTCAGCGGACCGATACCTGCGGGCCATCCAGGGGTGACGGAGCCTTCCGCGCGCCGGCGGTTCGCCGCAACCGCCGGCGCGCGGCCGGTTCACTCGCCCGTCGGCACCTCGTCCTTGGGCCGGTCCGGCGGGACCGGGGGTTCGTCGCAGACGATCGGGACACCGGCCGGCGCCTCGATCCCGATCTGGACCTCCTCGCCGCAGGTCTCCAGGACCGTGATCCGGATCACCCCCCCGACGACGATCCATTCCTTCGTCTTCCGGCTCAGGACCAGCATCAGGGACCTCCGCGCAGGCTCGAGTTGGCCGGGAACGGGTTGGCCACGATCAATCCGCGGTCTTGTGCGGGCGGGCAAATCCGCGCCTCCCGTGCGGTCTATCCTCCGGGATCCGTGTCGAACATCCACGACTGGGATGTCCCGCCGCCATCGCCGGCAGGGATGCCGGCCGGGAAGGCCAGGCTCGCCGACCCATCGACACCGCACTCGCTCTCGACGATCAGGCTCCGGTGGGGAAGGCCAACGCGCGGTCGCACGGGTCGGTCCGAGCACCGCCGATCCGGGACCAGGCCCTCCAGCACGGCACGGACCGCCGGCCGGCCGCCGGCTGCGGCCAGCTCGCCGAGGCGACTCAGCACGGCGCGGAGCGGTTCGGCATCGACCCCGGAGAACCCGGCGTGTCCCAGGACCAGGTTGAGCGATCGACGGCGGCCTGACAGCCCCACGATCAGCACCAGGTGCTGGGCGACGTCCAGGGGGCCCTCCTGGGCAACGATGCGGGGCACCCGCCACGGGAAGCCGGCCGCGCGCAGCAGACGGACCAGCCGGGCCACGTCCTGCTCCGTGACCAGGGACTGGGTGATCCACGGCGGGGGGCAGCCGGAGTCGTCGCGACACATGATCAGTAAACGAGGCATGGGCACAAGGGGGTCGTTGGTCTCGGCTCGGAGGTGGCCAAAGAGGACCACACGGCTGACGCTGGCGGCGTCGCCCTCGAAGACCGAGAACCGAAGGTCCAGATCGGATCGTTCCATGGTGTCAGTCCTTTGTCGTTCAGTTCGGACCATCCGTCCCGCAGGGAGATCGTCCCGACGAGGGACCACTCCGCACCGGACGAATCAGAGTGTGCCCTCGCCGCCTGGGGGTCTCAACCAGTACAGGCCCCCGTCCTCCCGGCCGTCGGCGGTCGCGGGGGACCGGCCCGGCGAGTTCGATTCGAAAAAAGAGCCCCTTGCCGGGCCGGAGGGGCTCGGAGGGGCATCATGGCCGAATCGAATCCAGTGGTTTGTCGTCCCGTTCGGGCTGATCCGGGCGCACCCTCATCGACCGGGAGATTCCCGGGGGCGCCGTGGCCGGATCCGATCGGGCTGCCATCGTGGGCAGTCTGCTTTGCCTCCAGTGGTGAGATTAATGGCGTCTGGAAGACAAAGTCAAGTCTATTCTGAACCGGTTTCGACCCTTTTCCGCCCGGCTCGGCCGCCCTACGATAAGGACGACGTCGCGGTGTGGCACCCTCGAGTGCATCCGAAGACTCATTCTTATCGCAGTTTCCAATGATCCTTCGCACAATGATCCGGGATTACACCGCGGCCGCGCTGGCCGTGGGGCTGACCTTCGCGCTGAAGGTCCTGATCGAGGGCTGGGTCGGTCCGGGGCCGCCGCTGTTGATCTATCTTCCCGCGGTGACCTTCAGCGCCTGGCTCGGAGGGCTGGGCCCCGGGCTGGCCGCCACCGCGATGGCGGCGCTAGTCTGTGTCTATGCCCATCTCCCGCCGGTCGGCGCGTGGTGGCTCCACAGCCCGAACGATCGGTTCCGACTGGTGGTCTTCCTCGGCGAAGGGATGCTGCTTAGCGCCCTCATGGAGGGGCTGCTCGCGGCCCGGCGGCGGGCCGAGGCCAGCGCCCGGGATGCGCGGCGCTACCAGGATGAGCTGGCGCGGAGCGAAGGGCAGCTCCGGGCCGTCCTGGACCACTCGCCGTCGGTCATCTTCCTCAAGGATCGCGCGGGCCGCTACCTGCTGGTCAACCGCCGGTTCGAAGTGCTCAACGAGGTCGCCCCCAATGGGGCAATTGGCAAGACGGATGACGACGTCTTTCCCCGGCCGACCGCCGCGGTCTTCCGGGCGAACGATCGGATGGTCCTCGAGCTGGGAAAGCCCTTCGAGATCGAAGAGGTCGTCACCCGGGCCGACGGCCCGCACACGTATCTGGCGACCAAGTTCCCGCTGTTCGCTGCCGATGGGACGGTGTCCGCCGTCGGCGGCATTGCGACCGACATCAGCGAGCGCAAGCAAGCCGAGCAGGCCCTGCGGGCCAGCGAGCAGCGGTTTCGCACCCTCTGCCACTGCTCGCCGATCGGCATCTTCTTGACCGACGGCGCGGGCCGGACCACGTATACCAACCCGCGCTGCCAGGAGATCTATGGCTTCTCCTCCGACGAGGCCATGGGGGAGGGCTGGTCGCGGTTCATTCACCCGCAAGACCGCACCCGGGTGCTGGACGAATGGTCCCAGCTCGCGCCGGTCGGCGGCGAGTTCTCGATGGA
The DNA here is from genome assembly GCA_021324445.1 of Isosphaeraceae bacterium. Classification (GTDB taxonomy): domain Bacteria; phylum Planctomycetota; class Planctomycetia; order Isosphaerales; family Isosphaeraceae; genus JAJPJC01. Next base: position 15,277 of record JAJPJC010000358.1, read on the forward strand.
GTACCGGACTCTCGGACCGGGTGGCACGGTCCGCTGGGTCCATGACCGCGCGGCACCGTTGTTCTCCGACCAGGGGGAAGTGATCGGACACGTGGGGACCGTCGAGGACATCACGGAGCGGAAGCTCGCGGAGGAGGCCGTGCGCCGCGAACGCGACTTCGCCGAAGGCGTGATCGCGACGGCTCAGGCCATCGTGCTGGTGCTCGACCGCAGCGGGCGGATCGTCCGCGTCAACCCGTTCCTGGGACGGGTCACCGGCTGCGAACCGGATGAGGTCCGGGGCGAGGATTGGTTCGCCACCTTCGTGCCCCACCGCGAGCGGTGCCGGGCCCGCGAAGCGTTCCTCCAGGCTCTGGCTGCCGACGGCGGCAACACCGTCACCTATCCGATCCTGACCCGGGACGGCCGCCACCGCCGCATCGAATGGGCCAACCGAGTGCTGGGCGGTCTCGAGGGCGCGGCCCACGTGCTGGCGATCGGGCACGACATCACGGCACTGGAGCAAGCCCAGCAGCGGGCGCTCCAGGCCGAACGGCTGGCGGCGATCGGCGAGATGGTCGCCGGCCTGAGCCATGAGAGCCGCAATGCACTCCACCGCAGCCAGGTGTGCCTGGAGATGCTCGGCCTGGAGGTCGAGGACCGACCGGAAGCCCTTAACCTCATCGCCCGGCTTCAGGCGGCGCAGGATGACCTGTACCACCTCTTCGAAGATGTGCGCAGTTATGCGGCGCCGATCCACCTGGAGATGCGCGCGTGCGACCTGGCGGAGATCTGGCGGGAGGCGTGGGCGCAGCTCGCCGCGCTGCGCCGGGGCCGGGAGGATGTCCTCACCGAGGCGACCGACGGCCTCGACCTGCACTGCGCGGCCGATCCCTTCCGACTGGGGCAAGTCTTCCGGAACATCCTGGAGAACGCCCTGAGCGCCGGCGCCGATCCTGCTCGGATTGAGATCGGCTGCGACCGGACGGAGCTCGATGGTCAACCGGCGCTGCGCCTCGCGGTGCGCGACCACGGACCAGGGCTCACCCCGGAGCAGCGGCAACGGATCTTCGAGCCGTTTTTCACCACCAAGACGAAGGGGACCGGCCTGGGCATGGCCATCACCAAACGGATCGTCGAAGCCCACGGGGGCCAGATCGCCGTCGGTGAAGCCGGTGGACCCGGGGCGGAAATCCTCCTCACCTTACCGCGAGGACAACGATGAGCCCAGCGCTACGGATCGCCGTCGCCGATGACGAGCTCGACGTGCGCGACTACTACCAGCGGATCCTGCCCCGGCTGGGCCACCAGGTCGTGGCCGTGGCCCGGACCGGCCGGGAGCTGGTCGCGCAGTGCCGGGCCTTGCGCCCGGATCTCGTGATCACCGACATCAAGATGCCGGACCTGGACGGGATCGACGCCGCCGAGGCGATCTCCCAGGGTGAGCCGATCCCCGTGATCCTGGTGTCGGCTTACCACCGCCCCCAGCTCTTTGAGCGCGCCAGGGGGGACCACATCCTCGCCTACCTGGTCAAGCCGACGAAGCAAGCCGACCTCGAGGCGGCGATCGCCATCGCCATGCAGCGGTTCGAGCAGTTCCGGGCCTTGCGGAAGGAGGCCGCCGACCAGCGGCAGGCCCTGGAGGACCGCAAGGTCATCGAGCGGGCCAAGGGGCTTCTCATGAAGAGTGCCGGCCTCGATGAAGACGACGCCTTCCGGCAGCTGCGCAAGCTGGCGCGCGACCGCAACCAGAAGCTGGTCGAGGTCGCGCGCGGGGTGGTCGGCGGTCAGGAGTCAGTGGTCGGTGAAAACCAGTAACCGGGCGCGGCCCTGATGATCCTCGGCGGATCGCACCGCTGCTACGGGCGTACCGACCTGGATCGACGTCGTCGCGCTTGGACCAGCAACCCATCGAGCTCTTCGAGCAACTTCTGAAACGATCGCGATCGCCGACTCATCCCGCGCGTGAAGGGGAGAATCCGCGTCAGGGCGGGTTGATGCTTGGTCGGCGAGTATTTCGTGAGGCCGAGTAGCTTGGCGACTTCCTTCTTGCAATCGGCGATCGCTTCGACATCCATCCCACGAGGGAGAGAGTGCCGCGTCAAACGGAATCCCTGCTGCACCAACCCCTGACGGAAGCGATCTGTCGGGAAGGCCGCGAGGAACCAAGCCTCATATTCCCGCTTGGCGACCGCGACACCGATCGGGTAATCAGCGGGGACGAGGGTCCGCGCCCGAGCGAGCAATCCTGCGGCCAGAGTTTCTGGGCAGTCATCGTCGGCATCAAGAAGCACAAGAATGACGTCCGGCTGCCGCAGGAGCGCCAAATGGACATAGTGCTCCACTCCCCGCCTCCAGGCGCTATCGTGAGCGGCCGCGAGGGTTCCCTTTCCGCCGGTGAAGACAGGTCCGGCGAGATCGACCTCGACATTTCGGTGGTAGCGCCGGAACCTCAGCCAGTTTCGGAGGAGGATCGGCACGGCTTCCTTCGCGCCCCGGCCTTCCACGATCGGCACGATAACATATTTATACATTATATGTCAACTGGAAGAAGTCATCCTCGGCGCCGATTGTTGACGGTTCGTCAGCCGTCCAGAGGGCGTTGGACCGGAGCAATTCGCCGACGGTCAGGGGGGGGTTCAGATTCGCCTGGACATTCTCGCTCAGAGAATAGATACGACTCATGCCCTCCTTCCACTGGATGACCCGGATGCGGTCGGGTCGGGCCGTGGGATGGGTGAGGATTTCCGGGCTGTGCGTCGAGACCACGACCGGGAAGTCGTCGCTGGCTTCATCGATCGCATCGAGCAAGACTCCGTGCGCGAAGGGATACAGCGAGTCCTCGATTTCATCGATCAGAACAACCGAGGGCCGGGGAGTTTGCCGGAGCGCCAACAGGATGCCCAGGCTTCGGAGCGTGCCGTCGGACATCATCGACGCATCGAAGCCCTCGGCATGGCCAGCATTCCCTTGCTGATGGAACACGATGACGCGCCGCCCGACGACGGTGTCGGTTGAGATGTCCCGGATGCCGGGAACGGCCACGGCGAGGTACTGTTCGATCCACTTCCGGTCCGTCCGCTTGAGGCGTTTCAGGACATCCCCGGCGTTGCGGCCGTCGCGGCTCAAACGCTCCTCGCTCCCGATCTTCGGCTCACTGCGAATGGCCTCCGGGGAAAACTGGTGGAATGAGATCAGCCGCAGCGCCTCGATGATCGTCTTCCACGTCGAGTTCGATCCTGCGATGAGCGGGAAGACGAGGGTCTCCGGGTCGAGGGCGGGCTTGATTGATAGGATCTTGCTCTCAAAGCCGTTGGCTGCTCGCTCGAAGGAGGGGCCGTGCTCACTCCGCAGGACCTCCCGCTTGACGACATAACCCGATTTCCCCGGATCGAGCGCGACCGTGAAGCCGTACAGGACGGGGAACTTGCTCTCGAACTCGAGGCGAACGGCGACCGAGATGCCGGACCGGGCGACGCGGCGCAGATGTCGCGGGAGAAGACCCAGGAACGAGCCGCGCCGCTCGAACGCCGTGCTGAGGGAGTCGGTCACGGCTTCGCTCACGAAGCTGAAGGCATCCATCAAGGTCGACTTGCCGGCGCCGTTGCGGCCGACGAGGAAGGTGACATCGTCCAGGACCAACCGGGCGTCGGAGAACGCGCGGAAGTTGCGGAGCCGGAGCTCCTTGAGGATGACGCGACTCATCGGAGCCTCGAAGTAAACTGCAAGCTTGCAGGTTCTGGTTCACCTCTCATTGTACGTGCCCCGCCCTCTGATCGCGCGGGGTCCATAACCCGAAGCCAGATCGTCCGGATGGGCCAGGCGTTGGTCTGGTGATCCGGAAGAAGCCGGCTCCGTCAGCGCACGGTTCCGCAGATCAACGTTCGGATGCGACCTTCTTCGGACTTCGCCCTCCCCAAGACCGCCAGTGGCTTGAAATCGACGTTCCCCCGTGGCACAATCCATGAGATAGTGGGGGGGATCATACAATCCATCGGCCAAGAATGGCGACCTCCGGGGCATCGGCCCAACCCGAAGTTGAGTCACGCCCGGTTGCAACGGGACGTACTCACCGGCGCGCCAATCAAGCTGGGCCAGCGCGTCCGGGGCCTTGGCTCCCTGGCTCTGTCCCAAGACCTACTCACCAGCGCGAGACAACCAATCCGCCCTTGCTTGATCGACGCAGGCGTCGACATTCGAGGAAGGGATGAGCAATGTTCAACAAGGACGCCGGTCTGATCGACCTCGACAGGTCTCTCCACGATCATCTAACCCGGGTGGGCTTGATCGGCGAGATCCCTCTTACTGAAGAGGATCTCGAGCTGATGGCAGGCCGGCTGAGAGAGTGCCTGGACACGAAAGGGCCTGGTCCCGGGACCGAGCATCTGAATGAGCGCGGTGCCCGAGTCGTGGCTTGCTTACTCGTCCATCTCGGGGTGCGTGAGTATCGCGAGGGAGATTTCTGGGGAGCCGTCGCTCCGGCGCTCAGGCGAGCGCTGCCGACGAACCTTCAGGTTCGCTGGGGCCGTATGGTGGAGCAGGTGATCAAGGACTACCGCTTGGCGCCTTTCTTCGATCCGATCGAGCAGGATGGCCAGCGGTACGTCACGCCCATCCTTGGACATGGGGGGATACCGGATTACTGCCTGGATGATTTCTTCGAGAAGCTGTTGATTCCGACAGCGCGAGGACGGCTCATCTACGACGAAGGCGATCTCCCGCACCTGCTCCGACAATGGGAGAAGCGCGCCTCCGATTACCAGACGGCTGACAAGCCGATCCGCCGTTTTCTGCGGCATGGCGGCAAGGCGGCCCGGGACTTCCTCGATCGCTGCCTGGATCTGGCCGAGGCGTTCGATGCAGGCCGGCTCGGTGATCCTAATCAGTTTGGCTTGCCAGAGCGAGTGGTCAAGCGCTTCAGGGAGTGGTCCGCCAGCCAGATTCCGACCCACGGCGGGCGGGAATCTCGCGCATCGTCGGGACCGCGCTACCGACGGCCTGAACTCTTTCTCGATCCAGCATCGGCGGGGCTGCGCCTGGTCATACCGTGCCAATCGATCCTGCTCGCGACGGCCGAGCGAGGACGCCTTACGGCCTTCGTGCGGCAGGACCATGTTCCTGCGCAGGAATTCGAACTCCGGCCGTCCTCAGTTAACGGCAGGGTCGATACGGCTCCCATCGAGCTCCTGTTGCGACGCTCGTTCGCAAAGTTGGATGTTGCACTGCGAGCAGGCGGCAAGGAGCTCCGGGCCTGGGACCTGGAGGGCATCACCGGCGATCGTCCCTGGATGGCTTTCGATGGCGAGACGTACCAGCTCGTCACTGAGCGGCCCTTGCCGAAGAACGACGTCTGGCTCCTGGCACTGCAAAGCATGGGCTTTGAGGGGGGCGATATCTCGGAAGAGGCGCCCGTTTGGGGCGACTTTCTGGCGCGGCGTGTCGATTTGGGGACATCGAACACCTGGCGGCTTCATGAGACGCGGAGCCGCTCGAAGCCGGTCTCTTTGGCAATCGAGTCGACTGCAGAGATCAGGCCCTTCCTCGAGGGTCGCCGTCTTCCCGCTTGGCCGCCGGTCTCATGCCCCGGCTGTGATTTCCTGTTCGTGGGAAGGCCTCCCGAGCTCGTGATCCCGGCGGGCCACTCCGGTGGGGACGGATGGCGGGATGCAACCCTGATCGTGCGCTCCCTTGACGGTCAAGCCTCGGCCCCAACGGAATGGCGGCGATTCCCCCTTTCGGATCTCTGGGACCAGCCGGCGGGTCCGGATCAACCCATTCGGCTGCACCTGGGAGAGGCTCCGCTGTCCTTGACGACCGGAAGGTTTCTCCTGAATCTGCGGGGTCGTCTCGGCCAGGATGAGACGTACCGAATCGCTGTAGTTCCCTCGATGGAGATCGAATGCCCGCCCGAGTGCCTCCTGCCCGATGAGCCAGGTGGATCGCACCCCATCACGATCCAGGTACGCGCTCGACCGGGTACTCGGATCGAGGCGATTCCGGGGACCGATTGCGTGCAGGAGGATGATGTCGATCACCAGATCAACCTCGGAGGGCAGCAGCGGAGCGTTGACCTCAAGGTCGACGGTGTGGAGCTTCGCATCACCCTCCCTCGGATCGAATGGGCCTTCAGCGCGAAGGAAGTGGGAGTGCTTCGCTACGAGTCACGACCGATTGAGATCGACCTTCAAGAGTTTGAGGACGCCCCGGAGCCGGCCATCTTTCTGAAGGTCGCACTCGACCGCGTCCCTGCCGCTCGACTTTGTCTCGACCGTGGCGGCCAGTCGCGTGACGTGCCCTGGCAGCAGGGTCGCGCCGCGATTCCCTTGGGAGGCTTTCTCGACACGATCCGCGCGACGCACGGGTCGCTGAGGACGTTGCGGCTCGCGATGGCAAGCCCCGAGGCCAACGGCGAGCGGAGTATCGAAGTCCTACGGATCCGGCATGGCTGGAGCTGCTGGCTTCGATCCATCGAAACGGTGGTCGAGTCCGGACAGCGCGCGCTGTTCTTCACGTGGGAAGATCAAGTCCGCCTTCCAAACCGAGTCATCCGCCTCTGGCGGGCGACTTCGGCGCCGGATCATCAGCCCGTGGAGATTCCCGTCGGCGATGGCGTGGACGAAATCGGCTTTGAGGTTCCCGAGCAGCGGTTGCCCGACGGTCGTTACCTCCTGGAATTTGCCGTCGGGGATGATGGCTGGAATCCGCCCGTCAAGCCGGATCTCTTCAAGGAGGGCTTGCAGGTTGTTCAGCTCGATGCGTCGTCCGCCGAGCTACTCGGATCACCGGCGGGACGCCTCGATGAGTTGCTCGAGGCCTACGAATCCAACGATCCCCTCAACCCTGATCTGAGGAACCGCGTCGTCGATGACATTCTTGCTGGCCCGGTGACAGCTATCTGGGCGCTGCGCGACCGTGGTTGGGTCGGACTGAACAGGCTTTTCCTGTCCGATGGATGCATGTCGGGCGACTCGCAGAGCATCGAGGAGATATACGGGGCTATCTCCTGGTCGAGCCCTGAATTTGCCGCCGCGTTTCTGCGCGGGTTAAGAGACAAGAGTAGAAAACTGGTTTGGCCGGAGGGTACGGGAAAGCCGAGGGAGGTGCTCAACATCGAGCTTCGTGTAGGGGAGACGCATCCCTTGGCTTTTCCGTTGAGAGGCCGCAAGAGGGTGAGGTGCGTTGTGCCAGCGAAGTGGCATCGCGCACGACCTCACGATTGGTCCCCCGAGGTGAAGCGATTCGTCCTCTCGCAGTTCCAGCGAGCGCTCCACTCGGGCATCGCATCCTGCCCTGGAGACGTCCGCGGCCGGATCGAGGAGACGGGCCGCCAGGCGTTCCTGAGCGATCCGGATGACTACCTGAAGGCGTGGATCGACCCGGACCAAGACCTTGCTCGGGGGGCCTGGAGGGGAGCATGAGTCAAATAAACAGCCTGGATCCCATCCGAGCGGCCGAGCGAATCCGCGATGCCTATCAGAGCTACCTGGGTACGGCATTCCCACTGGCCGACGAGGATCTGGCGCGACAATTCCGGTCGTTACTAGGCAAGTCCGAGAAGTTCTTGAAGGGGCCCTTCCTGGAGGCGACGCCGCCGTTCAAGAGCGGACGAAACCTGGCGGAGATGGTCGACGAAGGGCTCCTTTCGCCGCGCTTCCGCCAGCTTGGTGGCACGGGATTGCCCCTGGGGCGCCCGCTCTACGTTCACCAAGAGGCTGCGATCCGCAAGGCGGTTGGCCTGGGGCGAAACCTGGTCATCGCAACCGGCACCGGCAGTGGCAAGACCGAAAGCTTCTTGGTGCCGATCCTGGATCAGCTCTTCCGAGAGCGGGATCAGGGCTCCTTGTCCGATGCCGGTGTCCGCGCCCTTTTGCTCTATCCGATGAACGCCTTGGCGAACGATCAGCTCAAGCGATTGCGCGGCGTGCTCAAGGAATACCCGGCCATCACGTTCGGCCGGTACACGGGCGAGACCAAACAGAAGCTCAAGGACGCGGAAGACCATTTTCGCAAGACCTACCCCCGTGAGGTTCGCATTCCAAACGAGCTCCTATCGCGGGATGAGATGCGCGCCCGGCCGCCGCATATTCTGCTGACGAACTACGCCATGCTGGAGTACTTGCTGCTTCGACCCGACGACAGCGAGTTCTTCGAGGGCAAGCACGCCGGCCGGTGGCGATTCTTCGTTGTCGACGAGGTGCATACGTACAATGGCGCCGTGGGGATCGAGATGGCGATGCTCTTGCGCCGGCTCAAGGCCCGAATCGAGCCGAAGTCCCCGATCCGCTGCCTGGCCACGAGCGCCACGCTGGGGGCTGGCCGGGACGACTATCCCGCGATCGTTCGGTTCGCGAGCGAGCTCTTTGGCGAGCCATTCGAGTGGGATGATCGTGAGGAGAACAGACAAGACGTCGTGGCCGCCGAACGCGAACCCCTGTCAACCCTCGGCGAATCCTGGGGCGAGCCCAGCGTGGACTTCTATCCAGAACTTCGCACGGCGATACAACGGGCAAGTCACTCATCAATGATCGATCTTGCGGAGCTGGCCAAACGATACGCCGTGCCCGCGGAGGTGATCGACGCCGCGGTGCGTTCCTCCAACGAAGCTGGCAAGGATGCGAAGGTCGGGGCCTTCCTCCATCGCTTGCTCCAAGGGGATAGTCGGCTGCACCGGCTTCGGCTCGCATTGGCCGGCGGGCCGATGTCATTGGAGAGAGCGTCTGATGGCGTAGCCGGAGGCCGTAAGGAAGGGCTCGTCGCCTTGGTGGACGTGGCCGCCCGCGCGCGTGCCGGGCCGGATGACTTGCCCTTGCTACCCGCCCGCTACCATCTCTTCGTGCGCGCCCTCGAGGGTGCCTACGTCGCCCTGGCGCCAGAGCCCACGCTGTTCCTCGACCCGACCCAGAGTCATCAGCGCGATGGCGCGACTAGCCCGGTATTCGAAGCGGCCAGTTGCAAGCGCTGCGGCCAACTCTATTTGGTCGGCGAAGTCACGACCACCAATTATCTGAAACAGGCCACGCTCTCGGAGGACAACCGGGACAAGCCCGAATTCTACCTGTTGCTGCGGCGTGAGGAAGACGAGAGAACACCCACTGACGAAGACGAGGAGGTCGCCGCGGGGGCCGATTCGGATGAGGACGAACGGGGGATTCAACTCCTCTGCGGACGTTGCGGCAAGATGGGGCGCATCGGGGCGTCCAGGCCCGGTTGCGACTGTCGCACAGACGGCGGGCTGCACTCGCCATCGGCCGTTCGGAAGGTCCCGACCAAAGACCGCCAGGTCAATCACTGTCCCTCGTGCGGTGCGCGGTCACCCGGGCTGGTGCAACGGTTCCTGACCGGACAGGATGCGCCGGCCAGCGTCCTGGCCACGGCGCTCTACCAGGAGATCCCACCTCGACAGGAAGCCGACGGACCGTCCGCCCGCGATGGGGACGACGACTGGAACACACCGTACCCCGTGTCATCTCGACCGGGTGACGGCCGAAAGCTCTTGGCCTTTTCGGACAGCCGCCAGGACGCCGCATTCTTCGCCTGTTACCTGGATCGCACTTACCGCCAGATCCTCCGGCGACGGCTCATCGTCGAGGTGCTGGAGAAGCATCCGGAGGCCATGAGCAAGCCCTGGCGGCTCCAGGATCTGGTGGGGCCGCTCCGTCGCGCGGCGACGAATGCCGGGCTGTTGTCCGTGAGCGGCCGGAAGAGCGATAAGGAGCTTCACAAGGAGGTGTGGACCTGGGTCCTGCTCGAGCTCTTGGCCTTCGACAGGCGGAACAGCCTGGAGGGTCTGGGCATCCTCTCCTTCCGACCGGTTCGCCCCGAGCGCTGGCAGGTTCCCCCGCCACTGACCCGCGCGCCGTGGGGACTTGATCCCGAGGAAGTCTGGATGCTCTATCAAGTTCTTCTGGAAAGCTTCCGGCTTCAAGGAGCGATCACGTTTCCGGATGAAGTTAGTCCGAAGGATGAATCCTTCGCCCCACGAAACCGCGAACAATACTTTCGCCAGGCGGATGCGTCGCGGAAACAGCGGATCTGCAGTTGGGACTCTCCGGCGAAGGGCAAACAGAACCGCCGGCTCGATTATCTTATCAAGCTCCACCATCGGATCAACCCGTCCGACGACGGCAACTCGGCCTCGAGGGAGATCCTTCGAGACATCTGGAGGAAGGGACTCGTGGGGGATTCCTCACCGTTCGCCTCGCACTTCGCCAGGGCGAGCTTGAAGGATGAAGGAGTGGTCTATCGCTATCGCCACGAGTTCTTCGAGTTGGTCGGCTTCGGGGAAGAAGGCTGGTCTCGATGCGACCAGTGCGGTGGATTCACGCATCTGAACCTGAAGGGGATCTGTCCGGTTTACCACTGTCATGGAACGCTCAAGCCGTGTCGCCCCAAGGATGGACTGAGCGACAACCACTATGCGCGGCTCTATCACGCCCTCGAGCCGATCTCGATGATCGTCGAGGAACACACGGCGCAACTCACGAGCGAGCGGGCTGCGGAGCTTCAGGACGCGTTCATCCGCGATCAAATCAACGTCCTCTCCTGTTCGACGACCTTTGAGCTCGGCGTGGACGTCGGTGAGCTGGAGTCCGTCCTGCTCCGAAACGTCCCACCCGAGGCGGCGAATTACATCCAGCGCGCTGGCCGCGCGGGCCGCCGCCACGATTCGACGGCCTTCGTCCTGACCTTCTGTCAACGTCGCTCGCACGACCTGACTCATTTCCAGGATCCGGTGGGAATCATCGCAGGCACCATTCGTCCTCCCCACGTCGAACTGCGTAACGAGAAAATCCTCCGCCGTCATGCTCACTCCGTGGCGCTCTCGTGGTTCTTCCGGAAATGCCCGAACTACTTCGGCAAGGTTGAGAACTTTGCCTTTCCCCAAGCGGGTCAACCGGGTGGTCCCGATCATTTGAAAGCCATGTTAAGGGAACGCCCCGAGGACCTCTTGCAGAGCCTCCGCCACGTGATTCCCGATGAGATGAAACGAACGATCGGTGTCGAGGATTGGTCCTGGGAAAGGCACTTGTTCGACCCATCGAATGGGACACTCCATCTCGCGGTGGAGGGAGTCCGATCGGATGTGGAGCAACTCGAAGCATTCCGACGAGAGCGCTTCGACCAAGGGAAGAGCGTCGATCACATCAGCCGCCTGATCAAAACTCTGAAAGATCGCCATTTAATCGACTTCTTGGCCAACCGCAACGTCTTGCCCAAATATGGGTTTCCCGTCGATGTCGTCGAGTTAAAGCTCCTTCACCACGGGGAAGAGGCTAGACGGCTGGAGCTCCAACGAGACCTGCGTATCGCCATCGCGGAATACGCTCCCGGCTGCGAAGTGGTGGCGGGTGGCTCGCTGTGGGTGAGCCGTGGATTGCAGCGCCCACCGAAGTTGACCTGGCCAGCGTACCGCTATGCTGTCTGCGACGCCTGCGGCCGGTATCACAGCCGCCTTGACGAGATTGGGGACTTGCCCACGACCTGCTCCTGCGGCGCGTTGTTGAGCGAGGCGAAGAAATCAAACCGCGTCTTCGTCGAGCCGATCTTCGGATTCCTGACCAGTGACGAGCCCCGGAAACCGTCTGAATCGAGACCTGAGCGGACTTATGCGAGCCGCGTTTACTTCGCTGCTGAAGGGAGGCCCGAGGAGGACCCAGTCGCGCTGGACCGCAGCGTGGTTCTGCTCACCGGACAGTTTTCAAGGTCTGGTAAGCTGGCCGTCATCAACTCCGCTGGCTTCAAGATCTGCCAGAGTTGTGGTTACGCCGAGCGGGTCAAGGGTGGTAAGAACCAGAGCGGGTCGGGACACTCCCCTCCTTGGTCTCTCGACTCGGCGAAGACCTGTCGCGGAACGCTCCAATTCCGGGACCTTGGCCACGAGTTCCAGACTGACCTGTTCGAGCTGCGCGTCCTCGGTCAAAAGCAAGATCAGGCGTTCTGGCAGTCCCTCTTGTATGCTTTGTTGGAGGGGGCCTCCGCCGCCTTGAGCATCCGTCGGCAGGATCTCGACGGCTGTATCTATAGCGCGGCCGGGACTTTCGATACGCCGGCGCTGGTGCTGTTCGACGATGTCCCGGGCGGCGCCGGACATGTCCGGCGTATCGGCCAGTGCCTCGACGAGGTCTTGCGCGCAGCCCGCGATCGCGTCGCCGGGGGCTGCGGTTGCGGCGGCGGACCGAATGGTCTCGGCGATACGAGCTGCTATGGATGCCTTCGCAACTATCGGAACCAGTGGCTGCACGACCAACTGAAACGCGGTCCTGTTTATCGGTTCCTTGACCAAGTGGTAAGATAGGTGAGGCAGCCCGATCGAGCCCTCTGAGTCGCGCGGCTGTTCCGTCGAAGAACCGGTCGAATCGAATTTGGCAATCCGCGGCTGGTCGGTGGAGAGGAGGCGTATCATGGCAACGGCCCAGGCGTTGATGACCGCGGAGGAGTTCGGCCAACGGCCGGACCCCGGATACCCTGAGGAACTGGTCCGAGGGCGGATCATTTCGATGCCGCCGCCCGATCGACGTCATGGTCGGGCCTGTCTCCAGGCCGGTCGAATCCTGGGCAATTTCGTCGAGGAGCACGATCTCGGGCACGTGATGAGCAGCGACGCGGGCGTCATCACCAAACGCGATCCCGACACCGTCCGCGGCGCCGACATCGCCTATTCCAGCTACGCCCGGCTGCCCAAAGGGCCATTGCCAGAGGGCTACGGTCCGGAGGTTCCCGAGCTGGTCATCGAGGTCCGCTCGTCCGGCGATTCCTGGCGGGACATCCTCATCAAGGTCGGCGAATACCTCGCCGCTGGTGTTCTCAAGGTCATCGTGCTCGATCCGCGGTCCCGGAAGGCGCACATCTACAGCGCGGAGCAGGAGCCGGAGGTCCTGGGCCGGGAGGACGAGCTGACGGTCCCCGAGCTGCTGGGCGAGTTCCGGGTCAGGGTCGGTCAATTCTTCGACTGAGCGGGCATCGGCGGTCCCGGCAGTCTCATCCCGGCCATGACTGGCCGGGGCCTTCGCCCTCTTGGCCGGCAGGCCGGCCCGCGGTATGATCCGTCTTATGGAACCAACCTCTTATGACTTGATCGTGATCGGATCGGGGCCGGCGGGCGAGAGCGGGTCGGCGGCGGCGGCCCTGTTCGGCAAGCGGGTCGCCATGGTCGAGAAGAGCCCGCTGGTCGGCGGGGCCTCGGCCAACACCGGGACGCTGCCCAGCAAGACCCTCCGCGAGTCGGCGCTGGCCATCTCGGGGCTCAAGGCGCGCGACCTCTACGGCGTGGACCTCTCCTTGCGCCGCGAGGCGACCGTGGCCGAGTTCATGTACCACGAGCGGCGGGTCACGGCCAACGAGCGCAAGCGCGTCGAGCGCAACCTGTCGCGCAACGGCGTGGTCCTCTACCACGGCGCGGCCTCGTTCGTGGATCCCCACACGATCCGGGTCGTGACCGAGGTCCCCGGTCACAACGCCGGGCACGGGCACGGCGGCCGCCACGACCACGACCACGACCATGGCCCGGCCCGCACCAGCGAGCTCCGGCTGCGCGGCGAGATCATCCTGATCGCCACCGGCTCCGGGCCGGTGCGACCCGCCGAGTTCCCCTTCAACCACCCGCGGGTGCTCGACTCCGACACGATCCTCCAGCTCGATCGCTTGCCCCGGTCGCTGGCCGTGGTCGGGGCGGGGGTCGTCGGCAGCGAATACGCCTGCACCTTCGCCGCGCTGGGGACCGAGGTCTGGATCGTGGACGGCCGCGACGAGCTGCTGCCGTTCCTCGATCACGAGGTCTCCAAGGCCCTGGAAGATTCGATGCACCGGCAGCTTGGCATCGAGTTCCTCTGGAAGAACCGGGTCGTCCAGTGCGAGGCCCATGAGTACGGTGACATCACCCTGGAGTTCGATACCGGCGGCCGGCTCTGCGTCGACGCCGTGCTCGTGACGGCGGGGCGCGCCAGCAACACCGCCGCCTTGAACCTCCCGGCCGCCGGCCTCGAGCCCGGACACCGCGGCCTCTTGACCGTCGATGCTCACTATCGCACCAGCGTCCCGCATATCTACGCCGCCGGCGACGTCATCGGCTTCCCCGCGCTGGCCTCCACCAGCATGGAGCAGGCGCGCGTGGCCATGTGCCACGCCTTCCATCAGACCTTCAAGTCCGACCTCGCGCCGCTCTTGCCCACCGGGATCTACACCATCCCCGAGGTCAGCATGGTCGGCACCTCCGAGGAGGACCTCCAGGCCCAGGGCGTCGATTACGTCGTCGGCCGCGCCTCGTATGCCCACTGCGCGCGCGGCGAGATCATCGGCGATCAGTCCGGCTTCCTCAAGCTGATCTTCCGCCGGGACGATATGAAGCTCCTGGGCGTCCACGTCATGGGCGAGCAGGCCTCGGAGATCGTCCACGTCGGCGTCGTCGCCATGCTGGCGGACGCCACCGCCGAGCTGTTCAATCGCACCTGCTTCAACTTCCCCACCCTGGGCGACCTCTACAAGATCGCCACGTATAACGCCCTGCTGAAACGCGAGCAGGGCACGACTTGATCGATTCCATGGGGAACATGCCATGGCGACGGCAACCAAGACCCTCGATCCCCCCAGCCACCGGACCATCGCCGACCTGCTCGAGCAACTGGGGGATATCCCCGCCGACCGGGTGCAATGGCAACCCACGCCCGGCACCGCCACGGAACGCGATGTCATCGACCTCCATGATCGCGAGAACCGGCTCTGCGAGCTGGTCGACGGTACGCTTGTGGAGAAGGTCATGGGCTTCGAGGAATCGACCTTCGCCGTGTACCTGGCCGGCTCTCTGCTCCGTTACCTCCAGACCCACGACCTGGGCAAAATCGTCGGCGCCGACGGCATGATGCGGCTCTTCCCCGGGTTGGTGCGGATTCCCGACACGGCATTCATCTCCTGGGGACGCTACCCCAAGGGGAAGCGGCGGCGCGGGGAGATCCCGACGGTCGCGCCCGACCTGGTCGTTGAGGTGCTCAGCAAGAAGAATACGGCAAAAGAGATGGAGCGCAAGCTCGACGAATACGTCCGTGCCGGGGTGCGCCTGGTCTGGTACGTCGATCCCAAGAAGCGGACCGTACGGGTCTACACCGCGCGCGATCGCTCGATCTTACTTCGCGAGGACCAGACGCTGGACGGCGGCGACGTCCTGCCGGGCTTCGCGCTGTCGATCCGCGATTGGTTCGCCGAGGCCGAACGAAGCGGACCGCGATAGAATGATCGGGACGTGCGGGATCGTTGCGGCTCATGCCTCACTCAGCCAGTTTTCCCTGCGAAGGTCAGGCAGGGCTTCGAAGTCCTGGTCCGCGGTGAGCAAAGTCAGGTCCATCACACGAGTCAGGGCCGCCAGGATCAGGTCCACCTGGGACAACACGCGGCCGCGGCTTCGCAACTCATGGAAGATGATCCCGTAGTGGCCAGCGACTTCAGGGTCGATGGGCCAGATCCGCACGCGGGTCAAGAGATGACCCAGGGTACGGCGCGAGGGCCCTCGGTGGCCCACTCGATGCAATGCCACCTCGAGCTCACAGAGAGCGGGAACACACGTGCCAACACGCCAACCCGAGCGTCGGGCTTGCTCGATCCGCTCACGGACCCGGGAGACCGGCCTGATCGCATCGGACAGATGGTTCGTATCCAGCAGGTAGCCGTTCATTCCGGCAGCCCCATCTCGCGTCGGACCCAGGCTTTGGCCTGCTGGTCGGCCTCTCTCAGCGTCTCCTCGATCTGGGCCCATTCCTCAGGGGTGTACAGGTTGGCCGTCAGAGCGTCCATCTCCTGAGCCCAGGTATCCGGCGCTTCACGCTCATCCTCATGCGCAGCCACCTCAATGCGAAGCTCCTGGCCATCGACCCAATCCGGCGGCAACGGCTCCAGGGGCCGGATGGTCCCCTGATCGATCACAGCCTTGATCCCCATGGCGAAGTCCTCGACAGGTCCCTGTGAATCCATCGACTTCATCCTAGCCGGGCGTGGTCGGGTTAGCCATCCGACGAGCCGGCAGATTCCCGCCGTCGGCAAATCCGACACGTCGCGGCGATCCCCACCGTGGTCCCACGGGCCTGACCGCAGCGACCGTCGCGATGGAGACCCGAGGTTCACCGCAGAGATCGCCGAGACCGCGGAGATGGGGCCAGAGCCAGGAGAGCGGGTCGGGAGGGTCCGGGGGACTGGAGCCCGATGCGCTTTTGGTCGTCTCCTCGGCGTGTTCCTCGGCGGTCTCGGCGGTCTCCGCGGTGAATCCGTCCCCTCCCTCGCGGCGCTGCGACGGGTGGTCCAAAAGGTGGTGATCGCCCAGGAGTGTCGCAAATCCCGTTGCGAATCCGGAGCCGGCGGTTTACTGTGAAGACGTGGTTTGGTCACACGAAGACAGAACCCCCCGCTGCGCAGCCGTGCCGCGTGGAAGACCGCGGCGCCACTCAGGCCGGTAACCCTCCGGGCCGTGAACCCCGAAGTCCCAAACCAATGGGCCAGCCAGCCGCGCGCGGACGACCGACCGGGAGATGATGCGCCATGACTCAGGATCGGAATCGCGGCTGGATGCAACGGGCGGCTCTCGCCCTGCTGGTCACCGGCGGGATGCTCGCCCTGGCCGCCGCGCCCAACTTCGCCCAGGCCCAGCAGCAAAAGGCCGAGGCCAAGGATCAGAAGAAGACCGAAGCCAAGAAGACCGAAGCCAAGCCCCAGGCCAAGGACGAGAAGAAGCCCGAGGCCAAGAAAACCGAAGCCAAGAAAACCGAAGCCAAGAAGGCCGAAGCCAAGCCCCAGGCCAAGGACGAGAAGAAGTCCGCGGTGACCAAGGCCGAGGCCAAGCCGGCTCCGGCATCGCCGCAGCCGGCGGCCGACGATCCGGCCAAGCTCAAGGCTCAGGTTGCGGCCCTGGAGAAGGAGGTCGCCGCCCTGAAGCTCAAGGTCGCGACCCTCGAGCTCGAGAAGCTCGGCGCCCTGGTCAGCGTCGACAAGGCCAAGGACGGCAAGGAGACGGCGACGGTCAACATCCTCAAGAAATGGTCGGGCGACAAGGACGCGCTCCAGCTCCTCAAGAACGTGCCCAACCTCCAGGTCGTCTATATCGACAACGACCGGGGCCCGATCACCGATGCCGCCATCGCGCCGCTCAAGGACCTCACCGGCCTGAGCGCGCTGACCATCATGAGCCCGCAGGTCACCGACGCGGCGCTGGAGAACCTCAAGGGGCTGAAGGGTCTCACAATGCTGTTCTTGACCGGCTCCAAGGTCGGCGACAAGGGCCTGCCCAGCCTCAAGGGACTTCAGAACCTCCAGGTGCTGGCCCTGAGCCGCACCCAGGTGACCGACGCGGGCCTCGATGCGCTCAAGGACCTCAAGAGCCTCAAGTCGGTCTACCTGATCGGGACCAAGGTCACCCCGCAGGCCGTCGAGAAGCTCAAGCAGTCGCTCCCCGGAGTGGCCGTTTATAAATAAAATAAATGAGTCGCGTCCCGCGCCGTGCTGCGGTCGCTGGGCTCCCCCATCGCGGGATCCGTGGCCGGCGGCACGGCGGAGACTGTCCATCCCGGCTCCGCCCCGGGCGACGGTGGGCGGGGCGGGGATCGGTCCCGGAGCGATCAGACCGGCTCGACCAGGGAGTCGGTCTCTTCGTCGAAGAGGGGGTGCACCGCGGCCTGAGGCGCGGCGCCGCGGTGTCCCAGGCCGAGGGTAAGGATGATGGTGGCCGAGATGATCATCGAGAGGCAAAGATAGATCAGCCCCGGGATGAACGAGTGGGTATGCGTCTCGATTGTGCCGAGCACGTAAGGGCCGACGAACCCACCCAGGTTGCCCAGCGAGTTGATCAACCCGATGCTCCCCGCGGCGGCCGCCTCGGTCA
>JAJPJC010000485.1 GCA_021324445.1 Isosphaeraceae bacterium
TGAACAGAGGCTACGCCTCCTGTTTTCGACTTCCCGGAGCCCTTTGTCCAGAGCCCGGTCCCCATGCGTCAGTTGGTTGGAGGCGCAGCCTCGCTAGAGTCTGTCTCAGAAGCCCGGTCTGACAGTTGTAGGGTGGGTGCAACTCACCAACGGAAGACCTTGGCAGCCTTGATGATCGGTGGGTTTCACCCACCCTACAACATCGACTTCCCCACCCTTCCGAGACAGACTCTAAAGCCTGACCTACTTCAATCCGCTCAGCTCAGGATAACGGGTCCCTGCTTGAAGCCCTCCCGAATTCGCTCGTCCGCTTCGACCACAGAGCGATTGCGGTCACGAGTGCTTTCGCGCCTTCCGGCTTGTCGTGCGCTTGCCAGCCGGCTTCCCGCTTATGATTCCCAATCGCGCCTCAACTTCCGCGAGTGGAAAGGACTTGCCACTGGCCCGCCGCTGCCGGATCATGAGCCAGAAGTCCGCCGAACTGGCCAGCGCCAGGTCTTCGGCATCGTAATCTTCGATCCCAACCAGCACGGCGCACGGCTTTCCGCCTCGGGAAATCACGATGCGTTCGCTCTGCGCACGGGTCAAGATCGAGTCCAGGTTGCTTTGCAGCTCTTTTTCCGGGACGTTCCTCATACGATATCCTCCGTTCGCTGCCGGGGTTGCTTGCGCCGCACGGATCGAACGTGCACGAGTCGTTTCTCCTCCGCCACGTCGTAAAAAACCCGAAACGCGCCCACCCGAAGTTCCCAAACCGGCAATTCGTGTTCAAAAGATGGTGTCAGATCAATGAGGGACTTGCGTCGCCGCGTCGGCACGCTGGGCTGATCAGCGAGCTGCTCGCGAATCTCGGCGAGGATGCGTCGCTGGTCGAACGCCCGAAACGACTCCAATTCCTCGAGCGCCAGCTCGTGGACGACAATTTCATAGCGCATGGATCAATGATAACTCTGGGACCCTCTTTCATCACGTCATCTCGGACGGAGCCGCGGCCACGAATCGGGAACGCGTTGCCGAATCGCCGATCTCACACGATGACGGGTCCGTCCTTCAGCTTCTTTCGAATACAATCCTCGGCCTCTGCCAACCAGGAATTCAGATCATCATCGCCCTTGATCGTCCCACCTGGCAGCTTGACGTGCTGGGCCTTGGGCTCCAGCAGCTTCGCCGCCGCCGCCAGCGCCTGGGAGAATCGGGTCGGGATGGCATCGCAGAGGGTCTTCCAGTCCTTGAGCCGCGTGACCTGGAGCGTCTTGAGGACGTCTTCGGTGCTCCCGACGCGGATCTCGGGCCGATCATCGAGGCGATAATCCGCTCGGATTGACGCTCGCTGCTCATCCGAGAGGCGCCCCCACGTCGGCGAGGCATCGAGGGCGGCGCGGCCCTCCTCGATAAGCTGCCCACAACGAGCGTGGGCCTGGTTGATCGCCTCCCGCAGCGCCTGGGTCAGCGCCTCGACCAGGCCGGGCACCGGGTCGGAGTCGGCGAGCAAGGAGCGGTTCGCCTCGATCGCCTGGACCTCGCCCCGGACGCTCGCCGCCACCGGCAAATCGGCAGCGTGTCCCAGCAGGGCTTTCAGGTCACGCCATCGCGGCTCGCGCTGGGCGATCGCCTCCTGGCGGGACTGCCATTCCGCCGCCTCCTTGGTCAGACGGGCCAGGTGGTCGTGGATCGCCTTGAGCTGGTCGTTGCCCACGCGCTGGGCGATGTCATCGAGGTGGGCCGTGTCCGGACGCTTCGGCAGCGGTGCCTCGCCGCCGGCCCCCTCGGCGCGCGCGTTCATCCGTGACAAGAACTCCCCGACCTTGGCCGACTCCTGGCGGGGCGGGACATGCAAGCCGACCTTCTGGAAGAGGCCGCGGATCTTGATGATTTGGCCTGTGTTCAGCGTGACGCTCTCGACCCGAAATTCGGCTGTTCCGATTGTCTTCTGATCGAGCTTTGTCCCTGCTACCGCCGCTCCTGCGCTGCGAGCCTGGAGCAAGCCCGCGTTGGTGAGGACGACCAAAGCCGCGTCGATGGCATCTTGAGGCCAGCCATAGGGTGGGCCGGTGAACTGCTTGCGGATCTCCGTCCCTTTCTTGCCGCTGCCGACGAAGCCGAGGAAGGCCGCGCAGACCGGATGCGTATCAGGGTCCCCCTTGTGGCCAACCGCTTCCAGGGCGTCCCCAGCCCCTTTCTTCGACCGCTCGATGACCTTGTGCCAGTCGGGCGAGTCGGCCTCATGGAAGCGGTGGTAGAGCCGGTCGAGGCACGCCTTGGCGACCTCCTGGACCTTGTTCTCCAGCAGGATACCCGGCACTGGGTCGCCGCCTCCGGCGATCCAGATCGTTGCCTCGTTCAGGAGGTCTTCGAGGAGCTGGTCGCGATTGCGCTGGGCCTGCTCCAGCATCGTCTCCATCGCCTTGCGAGCTTCGATCCCCTCCGGGGTCGTGGTCGTCCCCCGGGTATCGAGCGTAGTCCTAGCGGCGTAGTGGGACGCGATCGCTTGCTTTAACTCCTCGGTCCGCTTGCGGGGGATGTGGCCGAAGACCACGGCGGCGTTCTCGCCCGCCGCGCGGGCATCAGCCAGCACGGTCTTCTCCTCGAACTCCCAGCCGTCGCGAATCCAGACCGGGATCGCGGCGCCACCCGTGGCTGGCGGATCGGCCCCGAAGTGCAGCTCGAACTTGAAGTCCTCCTTGCTGATCCCGTGGAGGAGCTTCCGCTTGCTCAACATGTCGCCGCAACGGGACTTGAGGAGCTGGGATCGCTCGCTGGCCAGCTTACCGGAGTCGTTGAGCAGCGCGTTCCGCGACCCCAGGTACGCCTGGTTCCACTCCGCCCCCTCGCGGGTCTGCATCCGGTACTCGTCCTCGACTCGCATGACCGCGCCGGCATCGACCAGCGCGTCAAGCAGCGCGGCCACCTGCTTGCGCAGCGCGACGCTACTGACGGTCAGGTCGGTCACCAGCAGGTCGGCGAGCGTCTCGGCGTTGGCCCGAATGCCCGCGTCGGCGGGTCCCTCGCGGGGCAACTGGCCGATGAGGAAGATCAGGGCACACAGCCGGTAGCGCAGCTCTCCATCTTCCTCCTGCCGCTGCCGGGCGATCGTCTCGGAGATTTCCTGCAAGAGCACGCCCGACTGGAGGACCTTGGTCTGGATGTGCTCGAAGAGGAAGGCGGCATCGACGACGTTCCCCAAGGGCAGGTCGGCGGTCTGCTGGGCGGCGTCGTAGACGATCCAGAGCTGGGTGCGGAGCTGGGCGCCGGTCCCCGCCTTGTCCACGGCCCGCAGGACCCGCTCCCAGAACCGCCTACGCACCGGCAGCAGCGGATAATCCTGGACCAGGAGCTGCCGGTCGCGGGCCGTGAAGGCGATGTTGGTGGAGGACAGGTGGCGCTGGATCTCGCCGCTGTGGGCCTCCAGGAGCGACCGGATCACCGGCTCGGCGCTGGGCTTCTTCTTGAGCACGACCTCCCGGGTCACTCTCTCGACGTCCGCGTCCTGGAGTTCGACCGTGACGGGGAAACGGCCCTGCAACCGTTGGAGCAGCGCGGTCCCGGACAGGGCGTTCTGTCCGGTCGCGACGAACAACACATTGGCCCCGAGGCGGGAGCAGCACTGCTCCTGCAAGTCCTGGATGTCCTTGGAGCGATCGAGGCTGTCGCCGACGTACTGCTGCACCTCGTCCAGGACGATCAGCAGGCAGGGCAGCTTGTTCTTCGTGCCCACGGCCTGCTTGATCTTCGAGATCATCTCCTCGATCGACACGTCGGCCTTCTCGGGGTACTGCGACTCGATGAGGTGCTTGACCTCGCCGGGGCTCCCGGCAAAGCCGGGCCGGGCCGCCAGGATCGCCCTGGCGATCGTATCGGAGACGTAGAGGTTGCTCAGTTCCAGCTCGAAGTCACGCCCAGCGGCGACGACGTGCTGTTTGACCGCCTCCTCCATCCCCTCGCGCCGGAGCCACATGAGGAAGCAGGCGCTCGGGTAGTGCTCAGGGAGGCCGACCGATTTGAAGATGAGGCCGAGCAACTCCAGCCGCACGCTGTCCCCGGCCCCGGCGCCCAGGGTGCCGGCGGCGGCATGGATTCCGCCCCGCCGCTTGGCCTGGGTCGATAGCTCGGTGAGGTGATCCTTAATGTTCTGAGGCAGCCGGGCCAGCCCGCGCGCCCTGGCACCATCGGGGAACTCGAAGTCGATCCAGAGGTGCTGGAGCATCTTGACCAGGTGGCTCTTGCCGCTGCCGTAGAAGCCGCTCACCCAGACGCCAGGCTGCTCGGGCCGATCGAGCGTGGTCAGGTAGGTCGAGAGGACGCGGTTCAGGCCCTCGGCGTACTGGCCATCGCAGACGAAGTTGGCGACCTCGAAGCGGAGCGTCTCCAGCTCCGGGTCCGTGTGCCCGCTGGTCACCTTCGCGACGCCCTGATTCAGCAGCCGATTCTGTCCGGGGTCCTTCTCGTAGACGTCTCGGTTGATCATCCCCGGAGACCTCCTTCGTCGCAGGTGATCGGTACGGCGTGATAGTTCCAGCCGTCTCGTGCGTCGAGCAGCCGGTAGTTGTTATTCTCGTAGACGCCCGGGAAAAACACCAGCAGGCGTCCCGGGATGTGCCCGTCCACCAGCGGGAGCACCTCGGAGATCCTCACGAAACCAAACAGCGAGGCGACCCCCGAGACCGCCACGACCGTCCGATCCGGGAATTCCAGGGAGCGGAACGCATCGCGCAGCGACCCGGCGACCGTCTTCTTGAAATGGGCCAAGGCCGACTGGGGCAGCTTGGTGGGCGCCGCGAAGTAGCTGTCGGCGAAGTCGGCGTAGGGTGGGCTGCCAAGCCAGCGGGCGAACGCATCGGTCAAGTCGAGGTGATGCCACGAGCAGCCCAGGGCTCGCGTCGCCTCCTCGAAGCGCCCGATCCGGAGCCGCAGTTTCCGCTCGTCTTCCTTGTCATAGACCGCCAGCCAGACGCGCTGCGGCCCAGCGACGTTCCGATCCCAGGGGAGACCGCAGATCCGCTGGTAGTTGCGGCAGAGGACGTCAATCTTGCTCACGGCAGGCCCGCTCCTCGGCCGGTGTCAGCAGACCCGGAAACGTCACCTCGACCACCGAACCCGCCATCTTATACCGGAGCCAGCCCTGTTTCGACGCCTCGGTCGCCAGTTCGGTAAGCGCGGCGGGAGGGCGGTCCAGCAGGGCGGTCCATGTGGAATCCAGGAGCCGTTGACCCCGCAAACCTCGCAGGTAGCCGAGGAGGAGGGCGTAAGCCGAAACAACGGGCGTAACACGAGGTTGTGACCGACGTTTTCCCCTCCCCTTACTGAGATCGTCCCGCTTTTAAGCGGCGTTGTCGCAAGGGGTTGCGACCTGCCCCTCGGCCGCTTTTCGCCGTTCGAGCGCCCGGACGGCCAGGAGGTTGTGCGCCAGCA
>JAJPJC010000396.1 GCA_021324445.1 Isosphaeraceae bacterium
AGTGTCAGATGAAGCGGACGAAGGCGCATGATAAAATGGTAGGATCGGCCCCTAAATCCTGCTTCCGCAGACGGTAACGCCGATTC
The DNA here is from genome assembly GCA_021324445.1 of Isosphaeraceae bacterium. Classification (GTDB taxonomy): domain Bacteria; phylum Planctomycetota; class Planctomycetia; order Isosphaerales; family Isosphaeraceae; genus JAJPJC01. Next base: position 87 of record JAJPJC010000396.1, read on the forward strand.
TATCTCATGCGTAATCCTTAACCTATGACAACTGTCCCTAAAAGTTTCACAAGCTCTCAGCGCAGCAGGGCCAGGCCGGCCTGGATGGCCTCGCGTGAGGCCGGGGATCGGTCCAGCAGGGGAAATGCGACCGGGGGATCGGGGATCGGCTCGGTGCTCGGCGCGCCCAAGGCGAGCTGCCACCAGGCGACGTCGTGCCAGGCCCCGCACTTGAACCCGATGTTCCGATACACGCCCACCGGCTGGAAGCCCATGGCCTGGTGCAGGCCGACGCTTCCTGGGTTGGGCAGGGTCGTGCCGGCCAGCGCGTTATAGAAGCCCTGGAGTCGCAGCAGGCCGAACAACGACGTGTAGAGGGCTCGCCCCAGGCCCTGACGCCGTAGGCCTTCCCGGATGTACACCGAGACATCGACCGACCAGTCGTAAGCGGCCCGTTCCCGGTGCGGACTGGCGTAGGCATAGCCGAGGATCTGCCCACCGTCGGCGCAGACCAGCCAGGGGAAAGACTTTACGGTCTTGGCAATGCGCTGCCGCATCTCGGCAACGGTCGGCTCGCGCATCTCGAACGAGACCGGCGTATCGCGGCAGAAGGGGGCATAGATCGCCAGGACCTCTTCGGCATCGTCCTCGGTCGCCAGGCGGATGATCCTTTTGTCCATGGTCCGTGGTCCGTTGTCCGTTGTAGGAGCTCCCGCTCCGTTGCGCCGTCATCGCCCTTCTTCGAGTGCCTCAGCTCTCCCGGACCAGGCCAGTCAGCCCGCGTCAGCGAACAACGGACCACGGACCACGGACCACGGACAAAAGGACAAATCAATGGATTAACCGGCGGAATTCCTCGAAGAGGTAGGCGCTGTCGTGGGGGCCGGCCGAGGCCTCGGGGTGGTACTGGACGCTGAAGACGGGCAGATGGCGGTGTCGGAGCCCTTCGAGGGTCTGGTCGTTGAGGTTGATGTGGCTGGGTTCGACGTCGGCCGGCAGGGTACCGGGATCGACGGCGAAGCCGTGGTTCTGCGTGGTGATTTCCACCCGTCCGGTCTGCTGATTCCGGACCGGGTGATTGGCGCCGCGGTGGCCGAACTTCAGCTTAAATGTCTGGGCCCCGAACGCCTGGCCCAGGAGCTGGTGACCCAGGCAGATCCCGAAGAGGGGAATGCCGCGCGCCGCCGCGGCGGTGCGGATCAGGGTCCGCAGGGTCGCCGTCTCCTCGACCAGCGGCCGGGGATCGCCCGGTCCATTGGAGAGGAAGATTCCGTCCGGCTCGTAATCAAGGATCGCCTCGGCGCTGGAGGAGCCAGGGACGACCGTCACCTTGCAGCCGACCTCGACCAGGTGGCGGAGGATGTTCCACTTCATCCCGAAATCGAGCGCGACCACGTGAGGACGCCGGCGGGTCGCGGGCGGCGCGCCCGCCTCGGCAGGATCGCCGGCTCGCACGGGGGAATAGGCGGAGTTCAAACCGAGCTCCCACGTCGAGGGCTCCTGCGGCATGACTTCCCGGGCCAGGTCGCGCCCGATCATCCCCGGACTCGCCCGGGCCTTGGCGACCAGGCGGGCATCATCCAGGTCGTCGGTCGAGAGGATGCCCCGCATGGCGCCGCGCTCGCGCGTCAGGCGAACCAGCGCGCGGGTATCGATCCCCTCGATGCCGAGGATCCCATGCCGCTGGAGATACTCTTCCAGTGAGCCGGCCGCGCGGAAATTGCTCACCCGGCCGCTCAGCTCGCGGATCACGAAGCCGCGGACCCACGGCCGGCGGCTCTCGGCGTCCTCGTCGTTGATCCCGTAGTTGCCGATCTGTGGGTAGGTCATCGCCACGATCTGGCCGTGGTACGACGGGTCGGTGAGGATCTCCTGGTAACCCGTCATGCTCGTGTTGAAGACGACCTCGCCGTCGATCTCACCACGAGCGCCAAAGGACGTTCCTGTAAAGACGGTGCCGTCTTCCAGCGCGAGCTTTGCGATATTCATGCGTGGGCGCGTCTGGCCTCCGTTTCGACCCGAATCGAGTTATCGAGTGTACACGGCAGCAGCCCGTTGCGTCGAGGGGAGTCCGCTCGCGGGCGCGGTACGGTCCAGGGGAGGACCCTCAGGGGGCTGCCCTCAAAATCGCGCCGGCTCCCCGTCGCGGGGCAAGGCCGACGTCAGTCGTGCCGTGGTCCAGGCGGCGAACTGGATGGCGATCACGCCGATCGCCAGCGCAGCCGCCTGGAGCCGGGCGTCGTCCGGGCCATCGGCCAGGGCCAGGATGGCCGGCGCCGCGGTCCGTCCGTCAGTCCAGGGGGTGAACAGCAGGGCCGGCGTCAAGCTGGTCGCCGCCAGGGCCGCCGCCAGCACGAACCGGCCGAACGCGCGGGCGAGAAACCAGGGCCTCCCCACGGCTCGGGCTCGTGACCGCGCGATACCCGTCAGGAGCGCCGCCTCGACTCGCGAGCGGACCTCCCTCGGATTGGCTTCGGCCGATCCCTCCCAGGTCCGCATCAGCCGCAGGCCGAGGGTCAGCCCCACGGCACAGACCAAAAGCGGCCACGGGTCCCGGTCCGGGCGGAGCTCGAACGCCCAATGTCCCAGGCCCGCAGCCCAGCCGGCGCAGCCGGGGACGTCGCGGAGGGATTCCGCCGCCAGCCCGGCCAGCCAGGGGAGAGCGAGGATGCCGACCCCCTGGATCAGCGGCGGCAGCAGCTCGATCGAACCGATGAGACGCCACCCGGTGATCCCCGCCCAGCGGAAGCCGGCGCCAGGCTGGACCAGCCAGGCGACGAACAGGATCCCGGCAGCCGCCTCCAGACCCAGGAGGAGCGAATTGGTCGCAAGCTGCGGGATCGGGGGATCCAGGGCACGCCGCCACAGTTCGGCGATCCCGCCCGAGGCCACCCCGGGGCCCGTTGAGGCGCCGACGGCCGATCCGGCTCCCCGGAGCAGGTGGAACAGCCCGAGGACCGGCAAGACGCCCACGATCACCCAGCCCGAGAGCGCCATCGCGCAGGAGACGGCCTGGAGGACGGTCGCCCGGCGTGGGGGCGCGCCGCCGGGCCGGCCCGACTGGACGGCCGCCCCCCCAGCCAGGATGGCCGGACCACCCCACCACAGGAGCAAGGTCCAGCCGGCCAGGGCGATCAGCTCGGCAAGCACGCACCAGACCGCCACGCGCGGGAAGGGATCAGGGCGAACCGCGGCCTCGACGATCTGGAAGGCCAGGGTGCGCCGCAAGCCCAGGATCAGCGGCGCGCCAGGCTCGAGCAGGGCCAGGCCAAAGACCAGGGCGGCCGCGCGGGCGGCCGAGGGCCGGACCACCGGCCAGGCCAGGCGCCGCCAGCCCCGCAACCGCCCGGCTCCCGTCAGCATGGCTGCATCCTCCCACGCCGGCTCGAGCCGCGCGACCGCCGCCGCCGTCGCCAGCACCACCACGGCGACCGAACCGGGGAGCGTCGACCAGAGCCAGATCGTCCACAAGGGCGCACCACGCCACGACTCCAGGCTGGCGCCCCCGGCTCGGGTATCCCCGGCCGCGATCGGCCAGGGCCACGGTTGCGGACTTCCCCAGAGTCCGACCAGTCCCAGCGCCAGGCAGACCGGCGCGGCCGCCAGCATCGCCGTGACCGCCGCACCCAGGACCGACCGCACCCAGGACCGACGCCGCCCAACCGCCCACCCCAGCCCGACACCCACCAGCAGCGAGGCCGCCGTCAGCACGACCGCAAAGATCACGCTGTTCCGCATGCAGGTCCAGACGAATGGGTCCAGCGCCGCAAGCGCCATCGGCAGCAGCGAAAACCGGACCTCGCCCTCCCCTGCGCGATCGAACCCCGCCATCAGCACCAGCGCCAGGGCGGGCGCGATCGCGACCACTCCCAGAATCCCCCGCGCCCCCGCGCGCAGCCAACGGATTCCGAACATCCCGATGAGTCCTCTTCGAGCCCGCCACCAACTGGATGCGGTCCGCATTTCGGCATCTTCCGCAAGCCCCGGAAGGGCGATCGGACGTAACCGGGGGGCGTCCGCCCCCTTCGGGGGCTTCAGGAACCGACTCTCAGTTGGTACCATCATTCGACCTGCCTTGCGAGGGGTCTTCAGCGCGGCCTCGCCCCTCGTCGTCGTGGTCTTGGTTGCGAATGGGGTTGTGCCATGACCGGTTTGAACATTCGACGATTGTTGAGAGGCCTGTGGCTGTGCATGACGGTTGCGGGCACGGCCGGTTCCAGTAGGGGCGATGAGCCTGCCGCGACGCCGCCGCGACCGATCGAACTGACGCAGGTGGAAGCCAAGGCCATCGCGTACGCGACGTTTCAAAGCCACAATCAAAAGGTGGTCAGCAACCGTTACGGGATTTTCCTCACTTACGTCCGATCGGCGGCCCACAATTACATGGCGCAGGACTGGTTGCTGGCCCACAGCACCAACGGAGGACGGACGTTCCAGACGCTCTTCGAAGAGACTCGCGCGACGAGCGCACCGGTGCTCGAAACCGACCGTAGTACGACTTTGTCAGTTACGCTGGAATCCGTTCCGGCACGGTCATGAGTTCACGCAACAGCACTTCCTTGGCAGCCG
>JAJPJC010000401.1 GCA_021324445.1 Isosphaeraceae bacterium
CGCATCGGGCTTCCGTCCTCCGGACCCTCCCGACCCGCTCTCCTGGCTCGGTTCCCTTCTCGGCGGTCTCTGCGGTCTCTGCGGTGAACCTCGGGGCTCCATCGCGACTGGTTCTGCGGTCAGGCCCGTGGGACCACGGTGGGGATCGCCGCGGAGTCTCAAAAAACTCGAGGAGCCAGGACATGGCGAAGCGACCAGTCAGTGCGAGCCCGAGGCGGAGGCGGGATGCCGCCGCGACCCGCGAGGCCATCCTCGCGGCGGCCACCCGCCGCTTCGCCGTTCAGGGCTACGAGCGCGCCGGGGTCCGCGAGATCGCCGCGGATGCCGGGGTGACCGCCGCGCTGGTCAACCGCTACTTCGGCTCAAAGGAGGGGCTCTTCGCCGAGGTGATCGAGCGCGCCCTGGACATGGGGAACCTGCTCGAGGGCCGACGGGGGGACCTGGCCGACCACCTCGCCCGGCTCATGGTGTACGGGCGGGAGGACTCGCCGGAGCGGGTGTACACGCCGTTGCTGCTCTTGCTGCGTTCCGCCGCGGAGCCCGGTGCGGTCAAGCTCTTCCGGCGTGACCTCAACCGCACGGAGCTGCCGCTCCTCGCCGAGCAGATTGGCGGCGACGCCGCAGCGGTCCGGGCCGTGATGGTCATGGCCCAGCTCACGGGGTTCGCGATCATGTACCACGTGCTCCGCCCCAAGGCGTTCGCGGACGCCCGTGGCGAAGAGTTGGTGGCCCTCCTGTCCAGGACCCTCGCCGCTTGTATCGGCTGAGACCCCGCTCACGGCTTCGGCCCGTGAGTAGCCCCTTTGTGGGCGGATCGCGCACACCTGAACCAACTCTTCGTCGAGCGTTGGTCTTGGTCTGGCTGCTCTCGCAAGGCCGTCACCCCTGATCTCTTCCGAAAAAACTCAAATCCATCCAGTTTTATGCAACTCTCCGGCAGGCGTTGAGGATTATTAGGTATCGGATTGCGCGCCAGCGGACCTCGGGTTGCTCAGCCGCTCTGACGCTGGTCTGATGAGAGGGGGGAGACGCCGTGAGAGAATCTCGGATTCCAATCGACGAGATCCGAGGACCGAAACTGCGGGAACGAACCCAGCCACGGCTCAACGAAACTCTCGGGGACGGAAACGGCGCGAACGAACCCAGCCGCCAGAATGGCAGTGACACCGGAAATCGACCAAACGAACCCAGCCGCCAGAATGGCAGCGATGCTTGCCACGTGAGCAGCGGAGACAAGCGACGTGATCAACCCCCTGGTGCCTTCCATCCTGCTGGCCATGACACTGGCCGCACTCGAGGATGGCAATCCCGCGGCGGGCGTGCCGGGACCGCTCGACCAGCAGCTCCGCCGAGAGGACCCGGCGGCGCTGGCCCGCGATGCCCGCCGCCTGGGCGATGCCCGACGCGGAGCGCTGGTCTTCTTTCAACCGGCCCTCACCTGCACCCAGTGCCACCTGGGCGAGCCAGCCGACGCGCCGCCGCGGCTCGGCCCCGACCTGGCCACTCTGGGAAAGGCGGCGTCCGACATCGACCTCGTCGAATCGATCCTGGAGCCGTCCAAGACAATCAAGGCGGGATACGAGCCGGTCACGATCGCCACGGAGGACGGCCGGACCGTCGCCGGCCTGCTGGCCGAGGAGCGGCCCGACGTCGTGGTCCTCCGCGACGCCGCTCAGGGCGGCAAGCCGGTCACGATCGCCAGGAGCCGGATCGAGCAGCGGCGCCAGGGCGGGCCGTCGCTGATGCCGGCCGGGCTGGTCAATGCACTCGCTTCGCGCCAGCAGTTCCTCGACCTGGTGCGATACCTCATGGAGATCGCCGAGTTTGGACCGGCGCGCGCCCGCGCCCTCCGGCCCGACCCGGCCCTCGTGTCGCCACCCCTGCCCGACTACGAACGCCGGCTCGACCACGCCGGGATCATCGCTGAGCTGGGGACGGAACACTTCCGGCGCGGCGCGGCGATTTACAACCGCGTCTGCGCCAACTGCCATGGGACCAGGGATCAGCCCGGCTCGCTGCCGGCTGCGCCCCGGTTCGCCGCCGCGACGCTCAAGAACGGCGGCGACCCCTACGCCCTGTATCGCACCCTCACCGACGGCTTCGGCCAGATGGCCGCGCAGACCTGGATGGTCCCGCGGCAGAAGTACGACGTCATCCACTACATCCGCGAGGCCTACCTCAAACCTCATAACCCGAGCCAGTACGCCCGCGTCGATCGGCAGTACCTGGACCGGCTCCCCAAGGGGACCAGCCGGGGCCCGGCGCCGTCGGCGATCGAGCCCTGGGTCGTGATGGATTACGGACCGACCTTGATGGCGACCTACGAAGTCGGCAGCGACGGCTCCAACTTCGCCTACAAGGGGATCGCCGTCCGGCTCGACCCGGGGCCCGGCGGCGTGTCGCGGGGGCACGCCTGGGTCGTCTACGACCACGACACGCTCCGAATGGCGGCCGCCTGGACCGGCCAGGGCTTCATCGACTGGAACGGCATCAATTTCAACGGCCGCCACCAGGTCCACCCGCGGATCCTCGGTCAGGTCCACGTCGCCAACCGCGACGGGCCCGGCTGGGCCAACCCGGACCACCCGGGCTTTGACGATCTCCGCATCCGCGGACGGGACGGCCGCCGCTACGGACCCCTGCCGCGCTCCTGGATGCGTTACAAGGGACTCTTCCGCCACGGCGACCAGGTGATCCTCGCCTACAACGTCGGAACAGCCCCCATCCTCGAAATGCCCGGCCGCGAGCTCGATCCGGCGCATCCGGAGGTCCCGATCTTCACCCGCACCCTGGAGATGGGCCCGACGCCCACCGAGCTGGTCATGCGACTGGCCTCCGACACGGTGGCTGTCCAGCTCGTCGGCGATCCCGGGGCGCGCCTGCTGCGACGCGACGGATCCACAGTGCTCCGCGTCCCGGGCTCCGCAACGACCCGGGTGGTCAAGGTGTTGATGTCCAGCGGCGGCCCCAAGGCGCTGGCGGCCTACGCGGCGTCCTCTCCACCGGCGCGGTCGTTGGAGCCGCTCACCCACGGCGGCCCGCGGAGCTGGCCGGAGGTCCTCCACACCCGGGCGGTGATCGGCCGAAGTGATGGACCCTTCGCCATCGACGTGTGGACCCTGCCCGACAACAACCCCTGGCTCTGCCAGATCCGGCCTTCCGGGTTCGACTTCCTCCCCGGCGGCCATCGCGCGGCCGTCTGCACCTGGGACGGCGACGTCTGGTTGGTCGACGGGATCGACGAGCCCGCGCGCGAGCTCACCTGGCAGCGCATCGCCGCGGGGCTGTTCCAGCCGCTGGGCCTGAAGGTCGTCGCGGGGCGGATCTACGTCGGCTGCCGCGACCAGATCGTCTGCCTCCGCGACCTCAATGGCGACGGCGAGGCCGACTTCTACGAGTGCTTCAACAGCGACCACCAGGTCACCGAGCACTTCCACGAGTTCGCCATGGGGCTGCAAGCCGACCCCCAGGGGAACTTCTACTACGCCAAGGGTGCCCGCCACGGCCTGGCCGCCGTGGTGCCCCAGCACGGCACGCTGCTGCGCGTCGCCAGGGACGGGGAATCGACCGCGATCCTGGCGACCGGGTTCCGGGCCCCCAACGGCGTCTGCGTCAACTCCGACGGCACGTTCTTCCTCTCCGACCAGGAAGGGTTCTGGACGCCCAAGAACCGGATCAACTGGGTCAAACCGGGGGGATTCTACGGCAACCTGTGGGGCTATCACGACGTCACCGACCCGTCCGACGAGGCCATGGAGCCCCCGGTCTGCTGGATCACCAACACCTTCGACCGGTCGCCGGCCGAGCTGGTCCGGGTGGAGAGCACCAACCCGGCCTGGAAACCCCTGCGGGGTGCGTTGCTCAACCTCTCCTACGGCAACGGCAAGGTCTTCGTGGTGCCGCACGAACTCGTCGGCGGCCGGATGCAGGGAGGGATGTGCGCGCTGCCGATGCCGCCGTTCCCGACCGGCGTGATGCGGGGGCGGTTCCACCCGGTCAACGGCCATCTCTACGCGTGCGGCCTCTTCGCCTGGGCCGGGGATCGGACCCAGCCCGGCGGCTTCTACCGCGTCCGCGCCACCGGCAAGCCGATCCTCGTGCCGATCGGCCTGCACGCGCGCCCGAGCGGTCTCGCGATCACGTTCGCCGAGCCGATCGACCGCACGGCCGCCGGCGACCCGGCGCGGTACACGGCCAGGACCTGGTCGCTGAAGCGAACTGTCAACTACGGCTCGGAGCACCACGACGAACGGCCGGCGCGGATCGCCGCCGCGACCGTCGCCGACGACGCCCGCACTGTCTTCCTCGAGATCCCCGCGCTGCGGCCGACCTGGTGCATGGAAGTGACCTACGCGATCCGCGCCCCGGGAGGTGAGCCCGTCGAGGGCGTCATCCACAACACGATCCATAATCTGAACAATTGAACTTTGGTCCGTGGTCCGCGGTCCGTTGGAGGAGCTGCCGCTCCGTGGCGCCGTCGTCGCCCGTCTTCGAGTGCCTCGGCTTTCCCGGGTCAGGCTCGTCAGCCCGCGACAGCGAACCACGGACCACGGACCACGGACAAAAGGACCACGGACCACGGACAAAAGGACTACTCTTGCTTGAACTCGGACTTATCGATCTGGTAGAGGGCGATCTTGTCGGTGATGGTGCGGCGCGACAAGCCGGTGAGGTGGGCGGTGCGGCCGATGTGGCCGCGCGTCCGCTTCAGGGCACGACGGAGGTAGCGCTCCTCGAAGGCGGCGGTCAGCTCGGCGAGCTGCTCGGTCAGGGGCCGCTTGAGGTCGACGGGGAGCTGGTAGCGCGGCCGGCTGGGCTTGAGGATCTCGGCGGGGAGGTTCTCCGGGCGGATCACGTCATCCCGCGAGGTGACGCAGGCCCGCTCCACGGCGTTTTCCAGCTCGCGGATGTTCCCCGGCCACCGATGCTGGAGCAGCAGCTCCATGGCCTCCGGCGCGATGGTCTTGGGGGGTGCCCCGAGGGGGCTGAACTTCTGGACGAAGTGGGTGGCGAGCAAGTGGACGTCCTCGGGGCGCTCATGCAACGGCGGCAAGTCGATCTTCACGACGTTGAGCCGGTAATACAGGTCCTCGCGGAACTTCCCCTCCTTGGCCAGGCGGAGCAGGTCGCGATTGGTGGCCGCCACGACGCGGACGTCCACCTCGATGGTCTGGGTCCCGCCGACCCGCTCGAACCGGCGATCCTGGAGCACCCGGAGCAGCTTGGCCTGCATCGACAGGGGGATCTCGCCCACCTCGTCGAGGAAGATCGTGCCGCCATGGGCCATCTCGAACCGCCCCTTGCGCTGACCGACCGCGCTGGTGAAGGCGCCTTTCTCATGGCCGAACAGCTCGCTCTCCAGGAGCGATTCGGGCAAGGCCGCACAGTTGACCGCCACGAAGGGGGCATTGCGCCGCGGCGACGATTCGTGGACCGCCCGCGCCACCAGTTCCTTGCCCGTGCCGGTCTCGCCGAAGATCAAGACCGTGCTGATCGTCTGCGCGACGTGGCTGATCAGCTCGAAGACGTCATGCATCCGGGGGCTCTTGCTCAGGATGTTGTGGAACTTGTACTGGGCGTGCAGTTGCTCCCGCAAGGCGGTCACCTCGTCCTGGAGCGCCCGCTCGCGGAGGGCGCGCTGGACGACGATCCGCAGGTGTTCCAGGTTGATGGGCTTGGTCAGGAAGTCGGCGGCGCCCAGGCGCATCGCCTGCACGGCGTGATCGATGGTGCCGAAGCCCGTGGTGATGATCACGTCCGCGGGGAGCCGGCGCTTCTGCACCTCCTCCAGCAGTTGCAGGCCGTCGACCCGGGGCATCTTCAGGTCGGTGACGATGACACTGTAGGGGCGATCACTCAGCGCTTTCAGGGCATCGCTGCCGTTGGCCGCCGTGTCCACGAGCAGAGCGGGGTCCGTCTCCAGGAAGACCTGGATCTGCTTGCGCGCGGTCTCATTGTCCTCGACGATCAGCACGCGCCGTTTGGACGTCGCGGCCGGCCCGACCGGGGGCGCCTCCGCGGCCGGGCTCTCGTGGCTCGCCGAGCTCGTCTGGTTGCCGGTCAAAGGTTGTCTCCTGTCAGGAATCCTGACGGGCCTTGCGCAGGCGTTGAGAACCTAGCCTACTATACATGCGCAGAAGGACACCTACAACCGCCGCGCGGGCCTCGCCGCGGGGCTGGAGTCGCGATCCGCCGGCCGCCACGACCGAACGAGGCGCCGCCCTTGGCTTTGCGTGGCGGACCGCGGGACGGCTCGTGGGGGTCGAACCGTCCCCAAACCGCCCGAGGATCGCGCCGAGCGTGTCGGATCGCCCGCCGCCGCCAGCCGGCACGTCCCTCACCGGCGGTCCTGCGAGAAGATCATGACGGTATACGGGGCGATGGTGATCCGGGCGCGGGCCGGCAGGCCGTCGCATTCGCCCGGCTCGCTCGCCGCATCGCCACCGTCGAGGCCCTCGAACTGCTCGCTGTAGTCGCGCCGATCGCTGGAGAACCGCAGCTTCCACAGTCCCTCGGCGGGGAATCCGATCCTGGAGTCGTGCTGGGATTCTCGCCGGAAGTTGGCGACGACCACGACGTCATCCCCCGGTCCGCCCTGGTCCCAGCGGTGGAACGCCAGGACCTTCCCCTGCTCGTCGACGTGGTGGACCTGAAGATTCTGCCCACACAGACCCCGGGTGCAGCCCCGGTGGTCCCGCCGCAGCGCGATCAGGTCGCGGTACAGCCGCACCAGGCCCCGGAAGGTCGCGCGGCGGTCCCAGTCCAGGGGCACCTCGGCGCGGAACCATTCGTCCTCGAGGAATTCCTGACCCTGGAACAGCATGGGAATCCCCGGCGCGGTCAACACCAGCGCGGCGGCCAGCGTCGACCGCTTCTGGGCGTCCCAGCACCGGGGGTCGTCCCGGTTGATCTCGGTCGGGAGCCGGGCCTTGCCGTTGGCCACGTCGTCATGCGACTCGCTGTAGATGATCCGCTGGAAGGCATCGTCGTTGAACCGGGTGGCGATCGCGTCGCGGACGGCCTGCATCGAGCGGTCCTGGTCGGCCGGGGTGATGACGGCCGTGCGGATCTCGGAGGCGGATCGGCCGTCCCACTGGGTGTGGAACCCGGCCCCGCCGGCCGCGACGTCCCGGGTCATCGCGGCGTTCTCGCGCAGGTCCTCGGCGATCATCAGCCGGCCCGGGAACCGCCGGCGGACCTCACGGTTAATCTCCTGCAACAGGGTCCAACCTTCGGGGATCGGCTTCTCGCCGGAGAAGTCGGCCGTGCGGATGAAGACCGTGCCGTCGACGCGGAGGCCGTCGATGTGGTAGTCCCCCAGCCACATCAGGGCGTTGTCCAGGAGGAATTGCCGGACCTCGGCCCGCGAGTAATCCGGCCGGCTGTGGCCCCAGGGCGTCTCGGCCCGCCAGTCGTTGAAGAAGTAGATGCCCCCGCCGTCGTTCTCGGACCAGCCGTCGAACCGCCAAAGGTGCACGTCCTGGGGACCGAGGTGGTTGTACACGACATCGAGGATCACCCCGATGCCCCGCCGATGGCACTCCTGGATGAACGACTTCAGCGCGTCGGGGCCGCCGTAGCTCGACTCGACGGCGAAGATCTGGGCCGGGTCGTAGCCCCAGGAGCGTCCGCCTGGGAATTCGGCCACCGGCATGATCTCGATCGCATTGATCCCGAGATCCTGGAGATGCCCCAATTGTTCCGTCGCCGTCCGGAAGGTCCCAGGTCGATCGTCGCCCGGGTGCCGGTCGTGGTACGTGCCGACGTGCAGCTCGTAGAGGACCAGCTCATTCCAGGGACGGATCCGGAAGTCATCCCCCTCCCAGTCGAATTCCGGGTCGTGGATGACCCCATTGCCGGCCGAATCGGTGACCTCGCGGACATAGGGGTCGATCCGGGACAGCTCTCCGGTCGGTGTCGTCAGGAGATAGCGGTACTCGTGCCCCGGGCGGGCCTCGGGGACATCGGCGTACCAGCAGCCGTTGTCCTCCCGCTCCATCGGGTGCCGGCGGCTATCCCAGCCGTTGAACGTGCCGACGACGGCAACCTGCTGGGCGTGGGGAGCCCAGACCCGGAAGGCAGTCCCATCCCCATGCGGGATTGCCCCCATCCCGCGCACCTTCGTTGCCGCGAGCCCCATCGGAACGACCTCATCTCAGGTCCGAGCCGCGAATCCTACGGCGATCCGCTCCTGTGTGGAGACGCGAGTCAAGTAGCAAATCCCGCGCCAAAGAGTTTGGCCCCCCGATTGCTGGGGAAAACCCCGGCACTCCCTGGTGGTGTGGAGGCCCTGGAGGCTAGATCGGCACAGATGGGCGGCGGCCCTTCGGGTCTGAGACTCGCGCCCGGCGCATGGAAACGAGGTAATTCGTGGTGACCAAGACATCCGTCGGAGTGGGATGGCAGCGCGCGGTGATCACGCTGACCGGGACGGTGATCTGCGTGGTCGTGATCTCGACGCTGTACTGGGCGCAGTCGGTCTTCATCCCGGTGGCCCTGGCCGGCTTCCTGACCTTCCTGCTGAGCCCGTTCGTGGGGTGGTTCCGCCAGCGCGGGCTGGGACGGACCCCCGCCGTGATCCTGGTCGTCCTCCTGGCGGCGACCGCCCTCGGCGGCGTCGGCTGGCTGGTCACCGCCCAGATCACCAGCCTGCTCCAGGAGCTGCCCACCTACAGCCAGAACGTCAGGCAAAAGGTCCGGTCGGTCAAGGAGGCCACCGAGAGATCGGGCCAGCTTCAGAAGATGATCGTGGATATCAACCAGGAACTCGGGGGGGCGCCGGATCGGAGGCGTGCGGAGAGTCGCAAGAGTGAAGGGGGCGGGGCCGTCGCTGGTGGTCTGATTGTCCTTGCGACCGGACGCTCCGGGGAGGCCGACCGCAAGGGGGAAGGGGGTGCGGACTCGCCGCTGTTCGGACTGGCCCCGACGCCGACCACCGTGATCGTGCAGCCGCAGGGCCCCGCCTGGCTGTCCCGGTTGACCGCGTTCTTGAGCCCGCTCCTGGAGTATCTCGGCGAGCTGGCGCTGGCCATCATCCTGGTCATCTTCATGCTCCTGAAGCGCGAGGAGCTGCGCAATCGGATCATCCGCCTGGCCGGCCGGGGGAGAATCGTCGTCGCCACCAAGTTCATCGACGAGGCCGGGCAGCGGGTCAGCCGCTTCCTGCTCATGCAGGCGATCGTCAATGGGACCTTCGGGCTGATCTTCGGGCTGGGGCTGCTCCTGATCGGGGTCAAGTATGCCTTGCTCTGGGGCTTCGTGGCGGCCATGCTCCGCTACCTCCCGTATATCGGCCCTTATCTGGCCGTCACCTTCCCGATCTCCCTGAGCCTGGCCATGTCCGAGGGATGGGGGGCGACCGTGCTGGTCCTCGGCCTGTTCCTGGCGCTGGAGCTGACGATCGCCAACTTCATCGAACCGCGGCTCTATGGCCAGAGCATGGGGGTCTCCGAGATCGCCCTGCTGGTCTCGGCCGCCTTCTGGGCGTTCCTCTGGGGGCCGATCGGCCTGGTCCTGTCCAGCCCGCTGACGGTCTGCCTGGTGGTGCTGGGCCGGTACATCCCCCAGCTCGAGTTCCTGGCCGTCCTCCTGGGCGACGAGCCGGCCCTCGATGGGCACATCAGCTTCTACCAGCGGCTGCTGGCCCGGGACCAGGACGAGGCGGAGGACCTGGTCCTGGACCGGGTCAAGGAGCTGGAATCCCCGGAGCCGATCTACGACGAGATGCTGCTGCCGGCCTTGAGCGCCCTCAAGCGGACGTATTTGCGGGGCGACATCACCCAGGAGGACCAGCGGTATTCCCTCCAGGCGATCCGCGAGATCGTGGAAGACCTGGGACACCAGCAGCTCGGCCCGCCGGCCGGGCCAGACCAGGACGGCGCGCGGCCGGCGAGGGCGGCCGAGCCGGCAATCTCGATCTTCGGCTGCCCGGCCCACGACGCCGAGGATCACCTGGCTCTGGAGATGTTGCAGCAAGTGCTCGACCCGGCCCGATGGAACCTCGAGCTGATCGCCCCCGAGACACTGACCGGGGAGCTGCTCGACCTGGTCGGGCAACGGAAACCCGCGCTGGTGTGCATCGCGACGATCCCGCCCGGCGGCCTGGCCCACACCCGTTACCTCTGCAAACGGCTGCGGAGCCGGTTCCCGGACCTGCGGATCCTCGTGGGCCGCTGGGGGCTCAGGGAGGGCCTTGGCAAGCCGGATCCGACCCCGGAGGCCGGCACCCCCGCGGCGGTCCCGCCGCCCGCGGGGGGCGAAGGCCGGCCGGCAGCCGAGGCCCGCCGGGAGACCGCCGCCGAGCCCCTCGTCGCGACCCTCCAGGAGGCCGGCGCCGACCTGGTGGCGACCACACTCCTGGAGACACGCCAGCAGATCGCCAGCCTGCTGCCGGTCCTGGCCCAGGGACGCGACGACCACGGGCCCGACGGCGAGCGCCGGGGCGACGGGGACCCCGGATCGTTCCGTCGCCAGCCCCCGGGCCGCCAGGCCGGCGCGCTCGAGCGGGGAACCGGCGCCCGGACCTCCTGAGCCGATCCAGTGAGCCGCCGCGGCGCCGGGCCGGCGCGGGTCGACCCGAGACCGTGGGACAGCGCAAGAATCGAACGGGACCATGAACACGCGACTCACGATCTTCAAGAAAGGTCTGACCCTGCTCTCGGTCCCGCTGCTGGTCCAGGCGGTCTTCATCGCCGTCCTGGTGAAGGCCCAGGCCGATTACGACCACGCGCAGGAGTGGGCGGCCCATACCAAGGAGGTCATCGCCAAGATCGAGGAAGTGCACCGGGGCCTGGTCGAAGGCTACTCGGGCATCCGGGGCCTGGTCTTCCTCGACGATCTGACGAGCACCGAGTTACACCGGCGGGCCCGGGAACGGACCCCGGAGCGCATCGAGGCGTTGCGGGTCCTGGTCTGGGACAATGACCGGCAGCAGGGGAGGATCCAGGAGCTCGCCAGCCGGTCCGGCGCCTTCCTGGGATGGACCGCCGAGCAGGAACGACTGGTCCACTCGGGGGGGCGCGACCGGGCCCTGACCCAGCTCGATGCCGGCGCGGGGCTGCTGGGCGCCGCGCGCGCGATGATCGACGAGATCCGGCACGAGGAGGAGCAACTGGACCAGGCGCGGATGGAGCGCCTCCACCAATCCGCGGCACGGCGGCTCTGGACGCTCGTCGGCGGGGGCGCGGCGATCGTGGCCTCGACGGTGCTGCTGGCCCTGTTGTTCCTCCAGGGGATCGTCCAGCGCCTGGACGTGCTCCGGGACAACGCCCGCCGGTTCAGCGAGGGGCGGCCCTTGCGGTCGCCCCTGTCGGGACGCGACGAGATCACCGAGGTGGACCGGGCCTTCCACGAGATGGCCGGCAACCTGAACCAGCAAAAGCAAGAGAACGAGATGTTCGTCTACAGCGTCTCCCACGATTTGCGCTCACCCCTGGTGAACCTCCAGGGATTCAGCGAGGAGCTCAGCCTGTCGTGCCGGGACCTCCAGGCCCTGTTCCACCGTCAGGACGTGCCCGAAGCGGTACGGCGGCGCGGACTGGCGCTGCTGGATCACGACATCGCGGAGTCGATCCGCTTCATCCAGACCGCCGTGGGCCGCCTGGCCCGGATCATCGACGCCTTGCTCCGCCTGTCGCGCGCCGGGCGGGTCGAGTACCAATGGCAGAGGGTCGACGTGGCCGCGGTCACCCACAAAATCATCGAGGCCCTCCACGACACGATCTCGGCCCGGAAGGCCGAGGTGGTCGTGGGCGAGCTGCTGCCGGCCTGGGGCGATCCGACCGCGGTGGAGCAGATCTTCGCCAACTTGATTGGCAATGCCGTCCAGTACCTCGACCCGGCCCGGCCGGGTAGAATCGAGGTGGGGACCAGCGGCGGCGAGGCCATGGTGGGCGGACCGGCCGGCCTCCGGGTCTACTACGTGCAGGACAACGGCCTGGGGATCCCCCGGGCCTATCACCAACGCATGTTCACTGCGTTCAACCGGTTCCACGCGGAAACCGCCCAGGGGGAAGGCATCGGCCTGGCCCTGGTGCGCCGCATGGTGGAGCGGCATGGCGGCCGGATCTGGTTGGAGTCCACCGAGGGAGTCGGCACCACGTTCTTCGTCGCCCTGCCGGCAGGCGCCGAGGCCGAGACCGAGACCGGGGCCGGGGTCGAGCCCGACTCCCACCAGTGGCCGGCCCCGACCCAGGAATCACGAGGAGGCCGTTCGCCATGTCCATCGAGCCGCTCTTGATCGTGCTCGCCGAAGACGATGACGGCCACGCCAGCCTGGTCCAGCGCAACCTGGAGCGGGCCGGGCTGGCCAATCGCCTCCATCGCCTCAAGGACGGCCAGGAAGCCCTGGACTTCCTCCGGGGCGAGGGGGACTACGCGGGCCGCAATACCAGCCAGCCGGTGCTGGTGCTGCTGGACATCAAGATGCCGCGCGTCGACGGCGTCGAGGTCCTCCGCCAGCTCAAGGCCGACCCGCGGACCGCCCTGATCCCCGTCATCATGCTGACCACCACCGACGACCCGCGGGAGATCCAGCGCTGCTACGAGCTGGGGTGCAGCGTCTACGTCACCAAGCCCGTGGACTATCAAGGGTTCGTCGAGGCCATCAAGCGGCTCGGCCTTTTCCTCCAGGTCGTCCGCGTCCCCGAGAACGGCCATCGGTAGTGGCTGGTGGCTGGTGGCTGGTGGCTCGTGACTGGAATAAGAGTATCTTCACGAGCCACCAGCCACCAGCCACTCACGACGCCACCCGCCACGCCCCTGAGGAACAGGCATGGGATCGCAAACCCGGGCGACGGTCCTGCTGGTGGAGGATGATCCTGGGGTGGCCCGGCTGGAGCAGCTCCGCCTGGAGCGGGCCGGCTATGCCGTGGCCCTGGCGGCCACGGCCGAGGAGGGACTGCGGAAGGTCGCCGATGAGCGGGTCGACCTGATCGTCCTGGACCAGCAGCTCAGCCCGGGGACCAGCGGACTGGAGTTCTTCCGCGCGGTCAAGGCGGCCGGCCACAACGTGCCGGCCATCCTCGTGACCGGCATGCAGGAAGAGAACCTGCTGGTCGAGGCGATGCGGGCGGGGGTGCGCGACTTCGTGCCCAAGACCCAGCACTTCCTCAACCACCTCGTGCCGGTCGTGGCCCGCATCCTGGACCAGGTCCGCACCGAGCGCGAGCTGGCCGAGTCGCGGACCATCGCGCGGGAGAACCAGGAGCGGAGGCGGGAGCTGGAGCACGAGATCGCCCAGCGGCGTCGCGTCGAGCAGGCGCTGCGCGAGGCCGAGGAATACCTGCGGCTGACGGTGGAGAGCGTCAAGGATTTCGCCCTGTTCACCGTCGACCCCCAGGGGCGGATCGCCAGTTGGAATCCGGGGGCCCAGCGGCTCTTCGGCTACGACGAGCCGGAGATCCTCGGCCAGGACCTGGCCCTACTCTACACGCCGGAGGATCGGGCCGGTGGCGTGCCTCAGCGGGAGATCCTCGGCGCCGCAACCCGGGAGAGCTCGCCCGACGAGCGCTGGCACCTGCGCAAGGACGGCAGCCGCTTCTTCGCCAGCGGGGTGATCAATCCCATCTTCGACGAGGAGAACCGGCTCCGCGGCTTCACCAAGATCGCGCGCGACATCACCGCGAGCAAACAGGCGGTGGAGGAGCGGATGCGGCTGCTTGCCGAGCTGGGCGCCGAGCGCGCCCTGTTGAATACCCTGCTGGACAACGCCCCGGTCGGCTTCGGCTTCTTCGACCGCGAGCTGCGCTACCTGCGGGTCAACCCCGCGCTGGCCGAGATCAACGGCCTGCCGATCGAGGCCCATCTCGGCCGCACCCTCCCGGAAGTCCTGCCCCGGATGCCGCCCGAGGTGAGCGAGGCGATCCGCCAGGTCCTCCGGACCGGCCGGAGCATCGTGAACAAGGAGTTCCGGGGGGAGACGCCCCGCACGCCCGGCCAGCCGCGCTGCTGGCTGTGCAGCTTC
This sequence comes from Isosphaeraceae bacterium, assembly GCA_021324445.1. Classification (GTDB taxonomy): domain Bacteria; phylum Planctomycetota; class Planctomycetia; order Isosphaerales; family Isosphaeraceae; genus JAJPJC01. The sequence goes on from JAJPJC010000401.1 coordinate 13,964, forward strand.
TATCCGGTCAAATCGGCCGACGGCGCCGTGGCCGGCGCCGGCGCGGTTGTCACGGACATCGACGACCGCAAGCGGATGGAGGAGGCGCTCCGGGAGGCCGATCAGCGGAAGGACCAGTTCCTCGCCATGCTCGCCCATGAGCTGCGCAACCCCCTGGCGCCGATCAGCAATGCGGTCCAGATCATGAAGGTCGAAGGGCCGGACGGCCCCAACTTCGAGTGGTCGCTCAAGGTCATCGAGGACCAGGTCAAGCAGATGACGCGGATGGTCGACGACCTGCTGGACGTCTCCCGGATCACGCGCGGCAAGGTCGTCCTCCAGACCGAGCCGATCGAGCTGGAGGTCGTGGTCGACCTGGCCGTCGAGGCCAGCCGGCCCCTGATCGACGACTGCCACCATCACCTCAGCGTCGCGCTGCCGTCCCATCCCGTGCTCGTGGACGTCGACCCGGCACGGATGGCCCAGGTGCTCTCGAACCTGCTGAACAATGCCGCGAAGTACACCGAGGAGGGGGGAGACATCGCCCTGACGGCCGTGCAGCGCGGCCGCGAGGTCGTAATCCGCGTCCGCGACAACGGGATCGGCATCCCGCCCGAGCTGCTCCCCCACGTCTTCGACATGTTCACCCAGGCCGATCAGACCTTGTCCCGCTCGCGGGGCGGCCTGGGGATCGGCCTGACCCTGGTCCGCTCCCTGGTCGAGCTGCACCACGGCCGCGTCTCGGCCCACAGCGCCGGACCCGGTCAGGGGAGCGAGTTCACCGTCCGGCTGCCCGTCGCCACCGAGGCCCCCGCCATCTCCGAGGCCGATCAACCGGCGGCGGAGGGCTCGGAGCTGCGGCTGCCGCGGCGTCGCATCCTGGTGGTGGACGACAACCAGAACAATGCCACCAGCCTGGGAGTCCTCCTCCGCACGATGGGGCAGGATGTCGATGAGGCTTATGACGGCCTGACGGCCCTGGAGCTGGCGCGCCGCCATCGGCCCGACGTGATCCTGCTCGATATCGGGCTGCCCGGCCTGGATGGCTACGAAGTGGCCCGCCGATGCCGCCGGGAGAAAGACCTGGAACAGACCCTGCTGGTGGCGATGACCGGATACGGCAAGGAAGAGGACCGCCGCCGCTCCCAGGAAGCCGGGTTCAATGTCCACCTGGTCAAGCCGGTCAACTGGGAGGACCTCCGGCTGCTCCTGAGCCAGCCCGACCTCCTTTGAGTCGCGCGGGATGCGTTGCGAGTCGCGCGTGAGGATCCGCGGTGCTCGCGACGCGTCCGGCGCTACCCGCGAGTACCCAAGGCTGGCTCGCCCCGGAGCAGGGCGACGGGGAAGTGGGCCAAGAGGTCGGCCGCGGCCAGGGAGAGCCGGCCCTCGTTCTCGGTCGGGGTCAGGCACTCGCCGGTGAAGACGTTGCACCAGCGCACGGCCGGGTCCACATCCGGCAGGAGCAGCCGGGTCTCCTGCCAGGCCGCCGCGCCCAGCGGCGGGTGGGCCGGGTCGGGGGCCAGGCGGGCCGGGAGCCGGGGCACCGCGACCAGGGCGCAGGCCGCGCCGGCCCGGCGGGCGAAGGCGAACAGGTGCACAGCCTGCGCCCCGACTGCGGCCAGGGGGATGTACTCCCCGGCGGAGAAGAGCCCGGGGCGCTCGCGGCGGCATTGCAGCGACCGCCAGGTGACGAAGAGCTTGACCCGGCCGTCTTCCTTGGCGGCGACCAGGCCCCGGGCCAGCTCCCGGAGGTCTCCGCCGGCGCCCGCAACGGCGGACTGGAGGTCCTGGAGCAGCCGGCGCCGCCGCGCGTAGTCCACCGGCCGGCGGTTGTCCGGGTCGACCAGGCTGTAGTCCCACAATTCCGTCCCCTGGTAGGTGTCCGGCACGCCCGGAGCCGTGAGCTTCAGCAGCGTTTGCGACAGCGCATTGAACATCCCGTAATGGCTGACCCGCCGCGCAAAGGCGCGAAAGTCGTCCAGGAAGGCACCATTGGTCGCCTCGTCGAGGATGCGACCGATGAACTGCTGGATGGCCTCGTCATATTCGGCGTTGGGGTCAATCCAGCTCGTGTGCACCTTGGCCTCGTGGAGCGCCTTGAGCATGTAGGACTGGATCCGTTGCACGAATGCGCCGTATTCCTCGGGAGTGTACGGCTCCAGGGGCCAGGCACCGATGAGTGTCTGGTAGAGCAAGTACTCCTCGTTGGCGTCGGGGATCACCTGGTCTTCGCTCTTGACCTTGTACCCCTCGTTGAGGCGGTCCCAACGCTTCAGGCAGGCCTCCCATTCCTCGGGCAGCTCGGACAGGACGTTGATCCGGGCGCGGACGTCTTCGCTGCGCTTGGTGTCGTGGGTCGAGAGGGGCGAGAGAGCCCAGGGCCACCGGGCCTGCCGCTCCTGGTTGTAGGCGTGCAGGGCCTCGGGCCGGACGCCGAATCGCCCCGGCTCGCCACCGACCTCGTTGAGGGAGACCAGGCGGTTGTAGAGATAGAAGGCCGTGTCTTCGACCCCCTTGGCCGTCACCGGCGCCGTCACCTGCTGGAACTTGCCGGCGAACCGCCGCTGCTCCGCGCGATCGGCCTCGTCGAAGGACGCTGGCGACTCCAGCAGCAGCATGTCCCGGATGAAGCTGAACACCCGCCGGCTCAAGAGCGGATTGCGGGCCGTGGCCCGGCGCACCGCCGCCAGGACGTAACGGCGATCGGCCTCGTGGGCGCCCTCGTCGTCGATGTACGAGCGGTAGACGGGGAAGCAGGCGATGACCTCCCGCAGCGCCTGCCGCAGCGTGTTGAAGGTGAAGTCCCGCGAGCGGCGCGACTTCTGCGCCAGCCGGTCGAGCTGGTGAGTCAGCATGTGCAGCTCGCTGGAGAGCGAAACCTGCATGATCAGCCGCTTCGCCCGGTAAGCCACCTCGGGAGCGCGCGTGGTGTCCTGGATCCAGTCGGCATACAACCGGCTGAAGGCCGCGGCGTGGGCACCGTCGACAAACAGGCCGTTGACCTGGTTCAGGAAGTCGTAGCCGCTGGTCCCGTACACCGGCCAGGTCTCGACCAGCGCCTCGTCCGTCCCGAGGATCTTCTCAGCCACGACGTAGAGCGGCCGGCCGAACGCGTTCGGTCCGGCGACCGTCGCCTCGGCGGCGATCCGCAGGCGGAGGTGACTCTCCACTTCGTCCCAGTCCGGGCCCGCCGCGGCCGGATCAGCCTCGAAGGCCGCGCGGGCGCAGGCGAGGAGGGCGTGCTCCTGGAGCCGGCGGAAGTACTGGGCCGGGTCGTAGAGCCCATCGGGGTGGTCGATGCGGAGGCCGTCCAGTTTCCCGTCGGCCAGCAGCCGGAGGACCAGGCCGTGCGCAGCCTCGAAGACCTCCGGACGCTCCATGCTGAGGGCGGCCAGGTCGTTGATGTCGAAGAACCGCCGGTAGTTGATCTCGTCCGGGGCCACGCGCCAGTCGGCGAGGCGGTAGCACTGGTGCTCCAGCAGCTCATCCAGGAGGTCGAAGCTCCGCGGGTCGCCGGGCCGCCCGTTGAACCGCACCACGTTCTCCGCGATGAAGGTCCGCGCCGCCGCGCTCTCGGCGGCCAGGGCGGCCAGCCGGCGCTTGACCACCTCCTTCTCGCGATGACGCTCGGCCACCCTGCCGGGATCGGTCTCGGTCTGGTGCGGCAGGTTGCGGACCGCGGTCAGGATACTTTGATACTCGATCAGCGCCGGATCCTCCGGACCCGTGGCTTGCTCCCACTCCTCCAACCGATGCCCCAGGATCCGATCGTAGCTGTGGGGAGCCACCGGGAAGCGCCGCTCAGAGTAGTGGATCGCGAAGGCCCCGTCGGCGAAGGTCAACCGGAGCTGGCCGGCTTCGAGGACGTCGCCGTAGAGCTCGCCCAGGACGGGGAGCAGGACCCGGTCCCGCAGCTCCGGCCGGGGCGACGACCGCCAGGCGATGTCGAAATAGCCGCCATGCCGGGAGGCCGGGCCATTCTCCAGGACGTCGTTCCACCAGTCGTTGTCGTTGGTCCCGACCCCCATGTGATTGGGCACGGTGTCCAGGATCTGCCCCAGGCCCTGCGCGCGTAAAGCGGCGACCCAGGCCTCGTAGTCCTCCCCGGTGCCGATCTCGGGGTTGAGGCTGTTATGGTCGATGATGTCATAGCCGTGGGTGCTCCCGGGCCGGGCCTTGAGGTACGGCGAGGCATAGCAGTGGGTGATCCCCAGGTCGTGCAGGTACGGCACGATGGCCCTGGCGTCGCGGAAGCTGAAGCCGGCGTGGAACTGGAGCCGGTAGGTGGATTCGGGCCGACGCGCCCGGGCGGCGAGGGCCTCCGCGGCCTGCGCCAGCAAGGTCTCGGCGAGCTGGGTCGGATCCATGGCATTCTCGCGGGGTCGTTGTGGTCCCGGGCGCAAGCGATTCCGATCAGATCGGCGAGGGCCCGGGCGGGGTGGCAACGCGGGGCGTCCGCTCCGACAGCTCAGCCTGGATCTGGGACGGCGTGATCTCGGCTGGACCTGGCGGGCGGGGTGTGCGGGCGGCCAGGACCGCCAGCGAACGGTCCCGGAGCGGATACTGGGTGCCCCCCTCCATCAGGCGCACCTCCTCGCTCGAATCCGCCGTATCCAGGATCGGATCCCAGATATGCCCTTCCCGAGTCTGAGGCAAGGTGAACGGGATGGGTTCCCAGTGGGCGTTGAGCAACAGAAGCAAGGTATCGCCCACGATCGGCTCACCCCGCTCGTTCTCGTCGTTGATCAGGTCGCCGGCCAGCCGCACGCCCAGGCACTTGACGAAGCCGGCATTCCAGTCCTCGTCCGACATCTCCTGTCCCGAAGGCCCGAAGAAGGAGATGTCCTTGATGTCCGAGCCGCGGATCGCGCGGCCCAGGAAGAACTTCCGCCGCTGGAACACCGGCTGGGTCTTCCGCAGCAGGATCACCTTGCGGGTGAACTCCAGGAAGGCCCGGCGCCGCTCGTCCAGGTCCCAGTCGAGCCAGGTGAGCTCGTTATCCTGGCAGTAGGTGTTGTTGTTCCCCTGCTGGCTGTGGCTCAGCTCGTCGCCGCCCAGGATCATGGGCACGCCGATCGACAGCATCAGCAGGGAGACTAGGTTGCGTTTCTGCCGCTCGCGCAGCTCGATGATGTCGGGGTCGTCGGTCGGACCTTCCTCGCCGCAGTTCCAACTGTTGTTGTCGTTGGACCCGTCGCGGTTGTCCTCACGGTTGGCCTCGTTGTGCTTCTGGTTGTAGCTGACCAGGTCCTGGAGGGTGAAGCCATCATGACAGGTGATGAAGTTGATGCTGGCGTAAGGCTTGCGGCCGTCGTCCTGATAGAGGTCGCTGCTGCCCGAGAGCCGCGTGGCCAGCTCCGAGGCCGTGCCGCCGTCCCCCTTCCAGAAGCGGCGGACGCAGTCGCGGTACTTGCCGTTCCACTCGGTCCAGAGCACCGGGAAATTGCCCACCTGGTAGCCGCCCGGGCCGACGTCCCACGGCTCGGCGATCAGCTTCACCTGCGAGAGGAGCGGGTCCTGGTGGATGATGTCGAAGAAGGCGCCCAGCCGGTCGACGTCGAACAGCTCGCGGGCCAGGGTACTGGCCAGGTCGAAGCGAAAGCCATCGACGCGCATCTCGGTGGCCCAGTAGCGCAAGCTGTCCATCACCAGTTGCAAGGCGAACGGGTGGGTCATGTTGAGCGTATTGCCGGTGCCGGTGAAGTCCATGTAGTAGCGCGGGTCGGGGGCCAGGCGGTAGTAGGAGGCATTGTCCACGCCGCGCATCGAGAGCGTCGGGCCCATCTGGTTCCCCTCGGCGGTATGGTTATAGACCACGTCGAGGATCACCTCCAGCCCGGCCGCGTGCATGGCCCGCACCATCATCTTGAACTGCTGGACGGCGTCCTGCGGGATAGCGGTGCAACCGTAGTAGGACGCCGGGGCGAAGAAGGCCAGGGTATTATAGCCCCAGTAGTTGTGCAGCCCGTTCTCGATCAGGTGGCGGTCATCGAGGAAGTGATGGACCGGCATGATCTCGACGGCCGTCACCCCGAGGTCGGTCAGGTGCTTGATGGCCGACTCGGAGGCCAGCCCGGCAAAGCTGCCGCGCAGCTTCTCGGGGACGTTGGGGTTGAGCTGGGTGAAGCCCTTGACGTGCAGCTCGTAGATGAGCGTCTTGTGCCAGGGGGTCCGCGGCGGCCGGTCGTCGCCCCAGGTGAAGGCCGGGTCGATCACGACGGCCAGGGGCGCATAAGGCGCACTATCGCGGTCGTCGAAGGACAGGTCGGCCTCCGGGTCGTTGAACTTGTAAGCGAACACCTCGTCGGCCCACCGGACATTGCGGCCGATCAACTTGGCATAGGGGTCGAGCACCACCTTGTTGGGGTTGAACCGGTGCCCCTGGGCGGGCTCGTACGGCCCGTGGACGCGATAGCCATAGAGCTGGCCGGGGAGCACGTCGGGCAGGTAGGCGTGCCAGACCTTGTCCGTGTACTCCTTGAGCGGGATCCGGTGCGCCTCCTGGTCCGCATCGGCGGAATCGTAGAGGCAGAGCTCCACCTGGGTGGCGTGCTCCGAGAAGAGGGCGAAGTTGACTCCGGCACCGTCCCAGGTGGCGCCGAGGGGGTAGGGATGTCCCGGCCATACTCTCATCGTCGAGCCTCCGAAGGATGGGTCGCACTACGCTCATTATGCACTATGCTCACGGACCGCAGTCCGCAGCAGGCCGGGGAAGAATCCCACGAGGCGGCCGGCAAGAATCCCCTGGCCTGACGAGAAAGCCATCCAGGCGGGAGGTCGATGACGGTGCACTCGTTCCTTATCCTGGCCTGAAGAAGGCTGGAAAGGCAGAGGGGCCAAACACCACACATTCGAACGGGAGCAGTTCGGCAACCGGGCCGGCGTGGTGGCGGCTGCCGCCATAGCTGGCCGCTTCCGAGCTGAACAACGTCGACGACGCGGGGGCCATGCCGGGGAGGCGGCGCGGCCGGTCGCCCAGGTTGAAGACGGCGCGGATCGCACCGCCTGAAGACTCTCCGCCACGGACCAGCTCGAGCACCGGGCCGGCTTCCCCGTCGTCCAGCAGGCGCGCCGACCGCCGCTCGAAGTCGCGCAAGGCCGGCCACCGGCGCCGCGCGGTCAGCAGGTCGCGGTAGAGCCGCCGCAAACCCGCGCGGGGAGTCCCCTCCGGCCAGGACCAGCTCAGCCGGGCGGATTCGAAGGTGTCCTCGCCGTGGGGGTCGGGGACCTCGCCCTGCCAGGCGAAGGCATCGAACTCCTTCTTGCGGCCCTCGCGCACGGCCTGCACGAGCCGCGGGTCGCCGAACGAGCAGAAGAAGGGGAACGGGTTCTCCTCGCCATACTCCTCGCCCATGAACACCAGCGGCAGGTAGGGCGAGAGCAGGAGCAAGCCGGCGGCGAGCCGCTGCTTCGCCGGGGAACCGAGCATCGCGTTGAGCCGGTCGCCGCGGGCGCGGTTGCCCACCTGGTCATGGTTCTGGAGGCAGACGACGAAGCGGTCGCCGGAGAGGCCCTCGGGCGGCGCCCCGTGCTTGCGGCCCCGGTATGGGCTGTAGTCCCAGGCGTACAGGAAGGGCCGTTCGAAGGCATCGGCCAGTTGCTGCGCCTCGCCGAAGTCGACGTAGTAGCCCGCCCGCTCGCCGGTCAGGAAGGCGTGCGCCGCATGGTGGAAGTCGTCCGCCCACTGGGCCTCCAGGGCGTGCCCGCCGCGGTCGCGGGGATCGAGCACGCGAGGGTCGTTCAGGTCGCTCTCGGCGATCACGAACGCCGGCCAGCCCCGGTGCGACCCGACCTCCTCGGCCACCTCCTGGATCGCGCGGAGGATGTGGCGGGCCCCCAGGTCGAAGATGGCGTGGACCGCGTCCAGGCGCAGGCCGTCGAAGTGGAACTCCTCCAGCCACATCCGCACGTTGTCCAGCACGTAGTCGCGGACGGCGTCGCAGCCATGCCCGTCGTAGTTGACCGCGGCGCCCCAGGGGGTCTGGTAGCGGTCGTTGAAGTAGCGGCCGAACTCGGCCAGGTAGTTCCCCTCCGGGCCGAAGTGGTTGTAGACGACATCCAGGACGATCGCCAGGCCCTCGGCGTGGCAGGCGTCGACCAGCCGCTGCAAGCCCTGCGGGCCGCCGTAGCTGTCCTGCGCGGCGTAGGGGAGCACGCCGTCATAGCCCCAGTTGCGCCGGCCCGGGAACTGGCCGACCGGCATGATCTCGACGGCCGTGATGCCCAGCTCGCGCAGGTCGCGCAGCCGGGGGATGACCCCGGCGAAAGTCCCCTCGGGGGAGAAGGTGCCGACGTGCAGCTCGTAGAACACCAGGTCCTGCCGGCGCACCCCCTTCCAATCCCGATCCGTCCACCAGAACTGTTCCGGGAGCACGACGGCCGAAGGTCCGTGGACGCCCTCCGGCTGCCAGAGCGAACAGGGATCGGGCCGCTCGGGCCCGCCATCGAGCCGGTAGGCGTAGCGCTGGCCCGGGAGCACCCCGGCCTCGACGTGGCCGTGATGACCCTGCCCCTCCGGCTGCATCGGGATCGCGCGCCGCCCGGCGCCGTCGATGCAGACCAGGCTCACCTGCCGCGCCCGGGGCGCCCACACGCGCCAATGCACGGACCCGTGCCCGCACCCCACGGCGCCGCCACGACGCGTCCGCAGACCACCCTTCATCTCAATCATGCAGTGTTCCCAGCACGTTGTGGTTTCGGCCCCTTCGAGGCGAGGGGCCGCCCCACCCGTTGGCAACGCTTCCCCATCAGGTTCTCTCTGGCGGGACCTGACTTAAAGTCTGTTCCAGAAGCCCGGTCCGACGGTTGTAGGGTGGGTGAAACCCACCAACGGAACCCCTTGCTGGCCTTGGGGATCGGTGGGTTGCACCCACCCTACGAAATCCACTTCTGACCCTTCTGGAACAGACTCTTAGCTTGTCTTCTGCCCCTTTCCGTAACTCTTTTGAGGCCAGAGACTTGCGGAGTCGGTGATCGCGAGAACACTGGATTTCGCAAATCCTTGTGC
>JAJPJC010000148.1 GCA_021324445.1 Isosphaeraceae bacterium
AGGAGGGTCCCGGCATGACCAAGACCCAGCGCAAGACCCAGCGGAAGCCCAGGCCCAAGCCGTTGGGGACCATCTGGGAGGTCCCGGATGCCTTGTGGGAGACGATCTTTCCCATCCTGCTGGAGTTCTGGCCCCGCAAGCCGACCGGGCGGCGGCACGCCGACTGGCGGGCGGCGCTCAACGGGATCATCTTCCGGATGCGCACCGGCTGCCAGTGGGAGCAGCTCCCCCGCAAGTTCGGCCCCAAGAGCACCGTCCACGACTGGTTCCAGCGCGGGTGCGAAGGCGGGGTCATGGAACGGATCTGGGGGGTCCTCGTCGAGGGGTGCGCCGAGTTGGGCGGGGTCGATTGGCAGTGGCGGAGCGCCGACGCGATGCTGGGCAAGGCCCGGTTCGGGGGGGAAAAAGACGGGCAAGAATCCCACGGATCGCGGCAAGATGGGCACCAAGAAGTCGGTGCTGGTCGATGGCCAGGGCGGGCCGCTGGGGGCAACGATCGCTGGGGCCAACGTCCTGGAGCGGAAGATGCTCCGCGACACGATCGAGGCGATCGTGGTCGAGCGGCCCGAGCCGACGGCCGCGGAGCCGCAACACCTGTCGCTGGATGGGGGCTACAAGAACCCGACGGGCCGGGCTGCGGCGGCCGAGGCCAGTTACATCGCGCACATCCACGTGGGCGGTGAGGTGGTGAAGCCGGCGGATCGGAAGCCGGGTTCCAAGCCGCGTCGTTGGGTGGTGGAGCGGACCCTGGCCTGGCTGTCGAAGTGCCGGGGGATTCTGGTGCGGTACGACAAGAAGGATACCAATTACCTGGGCCTGATCCAACTGGCCTGCGCGCTGTACGGGTATCGGCGGCTCGTCCGCCTGTCCCAGGACGACGCAAGTCAGAATACCACATGAACATTAGAGGTGTTGTCGGATAGTTTCTTTACCTGCAACGCGCGGATCGAGGTCGCCGACGGCATGGCGGAGGTGATCCAGAAGCTGGTCCGCAAGCGGAAGAAGCGGATTCTCATCAGCTTCGACTGGACCAAATTCCGCGAGTTCCACACCCTGATGGCCGCCGCCCGCATCAAGGGTCGCTCGGTCCCGTTGCTGTGGGCCAGCTCCAAGGAGTGGAAGTTCCTGCGGAGCCAGAACAGCCTGGAAGAAGGTCTGCTGCGGCTGTTGCACAGCTTAATCCCCGAGTCGATCCGCGTGGTGATCCTGGCCGACCGCGGCTTCGGGAGAGCGGAGTGGGCCGCCGTCTGCCAGGAGCTTGGCTTCGACTCCGTGGTGCGGATCAAGCCCAATGTGACGGTCGCCGCCAAGCGGGATCGCGGGCTCCTGAGCCACTATCCGGTCAAGAAGGGGATCGCCCACGTGCTGCGCGATGTGCGATACCGCGCCGACGCGCGGGTGACCCACCTCGTGGTGATCCGCTGGCGGTTCGGCTTGCCCAAGAAGCGCGACCAGCCGTGGTACCTGATGACCAACTTGGAGGGCCGGGCCGAGTGGTCCCACGGGCCTGACCGCAGCGACCGTCGTGATGGCGACCCGAGGTTCACCGCGGAGATCGCCGAGACCGCGGAGATGGGGACAGAGCCAGGAGAGCGGGTCGGGAGGGTCCGGAGGACGGAAGCCCGATGCGCTCTCGGTCGCTTCCTCGGCGTGTTCCTCGGCGGTCGCTGCGGTCTCCGCGGTGAATCCGTCCCCTCCCTCGCGGTGGTGCGACGGGTGGTCCAAAAGGTGGTGATCGCCGCGGAGTGTCGATTTCGCATCGACATTCGGGTAGACCGACAGACCTTGCCCGCGGCTGATCCCCAGTGATGGCACGTCATCGGTCCCGGACCGCTGCCGTCGGTCCTGGCATCATCGCGCGCGATGCCCATCGCCGCCGCGTCCCCCTCAAGGGTCAGGCCTCAGGCTGCCGCTTTGGCACGGCGCTTGCTCCTTACGCCTCCCCCAACACCTCGATCCACTCCTCGCATTCGATCGACCAAGTCCCAGGGCCACCTGCGCTTGCGGCAGGCCAACGGCCTTCAGTTTCAATACTCTCGGTGCGGCGCCTGCACGGGCCGTGCCGGCATGGGAGGATACCATGCGCGTCTTCCTCGGGATGCTGATCGCGCTGCCCGCATGCGCCGGCTGCACCACGACGAAGGGCGTCCGCTACGTCTACCAGGACCGGGATTTCGGCGTCGTCGGCGTGCCGGAGAATTCCGACCGCTGGCCGAACCATTACCGGCGCCAGGCCGAGAAGCTGATGGCGGCCCACTTCCCCGAGGGGCACGAGATCGTGCGGGCCGAGGAGGTGGTGGAAGGCTCGCGGACGCTCAAGATCCAGGACTCGAAGAGCGCCGAGCTTGCGCCGCAATTGCCAGGCGAGCTGGTCAAAGTCGCCAAGCTGGGGCGCAACGCCAGCCGGTGCCAGTCCGACACGCTCCAGATCAAAGAATGTCGGATCGTCTACCGCAGGGTTCCCCGCGCGCCGGAGGGTGCCTTTGCCAAGCGTCCGACGCTCACCCCCACTCAGTACATCGATCCGAACGAGGCCGAGCGGCGCAAGGCGAACGAAAAGCCGCCTGAGAAGGCGGCGCCGGAACGCAAACAAAAGGAAGAGGACAAGTCCGGCAAGCAGCCCGCGAAGGCCGAGTGAACGATCCGCCGGATGAAGTGGCGGCCGGACTCTTCCGGACGCGCCAGCACTCGGTTCGGCCTCCCGTCCCCGCCCTCACCGCCAGAGGCGGTGGATGAACCAGTGATTGAGACCGCAACCACGATAGGGGCCGAACCGTCGCCGCGCCTGTGAACGCTCACGACCGGCCCGGCTGGCGGGCGATGATCGGCTCGCAGCGGCCAGGACCGTGGAGACGGCTGCCGACGGCTTCACTCGCCTTTGCGTCGCCCATAAAGCTCCAGCCGGCGCCGCGGGAGAGTGCCGCGCGCCGACTGCCAGGCGTCCAGGTCGATCTCGCGGGTCACCGCCTCCGGCCAGCCGCCGGCATCCTCCGTATCCACCACGGTGGGCAGCCCCACGCTCTGACCGGGCACGGACATGTTGGCCGCGATGATCCGCCCGCCCGGGTCGATCACCAGGCCGTCGCGCGGGTGGGCGAAGACCAGGAACACGCCGTTGTCGTAGGCCCGGGCGCGGAGCAGGGCATCGTTCATCCCTCCCCACATGCCGTTGGACGGGATCAGAATCAGCCGAGCCCCTTTGTCGGCCAGGGTTCGCGCCGTCTCGGGCAACTGGCGATCAAAACAGATCAGGATGCCGACCTTGCCGTAACGGGTGTCGAAGACCGGGAGATCGTCGCCGGGCTTGTAGAATCCCTCGACCCCGTGCGTCTTGCGGTATTTGCCGACGATCCGCCCGTCGGGACCCAAGAGAATGGCCGTGTTGTAGAGTGTGCCCCGCTCGATCTCGGTGAACCCGAGGCAAAGATAGAGGTCCAGCTCGTGTGCCAGCCGGCCGAGGCGGGCGATGGACCGGCCATCCTCGGGCTCAGCGAGACGGGCGAACGCCTCCTTGGTCAAGCCGCGCTGGTGGCAGCAATAACCATCCAGGCAGGCCTCCGGCGCCACCACGATCTTGGCACCCAGAGCGGCCGCGCGGCGGGTATAAGCCTCGACGCGCCGCAGCGCCTTCTCCCGGTCGCCGCGGACGTTGGGTAGGACCAGGGCGGCCACGCCGACCCGCTGATCCCGGTCGGCCCGGTGCCCAGCGCCGACCGCGACTGGGGTTGCCGCTCCCGGGCCTGGCGGCTGGGCCGGCCTCCGTCGGTCGGTTCCTTCGTCGTCGGCGGGCGCCCGGTGGATCGAGCCGAGAGCCAGGGCCAGCGCCAGGCACCAGGGCTTGCGTTGCATCCGCGGCATGATGGGACTCTCCTTGTTTTCTGGGAGCGATGGTGATGGAAGAGGCGGAATCGCCGCAACCTGGAAGAGCCCGCTGCCCGGGTCGGCGACCCAGGGGGCCGCGAGAACGCCGTGCCCCGACACCAGCGCGAGGATCAGTCCCGAGGAGACCTGGAGTCGGATGCCGGCGCGCCGCGACGGCGTGTGGACGCGTGGTCGCTCAGGCCCGGCCGGATCGGTGCCCCGGGGCGGGGGTGGGATGCGGCCCTGCCGCTCGCCGCTTGGGCCAGGCTCGCGGCCTCTCACGCCAGGATTCCGCCGATCGGGCGCCCCCCATGCGCGACCGCGATCGGCCGGTTGGCGCGGTCGTAGACGGGCATCGCGGGATCGATGCCCAGCAGGTGGTAAATCGTCGCGCAGATGTCGCGGATGTGGACGGGGTCCTCCTTGATGAACGCCGCCTGCTTGTCCGAGGCGCCGAAGATCGTCCCGCCGCGAATCCCCGCGCCGGCCAAGAGCACGGAGTAGCAGTAAGTCCAATGATCGCGGCCTCCCTTGGCATTGATCCTGGGTGTGCGGCCCATTTCGCCCATCGTGACCACCAGCGTCTCGTCGAGCAAGCCCCGGGCGTCGAGGTCGGCGATGAATGCCGCGTAGGTCTGGTCAAAGTTGGGCAGCAAGGTCTCGCGGAGCATGGGGAAGTTGCGTTGGTGCGTGTCCCAGGCCGCCTGGCTGACCCCGAAGCGTTGGGAATAGTTATCCCAGCTCACGTTGACGAACCGCACCCCGCGCTCGACCAGCCGCCGGGCCAACAGTGTGGATGAGCCGAACAGGGTGCGGCCATAGCGGTCGCGCGTGCGGGGGTCTTCGCGGTCCAGGTCGAACGCGGCGCGCACTTCCGCCGACGTGAGCATCTCGAACGCAAGCTGCTGCTGGCGGGGATAATCGCCGGGGTCGTGTTGCGCGACGAGGCGACGGAACTGGTCGTCGAGCTGTTCGACCAGCCGGCGCCGGCCTTGGAGGCGGTCGAGTGTGATCTCGCGGGGCAGGCTCGCCTCGCCCAGCCGCGGCTCGCCGCGCACGACCTGCGGGTTCCAGATCTCGTCGGGCGGGTGGTCCACATACGCCGTGCACTCGGTACAGAACGGGTCGTAGCGCCGGCCCAGGAACCCGCCATGCGGCCCGGCCTTCTTCCGCCCCTCGCCCCAACCCAGCGAACACGGCAGGTAAGCGTAGGTCGGCAGCGGCTTCGGGCGGTCGCGCTCGAGGTAGGCGCAGACCGAGCCCATGCTGGGCGGGTCCGTGTCGCGAAACTCTTCGTCGGGCAGGTTGATGTCGTGGCCGGTGTACATCGGCAGGTTCTTATGACAGCCGCCGTTGTGATAGACGCTCCGCACGACCGCCGACTTGTGCATCCAGCGCGCGGTCAAGGGGAGCAGCTCGCTCACCGTGACGCCGGGCGCACTCGACGCGATCGGCTTGAATTCGCCGCCGACCCCGTTGGGCGCCTCGGGCTTGAGGTCGAACATGTCCTGTGTCGGCGGACCGCCCTGAAGGTACAGCAGGACCACGCTCTTGGCGCGGGCCGGATAGAGGTAACGGCTCGCCGAGCCCTCCAGCGCCAGCAGCCCCGGCGTGTGGAACAGCCCGCCCAGGAACGAGAGAGCTCCGACCTTGAGCGTCTCGCGGCGCGTCGCTCCGGTGCAGTCGCGGCGGGCGGTCCCGAGTACAGTGATCGCGTCCATGGGCTGGCTCCCTTCGTGCGGCAGGGCGCGGTTGTTGTCCATCAACCCTCTTATCGCTCCCCAACAGGAATTTCAACCGCGCGGGGACTCCCAAATCCGGTGTCTCGTTCCAAGAGGATCGCGATGCCGCCGATAGCCCCTCCTTCGACGGCGGCGGCGGTCCGGATCAGGCCTAGCGATCCCAGTCGGACGGGGTGGGCCGATTGAAGGCCTCTTCTCCACCGACCCGGCCGGACCGCGACGTCGGATCGTATCGGCTGGGCTCCATCCAGTGTGACGGCCCGGACCCGTGGAGGGAAGACCTCGGACCCCGAGACCCTGATCTGGGAGTGGCGGCTTGCCCGGCCCTGTGGTACATTGCCGGGCTCTCGATTCCTCCGCGGTGGAGAGCCGTTCGATGCCCAGGATGACTGGTTCGCGATTCATCGCCGAGATGCTGCATGGCTACGGCGTGACGACGATCTTTTGGATGCCTGCCATCATCAAGTCAGGGATCATGGAGATGGAACGCGCCGGGATGCGGCGCGTGCTCTGCCATAGCGAAAAGGCGGCGGCGTATATGGCGGATGGTTACGCGCGGGCGTCGCGTCGGCCGGCGGTCGCGATGAGCCAGTCGGTGGGGGCGGCCAACCTGGCCGCCGGGCTCCAGGACGCCTGGCTGGCAGGCTCACCCGTCATCGCCATCACCGGGGCACAGCGAGCGACCGAACGGCATCGCCACGCCTATCAAGAGATCCATCATTGGCCCCTCTTCCAACCCGTCACGAAATACAACTCGCGGGTCGACACGATCGAGCAATTGCCATTCGAGCTCCGCCAGGCCTTCCGCTCGGCGACCACCGGGGCGCCGGGGCCGGTGCATATCGAGCTGGCGGGGCTGCAAGGGGAGTTCGTGGCGGAGGAGGAGGCTGACCTCGCGGTCATCGTCGAGGACGCCTTCACGCGCTGCCCCGCGTTCCGACCCGAGCCGGAACCGGCGCGGGTGCGCGACGCGGTCCGTCTGTTAGTTCAGGCGAAACGGCCGGTGATCGTCGCGGGGGGCGGAGCGGTGACTTCCGATGCCGGTCCCGAGATCGCCCAGTTGGCCGAGGCCCTTCGGATTCCGGTGGCGACGTCGCTGAACGCGAAGCGCGTGCTTCCCGGTGATCATCCCTTGTTGGTGGGGGTCTCGGGGACGTATTCTCGCACGTGCGCCAATCGCACGCTGGCCGAGGCCGATCTTGTGCTGTTCGTGGGGAGCCACACCGGGGACCAGGTGACCGATCTGTGGACGCTCCCGCGAGCGGGCACCGCCGTGATCCAGATCGACATCGACCCGGCGGAATTGGGCCGCAACTTCCCGGCGACCGTGCCCTTGGTCGGAGACGCCAAGGCGACGTTGCAGCGAATCATCGAGGCGCTGGGAGACGTTTCCCAACGGTCGGAGTGGGAGACGCGAGCTCGTGAGTGGGTCCAACAGTGGCGGACCGAGTTCGAGCCCCTCCTGACCTCGGACGCGATTCCCCTTCGACCGGAACGAATTTGCCGGGAGCTGCAAGAGGCGCTCCCCGCGGATGCGCTCTTGATCGCGGACACTGGGCACGCGGGCGGCTGGACAGGGACCATGATGGACTTGAACCACCCGGAACAAGGCTATCTGCGGTCTGCCGGCTCGCTGGGGTGGGCGTATCCCGCGGCCCTCGGCGCGAAATGCGCGCTGCCGAACCGGCCCGTCGTTTGCTTCACGGGGGACGGCGGATTCTGGTACCATCTCGCGGAAATGGAGACCGCCGTCCGCTGCGGCATCAACACCGTGACGGTGATCAACGACAACCGATCCCTGAATCAGGATCGGCCCGGGGTGGAGCGGGCGTACGTGCGATACGGCTTTCCGGAGGGGAATTCGCGCGCGGCGTGGGTGTACGAGGACATCGATTTCGCCGATGTCGCGCAACGCCTGGGGTGCTTCGCGATCCGCGTGACGCATCCGGATCGGATTCAGGACGCGATCGCGCAAGCGCTGGAGAGCGGGAAGCCGGCCATCGTCGACATCGTTTCCGATCTGGATGCCTACGCCCCCTGGACGCGCAGGCCGGTGGTGCCGAGCTGAAGTCGATCGGGCACGGCAAAAGCCCACGCAGGTGTCCCGGCCCCGTAACCCGGGCTAGGACAGCACGGTCCCCCCGCTGACCATGATCGACGCGCCGGTCATGTAATCGGATTCGGAAGACGCCAGGAACGCGACGGCGTTGGCGATGTCGGTCGGGTCCGCGATGCGCCCCAGGGGTATCTCGGCCGCCCGCTCTTCCAGCAGGCGCGCGTGCGACTCGGCGACCGGCGTCCCTGGCGCGTCGAGCGCCTGGGCGATGGCTTGGAGACGCTCGGTGTTCACCACGCCCGGACAGACCGAGTTGACGTGGATCCGGTGCGGCGCAAGCTCTAATGCCAGCGACTGGGCGAAGCCGAGGACTGCGAACTTCGAGGCGGCATAGGCCGCGTGCTTCACGGCTCCTTGCTTACCTTTGGTCGACGACATCATGATAATCTTGCCGCCGCGGCCTTGCTGGATCATGGCGCGGGCCGCCGCGCGGCTGCACAAGAACGTCCCCCGCACGTTCACGCGAAAGACGTGGTCCCAGGCCGCTTCATCGAGGTCGACCACCGGCGCGCGGTCTGGACCGGGACGCGCGGCGGCATTGTTCACCAGGATGTCCACGTGACCGAAATGCCCGAGCAACTCCCGGAACATGCGATCCACGGCCGCGGCCTCGCTGATATCCGCGCTCAGCCCCAGCGACTGCCGCCCCAGCGCGCGGATTTCCTCGACGACAGCGTTGAGTCCACCCCAGGCAGACCCCGGGACCGCGGGGACAGGCGCCAGGTCGTTGACCGCGACGGCGGCGCCGTCCCGCGCCAGCCGCAGCGCGATGGCGCGGCCGATGCCCTGGTATCCCCCGGCGCCCGTGACCAGCGCAACCTTTCCCACCAATTGGGGCATGGCATCGCATCCCGAGGTCATCGTGGCCATCAACCCGCGCCGATTCTAGCAGGCGCCCGCGTTGCTTTCAATTCGCGGGCCAACTATAGTAGGCACTCGACGGCACCGACGCGCATCCGGGCGCCCGATTCGGTCTTGGCCTGGGGGGTTACGATGGAACTCGGCTTCTTCACCATGCCGCTGCATCCGCCGGGGGCCGACTTCACGCGGGCCGTTCATCAGGATCTCGAACAACTGATCGTGCTCGACGAGCTCGGTTTCAAGGAGGCCTGGATCGGCGAACACTTCACGTCGGTCTGGGAGAGCCTGCCCTCCCCCGAGTTGCTGATCGCGATGGCGATCCCGCAGACGAAGCGGATGGTGCTGGCGACCGGCGTGACCTGCATGCCGAACCATAACCCATTCGCCATCGCCCATCGCATCGCCACGCTCGATCACCTGGCCCGCGGGCGATTCCACTGGGGGGTCGGATCGGGGGGATTCCCCGGCGACTTTGAGGTGTTCGGGTTCGACCCGGCGCGCGGCGAGCAGCGGATGATGACCCGCGAGGCGATCGATACCGTGCTGCGGCTCTGGGAGGATCCCCAACCGGGGGTCTACGAGCACAAATACTGGCGGTTCACGGTGCCTCAGCCGCAGGACGACATTGGACTGCGCCTGCACGTGCGACCGTTCCAACGACCGCACCCGCCGATCGGGGTCGCCGGGGTCTCCGCCAAATCGGACACGTTGCTGCTGGCCGGCGAGCGGGGCTGGATCCCGATGAGCATCAACATCATCCCGATGCCCGTGCTGCGGTCCCACTGGATGGCGGTGGAGCAGGGAGCGCACAGCGCGGGGCGAACGCCTGACCGATCAATGTGGCGCGTGGCGCGCAACATCTTCGTCGCCGACACCACGCAGGAGGCTCGCCGCCAGGTGCTCGAAGGGGTGGTCGCCCGCGACTTCCGCGAGTACCTGCTGAAACTGCTGGCCAAATGTAAGATGCTCAACCTCATGAAGGTCCGACCCGAAATGTCCGACGCGGAGCTGACGATGGAATACCTGGTCGACCACGTCTTCATCGTCGGCAGCCCGGACGATGTCGTGAACAAGCTCCAGCAATTGCACCACGATGTCGGGGGGTTCGGCACGCTCTTGGCCATCGGGCACGAGTGGGAACCTCGGGATGCCTGGATCCGCTCGATGACGCTCCTCAAAACGGAAGTCATGCCCAAGCTGGCCGCGATCTGAGCCGCATGGCCGAGACGCGGTTTCCGCGAGAGGAATGCCGCTTGACCTGGCGAATCCGCATCTCTCGGAGCCAACCCTCTGATCTCAGCGGCCCGCCTCCCGAAGTCGGCGCCCAGGGGACCGGGTCGGCTTCGGCCGCTGCTCGGCCAAGATCTTTTCTCCAGGACGCGGTCGACCGGGCACGGCTCCCCGCGGCTCCCCGCGTCGCGGTACTGTCCCTGGCCCCCCGAGGCGATCACCGCCACGTCGCCGCGCATCACCGAGACCTTGGCCCCGGTCCGTTGCCTCGTGCGGGCGTGGCCGGCCAGCAGGACCTTGATGTCGACCATCTGGAAGCCGAGCGATTCGACCGATTTGCGGATCAACGGGACGGTCCGCTCGAGCCCGCTCTTGAGGAGAATCTGTCCTTGGGGCGTCGTGATCAGGTAGCCGGCTCGGTCCTTCGAGCCGACGTCGTCGACATCGCCGATGTCCTTGTCGGCGGAGAACGGCTCCGACCAGTCGGCCTGGCCGAGGGCCGCCCAGCTCTGGGAGTGGATCGCGATCGGGAACGGGTCGTCGCCCTGACGCTCCAGTTCGTCCTGGGAGAGGGGTCTTCCGTCGCGGGAGGGGATTCCGATGGCAGCGCGCGACACGCGACCACGGGCCCGCGGTCGGGTCACGAAGCTCGGGATTGATCGTGGGATCATCCAGCCCAGGCAGTCGGCTGCCGAGGTAACCGAGCACGACCGGGTCATCGCGGTCGAAGATGCTCCGGAGGGTGCGCCCCGACCGCAGTTCGAGCGTGAACGGCGGAATGACGGCTCGGCGCCGGCGGTGGCTGTGGTCAGCTCGAATCCGTTGAAATCCAGGACGCCGGTCCGGGGCGCGTGTTCACACCACGGTCAGCCGGCGTCCGGCTGGCCGAGAACTCAGGCACTCGCTTTTCTTGCGCTCAGCTCCATGATCTTCAATTCAACGGCAAGTCTGAATTCCTCCATCACCGCTCTCGTGCGATCGATCTCCCCTCGGAGTGATACCGACCCGAAACGTAAGCAACGCCTTGTCGGCCCAACTTCTTCTGGAGGGACGGTTCCTCTTCATCGGGAAATCGACCTTGATCCGCCGGGTCTTCAAACCGACCCTCAAACGGGTCCATCGGCGGCTCGTCCGGGACGCTCAGGACACGGGCGTCGAGCCGGTCCTGCCGCCGGACATCCGGTTCCATGACGTGCGCCACACCCACGCCACGACCGTGCGGGCGCGCGGCCACTCCCTCAAGGCGGTGTCCCCGCGCCTGGGACACGCCAGGGTCGAGATCACGCTGCGGGTTTATGCCCATGTCCTACCGACGGAGGACGCGGCCTTGGCGGAAGGTCTCAACCGGATGTTCGGCTCACTGCATGCTTGCGGTAGCCTGCCGGCCGAGATCGGCTCCAATTTGGCGACCAAACGGCTCGACGGCCGCCAATGCGGGCGCAAGCAAAACGCCGCAAGGACTTACCCGTGCGGCGTTTCTGTTCAAGCCACCGAAGAGACTCGAACTCTTAACCCCCGCTTTACGAAAGCGGTGCTCTGCCGGTTGAGCTACGGTGGCGAGGGAGCTTGAGGGTGAGCAACAGACCCTCGAATCGACACTCTTTACAGTAGAGCCGGGTGCAGGGTGTGTCAAGTCAAGGTCGAGCCGGTTGGAGGCTGGGGCGGCGGCGGTGGCGGCTGGCTTTCTTCTTGGCCGCGGCCTGGCTGCGTCGGTCGGTCGTCGCTTCCTGGGCGAGCCGGCGCTGGAGCAAGGCCAGGACGGCCGACTCTTCGGGGTTCAGGCCGTGAAGCTCGGCCATCTCCGCCGCGGTGCGCTGACGCAACGACTCCAGCATCGTGCCGTCGAGATAGGCGTCGAGGACCCCCGGGTGGATGTAACACTTGCGGCAGACGCTCGGGGTGTTGCCCAGCCGGCGAGCGACCGCTTCGATGGCCCGGACGAGATTCTTCTTGGCCTCAACCTTCGAGTCGAACGCCGTGAACTCTTGCAGCGCCATCACCGCCAGAACCGTGCCGGCCCAGGTGCGGAAGTCCTTGGCTGTGAACTCCTCGCCCGTGATCTCGCGCAGGTAGTCGTTGACGTCACTGGAGGTGACGTCGCAAACCTGGCCCTGGTCGTCGAGGTACTGGATCAACTCCTGGCCGGGGAGATCCTGGCACTGTTTGATGATCCGGGCCAACCGGCGGTCGTCGAGGGCGAGACTGTGCGTGATCCCGCTCTTTCCGCGGAACCGGAAGCGCAGGGTCCCGCCCTGGATCTCGGCGTGACGATCGCGCAGGGTGGTCAGGCCGAACGAGTGGTTGTCGCGCGCGGACTCGGCATTCCCGACGCGGATCAAGGTGGTCTCCAGCAACCGGACGACCGCCGCGAGGATCTTGCGTCGCGGCAAGCCAGGCTGATCGAGGTCGCGCTCGATCGCCCGGCGGATCCGGGCCAACGCCCGGCCGAACCGCAGAGTCCGGCCGTACTTGGATTCGTCCCGATGCCGGCGCCACTGCGGATGGTAGCGGTATTGTTTCCGCCCCCGATCGTCGCGCCCCGTGGCCTGGATATGTCCCTTGGGCCAGGGGCAGATCCAGACCTCGGTCCAGGCCGGAGGGATCGCCAGGGCCTTGATCCGCGCCAGGGTCGCCGGGTCCCGGATCGGCCGGCCCTCGGCGTCGAGATAACGCATCCCCTTCCCCGATCGCTTGCGGCGAATTCCCGGTGACTGGTCGGTGACGTATCGCAGGCCGGCGTCCCCGGCCGCGACGACCGGATCGGCCGCAGCAGCGGTCTGTGCCATGGGGTGACTCACAGGCGCGAGACTGCTCCAATCTCGAGGAGTTCGTCCTCGGCGGCAGGTCTCCTGACCGGCCGCGGCCGAATTCTCACGCAAGAGTCGTACCAACCCCGAAGGACGTGCGTCCTCCGTCAGCGGGGCCCGGCGGCGATGGCCTGGCGGTAGACATCGAGATAGCGGTCGGCGTTGCGGTCCATGGCGAAGTAGTGCTCCGCGACCGGGCGCGTGGCGGCGGCCAGGCGCGCCGCCAGCGCGGGGTCCGCGAGCACCCGGAGGATGGCCCGAGCCAGAGCCCCGCTCTCGACCGGCGTCAGCAAGCCGGCGCCGGTCTCGCCCAGGAGCACCTGGTAGTCGCCGAAGTCGGTGGCCACGATGGGACGGCCCGCGGCGAGGTAGACGGCCAGCTTGCTCTGCACCGAATAGTTCTCGCGACAGGCCAGCCGGGGATGGACCAGCACGTCGGCACGGCGCGTCAGCGCGACGACCTGGTCCGGAGTCCGGCCGGGCAGCACGATGAGCCGATCGCCATCGGGACCGAGTTGCGCCCGGTACGCCTGACCGGCCTCGGCCGGCCCTCCGACCAGCACGCAGCGCGCCCGGGGTGCGGCGGAAAAGATCTCGGGCAGGGCCTCGATCAAGACCGGCACGCCCTGGTTGGGGTGGACGATGCTTCCGACATACATGACCACCTGATGATCATCGCGGATCCCGGGGATCGCCGCCAGCGGTCCCGGGACGTCGTACTCGGCCAGGTCGATGCCGGGGTAGATCACACGCACCCGATGGGTCGGGACGCCCTTCTCCTCGATCAGGACTTGCTTGACGGGCTCACCCAGGGCGATGACCGCGGCCGCGTGGCGGAGGACGCGCTGTTCCATCGCCCGGTAGGTCCGGAAGACCAGTCCGCGTCCCAGCCGGTCGCGCTCGACCTCCTCGCCCAGCAACGAGTGGATTTCATAAACCATCGGCCAGCCGTAGCGATGACAGGCGATGTGGGCGCGGGTGGCCCCGCCATAATGCTGGGCGTGGACCAGGTCGAAGGGCCACTCGCGCGCGATGCGCTTGAGCCCGAGGCCGCTGGCCCACGCCCAGGCCGGCAGCTCGTAGACCGGCGTCGCCTCGAAGTCGGCCCGGCCGATCGTCCGGCTCCAGGGCGGCCGTGCCCGCAGATAGGCCACGACGACCTCCACCCCGCGCGGCCGCAGGGCGCGGAGCACCTTGATCGGCAGCATGGCCGTGCCGTCGTAGTCACCCGGGATCGGGAAGGAGGTCACCATCAAGACGCGCATGGGCAGAAGGCTCCATCCGGCGTCGCGTCGTGGACCAGACCAGTCCGCGAGAGTCCCAGCATAGTGGCCCTCGATGCCCGGCGCGAACCCGAATTCGCGGGCGCACCGACCCGATCCCCTGACGACCGTCGCGGCGCCGGATCAGACGTCTTGGGTCTCGGCGGGGGGGTGGATCACGCGCACGGGCTCGCGGCGATGCCGCCGGCCTTTGGTGAGGGCACTCCCCATGCAGCGGTCGAGGTCGGCGATGGCGGCGTCGAGGATGCCGCGTGCGGTGTCGAGGTGTCGGGGCCGGAGAGCATAGGGGTCCCGGGGTAAACCCGTGAGCGGGAAGGCCAGGCGGTCGGGGGAGACGCTGCGCCGCAGCCCGGCGGGGATCTGGTGTGCCTGCATGGGCTCGTAGTCACCGTCGCGGCGCGGCGAGCGGTAGAAGGCCCGTCGCCTGGACGCTGGCCCGGGGTAGGCCCACGAGGTCCGGAGCATCAACAACTCGGCGAACTGCGGCCAGGGCGCCGCCTCGGGGTCGATGCCGCCCTTCCCCGCGCCGGGCTCGGCCGCGATCGCCGGCAACAGCCGGCACGCCTCGGCCAGGGGCAAGGGCCGCTCTGGGTCGGCGATCAGGCGGCTCAGCTGGGGGCGGCCCAGCTCCTCGGCGGCCTGATGCACCAGGGCCTCGGCGCTGGAGATGTACAGCAACAGCGCCGCGCGCGCCAGCCGGCTCGACTCACTGTCCGCCCGAGCCAGTCGGCTCTGGGTATGGAAGAACAGGGCATCCTGGTACAGGCAATGGAACGGACTGAAGATCGTCTCGATGACCCAGCCCAGCGCGGGCTCGTCTCCGGACGGCGCTCCGTCGACGCCCTGCGATCGAGCCGCACTGTGACCGTTCGCCGCGGCGGCCCGCACGGGCCGTTCTCGGCCGCTGACCGCGGGCGATGAGGGCGGGAGATCGGCCTTCGGCTTGTCATCCGACATAATGTGCGCCTTGATGTCCTCACCGATGACCGAGGGTGGAGGCTCGCTGCCGGCGACCGAGGTCGCTCCGTGTGGCCAGGGGGGGACCAGTCCGGGTGGGCCGGACCGCCCGCCGCGCGGCGCGGCGCGGGCCGCGGGAGGTCGGTGCAAATCCCCCATTTATCGTACCATCCTGATGATCCCTTCGATAGCAATCCCAACCCCGCTCTCCCGCGGTCGCGGGCGGCCACCCGGCGGCCCCCGATTGGCGATGGCCGGGGGATGGGCCGGCGGAGATTCACGGCGTTCGCGTCGAGTCGGACGAGATCCATCTTGCGTTTTTTCAGGAGCTGCGCCTACCCGCCGCAACCTCGCTTCCACCCTGACCCAGCCGCTCCCCTGCTGTTGCTGGGTCGGCAGAATCCGGCCGGCCTGCTGAAGGTCGCTGGGATGTCGGGTCCCATGATCCCGGCGAGCGTCAGGAAGACGACTGGGGCGGCTCGTCGGACAAGCCGATCCTGATTTCCAGACGTGAAGTGAGCGTGGCGAGTCGGACCGTTCCGGGCGCCCGAAGGGTCGCGCGACGAGAGGGTCGGTCCGGTGCCGGTGGCCCGTCGGGGTGCCCAGCCGACGAGAAACGGAGCGTCCTCATGGCTTCCAATCGCCGCGACGTCTCGGCCAAGGAACTGGTCGGGGAGGATCCCGCCGCCTGCGCGCAACGCTTCGCGGACGGCCCGCACGGGCCGGTCACCGTCATCGACTCGGACCTCACCACCTTGACCGCCTCGGCCGACAAGGTGCTCCGGGTCGACGGCCCCGAGCCCTACCTGGTCGATCTCGAGCCCCACTCCTACCATGACACCGGGTTGGCCCGGACGCTCTGGTTCCGCCAGGTCGCGCTGGACTACCGCCACAACCTGCCGGTGCTCACCGTGCTGATCCTCCTGTGCAAGGAGGCCAACTCGCCCAGCTTGACCGGCACTTACGAGCGGCAGCTCCCGGACGGCTGGGAGACGAATCGGTACAATCACCGGGTGGTGCGGCTGTGGCAGGAAGACTCCGATCCGTACCTGACCGGTGGGGTCAATCTGGTGCCGCCGGCCCCGCTGACCAACGTGGCGGAGGAGGCACTGCCCGAGCTGATGCGGCGGATGGCCGAGCGGATCAACCCCGAGCCGGCGTCGCGGGCCGAGAAGCTCTGGACCGCCACGTTGATCCTCATGGAACTGCGTTACGAGGAGGCGTTCGCCATGCAGTTAGTGGAGGGAGTGGACAACATGCGGGAATCGAAGATGTACCAGGGGTCAGAGATGTACCAGGGGTCAGAACGATTTCTTCTCCGGGGAGTAGAGTCTGTTCCGAAAGCCCCGGAGGGGCGGTGGTCAAGAGCCAGGGGCGTCAGCCCCTGGTGGACCGCGGAGCGCCGAGCCCCCCCTCTCTTCCCAGGAGCCCCG
>JAJPJC010000194.1 GCA_021324445.1 Isosphaeraceae bacterium
TAAACCTCCGGAAACGGCTTGTTTTACAGCGATTCCTGATTCGAGCGCGAAATCAGCATACTTTGAATACACTGGAAAATGGCTGCACGCACTCGAATAAGTGATCGTTTGCGCAACCTAAGTCCTTACGAAAGCCGTACTTAAAAGCGGGACCATCTCCAAAGGCCCGGGAAACGACGCCTGGCCGGAGTTCCCCTAAATCGGTTCATACAATAGGGAACGGGTGGGCCAGCCGCCTCCGGTGGAGGGCTTGGCGATGTCCAAATGGCCGCGGGGGGATGAGGGTCATGGAGGCGGTTTACCCGGTGGTCGAGGATCCACGCCGCCGCATCCGAGGGGAGCCGGCCAGGGGCCCAAGCGTTCGAAGCCCGCGCGGCGCCGGCGCGGTCCGCCGTCGCGCCGGTCGGGACACCCGGCCGGCGCGATCCGCCTGGTCCGGCTTGCGGGCGGGGATTTCGAGCTGGTCCATCCTCGCGGGGTGCGGGAAACGCAGCCCGATTACGAGGAGGGCCTGGAACTGTGGCGGGCCGGCGATCCGGAGGGCGCGCGGGATGCCCTGCGGTACGCCCTCTCGGCCTGCCACGAGAATCTGTGGATCCACGTCGCGCTGGGCAAGATCGCGCTGGAGGAATTCCAGGACCCATCCCTGGCGCGCGGCCATTTTGGTTATGCGGTCGACCTGGCGCGCCGAGCCCTCCCCCCGTCGTTCTCAGGCCGATTGCCGCCCGACCGCCCGAGCAATCGACCGTTCTATGAGGCTCTCGAGGGGCTGATCCGGTGCCTTGAGGCGCTGGGTCGGCGCGACGATTGCCGGGGCCTGCGCGCCCTGCACCAGCGTCTTGCGAGCGGCGGACCGTGACAGCTTGCCGGCGGCCTGGGGAGCGGCGTTTTCCCGTCCACGGCCCGCCCGCGTCGTGCCCTGGGGGGATTTTTCGATTGAGTGAAGTTTTCGACCTTGCAGCGATTCGCGGATCGAGATAGAACGGCCGCAGAACGAGACCAGCAAGCCGAAAGGATTGGCCTGACACTCACGTCTGCTCTCCTCGTGCCGGCGGGACAGAGGCCGGAAGGGCAGTGAATCGAGGTTCCGCGACGGGTCTGGCCATGGTATTCTCGAGCGGGTTCGCAAGGCCGTGGGCGTTCGCGCCGCGGTCGAGCCGAGCCGGCTCGGAGCTTGGTCCTGATGCTCGTTCGTCCCATCGCCGGCGGCGTGGAAGTCCTCGCGCCGGCGAAGTTAAACCTGTTCCTGGAGGTCCTGGGTCGCAGGCCCGACGGCTATCACGAGGTCGAGACACTGATGGTCGCTGTGAGCCTGTATGACACCTTGACCATCCGCGAGGAACCGTCGGGCGCGCTGTGCCTGCGGTGTAGCGATCCCTCCGTGCCGGTGGGCAAGGACAACCTTGTGATCCAGGCGGCCGAGAGTCTCCAGGCGGCGACCGGTTGCTCGCGGGGGGCGCGGATCGAACTCACCAAGGCGATCCCGGCCCAGGCGGGCCTAGCCGGCGGCTCGAGTGATGCCGCCGCGGCCCTGGTGGGGCTCGACCGGCTCTGGGACCTGCGGATCCCGGCTGAGCGAATGGACTCGCTCGCCGCGGAGCTCGGCAGTGACGTCCCCTTCTTCAACCACGTCCCGGCGGCCGTCTGCCGCGGACGGGGCGAGCGGGTGGAGGCCCTGCCCCTGAAGGAGACGTATCATTTCGTGCTGGTGTGTCCACCCGTCGGCTCGAGCACGGCCGACGTCTACGGTCAGCTCACTCCACCCGAGCGGCCGCGTCCGATCCGACCCATGCTGGAGGCGTGGGCGCAGGGTGGATCGACCGAGCTCGGTCGCAGTCTGTTCAACCGGCTGCAACCGATCGCCGAGGCGCTTCGACCCGAGTTGTCGCGGGTGGGGGACGCCCTGTGGAACCTGGGCCCGGTGCTCGACGGGTCCTCGATGAGTGGCAGCGGCTCAGCCTATTTCGGGCTGTGCCGCAACTCGGCAGCGGCCCGCCACGCCGCGGAGATCCTTCAACCCCTCGGACTAGGATCGGTCCGGGTCGTGACCTGCGGCCCCTGAGCAGCGAACGCCTCGTAAAGGAGTACCGGCTGTGGAGATCACTGAAGTCCGCATCAAGCTCATGGAAGACAACTCGGGCAGCAACGAACGGTTGCAAGCCTTTTGCAGCATCACATTCGACGACATGTTCGTCATCCGGGACTTGAAGATCATCGAAGGTGCCAAGGGGTTCTTCGTCGCGATGCCGTCGCGCAAGCTGACCGATCGCTGCCACAACTGTGGCACGAAGAACCACCTGCGCAGCCGCTTCTGCAACCAGTGCGGCTGCCGGCTCGACGAGAACCGTGCCCTGCGCGACGCCGACGGGCGGGCCAAGCTCCATGCCGACATCGCCCATCCGATCAACTCGATGTGTCGCGAGAAGATCCAGGCGGCCGTGCTGGCCTCCTACGCCGAGGAGCTGGAACGCTCCAAGATGCCCGGCTACGTCTCGCGGTATGACGATTACGAGACCGACGATTTCGAGCTGCACTACGATCCCCATGCCGCGCCTCCCTTGTCGGCCGCCAGCGAGCCCCCGCTCCGGCGTGCCCCTCTCCGCGGTCATACCCAGCATGCCCGCGCCGGCCAGTCGGTGCTCCGCGGCCCGCACCTCTCCGCCCGCAAGGAGACCGCCCCCGAGGGGATCACCTCCGAGCACCATCATCGCGGTGAGTCGGCCGGTTTCGGCAGTGGCCTCTGATCGGGCCCGCTGCCCGCTCGACCCGTCCCGTGTCTGGTCCGCGCGGCTCAATCCGCACCCGTCCCCTCCTCACCTGGAGTCATCTCATCCCGCGGCCTCGACGGCTCGAGCTGGCGTCCCAACCCATTCCGACCCGGCGCCCTGCGGTCTCCCCCAGGGCCCCGGGTCGTTCTCGTTCGATCAGGGGTTGCCGGATTTCCGGCCGGTGGCTCTCAACCCGGTGCGTCGACTTTGGGATCATGAAGGAACGGCGGATGCCGTCGGGACCCGCCGCGGTTCGCAGGGATGCGACTCGACCTCTCCACTCGGTTCTGAGTATCGGAGGCCTGCTGATGAGCTTCATCCTGCGCAGTGCCGCGTTCGCCCACGAGACGTCCATCCCTCGCCGGCATACGGGGGACGGCGAGGACCTCTCGCCGCCGCTCGCGTGGTCCGGCGTGCCAGCCGCGGCCCGCGCGCTGGCCCTGATCGTCGACGATCCCGATGCGCCGACGAAGCAGCCCTGGGTGCACTGGGTCATCTACACGCTGCCGGCGAACGAGGAGGGGCTGGTGGAGGGCATCCCGCCGGTGGCGCGGCCCAGGTCCCCGGCGGGGGCCATCCAGGGGAAGAACTCCTGGGGCGCGCTGGGCTACCGGGGTCCGGCACCGCCGAAGGGGCATGGCGTCCATCGGTACGTCTTCACGCTGTATGCCCTCGACCAGGCGCTCGACCTGCCCGAGGGCCTGGAGAAGCCGGGTCTGCTCAAGGCGATCCAGGGGCACATTCTGTCCCAGGCGGAGCTGATGGGGACTTACCAGCGTTAGGAGGACGGGACGATCGAGGCCGGTCTCCAGTGCCTGACACCCGCAGCCATCGTGGCCCCGACCCCCGCGACGGCGAGGCATTCGCCCCGTCGAGCCTGCCGGCCGTGCGCGCGGCCGTCGCCGATCTCTCCTGGCTACTGGGCCGCGGCTATGCCCCGGTGTCGGCCCTGAAGCTGGTCGGCGACCGCTGGGCTCTGACCGAGCGCCAGCGCATGGCCGTGCGCCGGTCCGCCTGCGCGGACGAGGCGCGGGCGCGCCGCGCGGCCCGCCAGGTCGCCGCGGAGGCCGTCGAAGGCCGGGACCTCTGGATCGATGGGTTCAACGTCCTGACGACGCTGGAAGCCGGGCTCGGCGGTGGCGTCGTGCTCCACTGCCGGGATGGAACCTACCGCGACCTGGCCGGCGTCCACGGGACTTATCGCCGAGTCGCCGAGACCCTGCCGGCCCTGGAGACACTGGCCGTCGTGCTGGGCGAGCTGCGGGTCCGACACGCCCGATGGTTGTTCGATCGCCCGGTCTCCAACAGCGGCCGGATTCGGGCGCTGGTCCAGCGGACGGCCGCCGAGCGGTCGCTCGCCTGGTCGGCGGAGCTGGTGGACAATCCGGACCCCATCTTGAAGCAGTCCCTCGAAATCGTCGCGAGCGCAGATAGCGCCATCCTCGACGCGGGTCCACCCTGGTTCAACCTGGCGCGGCATGCGCTGGAGAGGAGCTCGCCCGCGGCCCGGGTGATCGACCTATCCGATCTCTTGCCAGAGTCCACCTCAATAGTCGCCGATCATCTCACCGCCGGAACGGGTCGACAACGCCCGCCACGTCGCTAAGCGAATGCCGTTCGTGATGAACCGTACACTCCCATCCATGAGAGCGGCGTTCACTCCTCCAGGATGTCGGCTCGAAGCCGAGAAGACGCCGCCGTGCAGCGTGCGGGTATGGAGGTCGTTCTTGTTTGTATCCAGTGCGCAGTCATTCGTGGACGGATTGGGGGTCAAGCAATGATTATAATCGCTGAAGTGGAACCCGCTCAGTGCCCAGGACTCGCCAGCTCGTGTATCCTTCGGGCCGTCAGGCGGCGCGGAGGAACACACCACGACGGCCTGATCCGCGTCGTGAGCCTGCGAAAACCCATCGGGGATGAGGAGGTAATCCCCATTCCGCTTGAAGGCATCCTTGACCCAGCCGCCCTGAAGTCGCTCGGAAACGCCGACGGTGTTCGAGAGCCCGTCGTGGAAATCCGCCGGGCTGCGGAAGTGGTGCACCGTGAATGGGCCATCGAGAGACAAGGTCAGCCTGAGGCTGGGAGCGAACCATGGGGTGGGTCCGGTACCGAACCGGTAGTTCATCCGCCCGTATCCCGTGACCGGAGGTTGCGTGTCGGATGGGCAGAGGGCGACGTCCAGTCCGACAGACATTGCCGTCAGGTTCTGGAGCGGCGTTATGCCCACGGTGGGAATTCCTTGAAAATTGAATGCGTTGTACAGAGGTGTCTGACCGAGCTCACCGAGCATCCGAACGAGCGGGCTGTAAGCCTGTGCCGAGGCGAAGTGCACGCTATCGGTCAGAGAGTCGATCGCGGGGAAGTAACCGTGAACGCCCGCATAATTCTGTAAGGCCAAGCCGATCTGTTTAAGGTGGTTGACGCACTCCACGCGCCGGGCCCCCTCTCTTGCCTGTTGCACGGCAGGCAACAGGAGAGCGAGCAATAATCCGACGACGAATACGACGACAAGGCATTCGATGAGCGTGAAGCCTTCGCCCCGGGCGTGGCCTAGCGGGGTCCGCCAACAGAACTCCCTGCGACCCACACGGTTACGCATCGGCCTCCCGCCTGCGCCGGTAGAGGCGGTAGCTTGCGACCGCCACCAGGAGTAATGAAATGCCAAAGCAGACGGCGGCGATCCACGGACGGGACGAATCCAGCTCGCCGGGTAGCTGGGTCGCCTGGGGCGGCGGGGCGGAATGAACGATCCGAATCGGCTTCGATGAACCACGGTCCGGTTCGCTCAATTGCCGTAAGGAGAATGACGTCAGCTTGGCATATCCTCGACTGTGAACTCGATCGATGATCGAGACGGGCTCCGGGAACGAGACCTCGAAATCGCGATCCGAAAGGGCGCCGTCAACCTGGATATCTTCAATCTCCAGGATTCGCACGTATTTGTCATGGAACCGGTAGAAAGTATATCGGTATGGCAGCCACAATCTACCACCGACTTTCTGCACCTGCTCATACCTGATGCATCTAAGGTTGCCACTTTTTCTCAATCGCTCCAGGATTTGCAGGGGGACGCATCCACGACGATCGTCAATCCAGTACGACCAATCGCCCTCCGCGTACTCGATGGTCACCTTGTGGACCGTCGTGCCTTCGAATGGAACGTTTTCCTCCAGCTTGACCGTCAAGCCGTTCCTACGATTGCGGGCGTCGTCGATGTCCAGCGCCACATCGTTGGTCCGATGGTCCCTGGCGCCCAGGCGCAAGGGAAATACAAAATGCACATTGAACAGATCAAGGCCTTCGGTGATTAGCCCATTGCGGAAAATGGCGTCCTTTGGAGGCCAATACATGGGCGAATGATACATGGTAGCCTTCTCATCCGAAAGCACATATATTGACTTACACTCATTTGTGACTAAGTTCTCATCTAGCATTTTCCAATGTTTGCTAAGATCATCATTTTTATATATTATCTCATATTTCTTTTTGGGCCCATCGAAGGTGTAGGCTCCTCGCCCCTTCACCAGATCATCGATTTCACCATGGCTCGCCGCATCGGGACTGGAAGCCCTCCCTGTCAGGATGAAAAACGTCGCCCTGCCCCGGTCAACGGACTCCCGATTGGCCGCATAGGCGTTCGCGATGACCCGGAGCATCTCCGATGGATCGGCGACTGCGTCCTTTGTGAAGAAGGAGACACACAGGAGCACGAGAGCCGCGTTCACGGTCCCCTCCAGAGGACGAATCATACAAGGTTGTCGTCACCTGACTCGCTCGTGACTAATCGCATCCGTCCGGATTAGAAAGGCCGAAAGCGATCGGTCCAGGGACACCCGTCTTGACCGGCTTCGAATAGGACGTCGCGACCGTGATTCAGAAAAGTCCGGACCGCAACTGCGGGTGGCCAGCGGGCAAGCGCGAGGCACATCCCGGGCTGATGGAACAGCCGCTGAACCGCCTTCCGGACGGCCTCGACCCGCCGGTCACTCACCCCGGCGCAGCAAATGTTCAGTAAACGGCGGATCTTCTCTTGGTTCGTCCCGAGAACGGGCCCACGGCCACTTTGATCACTGTATCATGCACCCTTGGGAGTCTGAGTCTGGCGGGGAGCATACAAACGTATCGTCGTCGCATGTTTTACCTGGCGGAACCGAATAATAGAGATACGCACAACACCACTGGCCTGCGCCGTAACTGCAACCAACGCCATTGGACGCCAAGCAGAAACCCCAATCATTGCATATTACAGTACGTTTATTATATGAGGTCTCGGTGGTCGGGCACGTGCCGCTCGTATCCCCACACATCACATTGTCGCCACAGGATGCGTAATCCTCGCAATAGTACGGCGGCGGATAGTTCTGCGCAGGGGCGGAGACGAAAAACCCGAACGCTGCGAACACCGCTGCAACCGCAAGAGTCAAGTGAATGGTCCTCATGGTCGTGATCCTCGAGTGATGGCCTGCATGGATGGCTACGGTTCCGATTGGGCGCTCTTGACCGGAGATAGGTCGACAAAGGCCGACCAGTAAATCGAAAGCTGAGAGCATGTCGAGTCGTCTGTCACGACGGTCACCGTCCCAGCAGCGGCCCGTCTTTTCGGATTCTTGAGTCGAATCCTCAATGCCACGAGGTGTGTTTCCCTTGCGATCAAACTCGCTGCGGGCGCCGGGGATTCGAAGGGCACCACGGCGGCTGTTTCATCTCCACAGACAGACAGGATGCGGAATGCCCGCTTCTCGGTAGATCGAACCGAGATGGATGCAGGCCCGGAGGTAATGTCCTTCAACGTCCCGAAATGAACTCGCCGCGGGCTTGCCTCGATCGATTCGTGCCAGGCCCAGCTTATGGGGAGGGAGCCGACTTCGCCACGTCGCGTGAGCACACCCAGGACGAGCTGTTGCCGTCCCCCGGGCTGTTCCCTCAGACGTTCTTGCCGAATCCGTACACGCAGGGGATAGCTCGTCCTGACGATACCTCTGGCTGGTTCATCGGTCCCAGGCTTTCCACTCGTATCGACGAGCAGCCCGTCGGGCACGTCGAACCGCCTCGGCGCATCAGCGTCCCCACCCGGTGCGCGATAGACGTCGAGCCAAGCCTCGGCTTCGCGATGACCACTCTCGCCTGGCGTTCCTACCCGTCGCAACGAGCCGAGGTCGAGTGCCAGCGGTCGAAACTGAACCCTGGGAAACGAGTGGAAGGCGAGGCTGAAAGTGACAGCGCCACGGCTTGGATCGTCGGTCTTGACAACGCAGCTCACGGTTCTTCGATCGGCATAGCTCGGTGCAACATGAGCCGACAACGTCAGTCGTGCTTCCTGACGCGGGGCAAGGGACTGTGGTGTAATCGTGGCGTCGAGGCACCCACACGACTTCTCGACGCCGACCATTTTGACCTGGCGATCTCCAGTATTCTTCAAATGAAAGACATGACTTATGGTAGAGGACCTGTCTACCACGATGCCCCCTGAATCGAACGTTGTAGGATCCAGGGAGGAGAGGCCCCCTCGCTCCCTCCCAAGGCACCCACACAAGAGAAGGGTCGGGACGAGCAACGTATAGATGTGTGTGTGTGTGTCCGCATAGATGCTTCCCTGGGGGGAAAGGTAGTCCGAAGCAGATGCTATGGTATGAAAGCTCGTGTTCGGTTGCAAGAGGTCGTTGTTTCGAAGTCCTTTTCGGATTCCTCGCGCAGTTGGCGCAGAGAACCTTGCGGGCGTTCGATATCCGGATCCCGCTCGCCGGACGCCGCGCGGCCACTTTGGGCGTATCACTGTGGACCCTGGGAAGTGTGGCTTCGCGGTCGATCGCGTCTTTCACCAGGGAGCGTTACGCCTTTAGGAGGTGCCATTCCCGTCCGATCACTAATGGGCCGACGTGCTCCGCCCCCGCTGGAAGAATGAGCTGATGGACTCGCGCACGTGGTCCGACATCGCCAGCTCGGCGAACGCCGTGACGGCGGCCTGGCGGGCAGCCGCCGGGCCTTCGGCCAGGTCGGTGGCCACCAGCGCGAGGACCCGTTCCTGCGCCTCGGGGTGCTCCCCCGGCTGCTCGTCGAGCCGGGCACGGGCCTTCGCCAGCGCGTTCTCCCAGACCTCCTTGTCGACGGTGCGTCCAAGCCGCGGCTCGGAACCGGAGAAGTCGAGTGTTTCCGGGAGGTTCCCCTCGGCGGCCAGCCGGTCGACCAGGCCGAGCGAGCGGGCACGGAGGTACCCGATCGACCGTCCGGTCACCAGCAGGTCGATGCCATCCTCGGGGCCGATCAGCCGGGGGAGCCGGGTGAGTCCACCCCAGGCGGGAACCAGGCCCAGGTGGACCTCCGGCAATCCCACTTGCAGGGGCGCCGTCGAGGCGAACGCCACGCGGTGTCGGCACGACAAGGCCAGCTCCAGCCCTCCTCCCAGGCAGATGCCGTGGAGCACGGCGATCGTGGGGATCGGGACCGCCTCGAGGTGGTCCAGGACGGCCAGGGCGCGGAGCAGGAGCTCCTCGACCTCGGCCGTCGACCGGCACGCGAGGATCGTCTTGAGGTCCGCGCCGGCGCAGAATCCCCCCGGCTTCCCGCTGCGAATCATCAAGGCCCGGATCGACGGATCGGACTCGGCCGCGATCAGGTGCGATTCCAGCTCCTCGACGGCGGTCCGATCGAGCACGTTGGTCGATCGTCCGGGCTGATCGAACCACAGAGTCCAGACGCCCCGCTCGTCGCGGTCGCGCCGCCAGGATGGTCCGCCGGCCGGGGAAGACATGGCGATCTCCTCACTCTGGAGTGTATGATCGGGCGAGCGGTAACCAGGGAGTCGGGTCGATCACGGGAGTTGAGCCAATGCCTCCGCGCCTGATCAGCAACCTGCTCGGCCTCGTCGGTGCATTCGTCGGTGGCGTGCTGGGATTCTACACCTTTGGCTGGCTCTACAGCCAGGGTTTCTATGGGCTGATGATCCCGGGCGCCTTCCTGGGGCTGGGTTGTGGTCTCCTTGCCCAGCACCACTCGGTCCCGCGTGGCGTCGCGTGCGGTGTCGCGGCCTTGATCCTGGCCCTGCTCACCGAGTGGCGGTTCTTCCCCTTCCTGGCGGACTCGAGTCTGTCGTATTTCGTCCAGCATCTTTTCGATCTGAAGCCGGTGGCCCTGCTCATGGCCGGGATCGGTGCTCTCATTGCGTACTGGGTCGGCAAGGATGCCGGGTTCCGCTGGCTGCCGGAGGGCCGTCGGCCCGCGCCGGCCGAGCCGAAACAGGATTCGATGCGGGAGGTCTGAGGAAGCTCGCCCGGTCGGGAAGCGATCTTCCTTTGGGAGCGGCCGGTCCTACAATTCCTGAAGAAAGAGCGAACGGTCGCTCGAACTCCCTGACATGGCCTCAAGTCGATTGCGGAAGGAGCCTGGAACCATGGCGGTCACGACCTCGGCACCCGACCGGGCCACGACGGCGGAGGACCAAGCGGCGTTGCGGGACCAGCAGATCCGCCAGGCGGAGGAGCTGCTCTTCTCCGGGCCGGCGACCCGCGGGTTCGCCAAGGCCCTCTTTCGCGGCGAGTTCCATGGCGAAGCGCTCTTCCCTTATCCCGCGCTGCCGGAGGGGCAGCGCGCGCCGGTCGAGGAGGCGGTGGCCGCGGTGCGCGCCTTCGCCGAGACCCGAATCGACGCTGCCGCCATCGATCGGGAGGCCGACATCCCCGCCTCGGTGATCCAGGGCCTGGCCGAGCTGGGGGTCCTGGGCATGGCCGCACCCGTGGAGTGGGGCGGCCGTGGATTCTCGCAGATGGCCTACTGCCGGATCATGGAAGTCATCGGCGGCCATTGCGCCGCGACGGCCGTGTTCGTCAATGCGCACCACTCGATCGGGCTGCGTGCCCTGGTCCTCTTCGGCACGCCCGAGCAGCAGGCGCGATGGCTGACGCCCCTGGCCCGGGGCGAGAAGCTGGCGGCCTTCGCCCTGACCGAGGAGCAGGCCGGCTCGGACGCCAGCAATGTCCAGACGACGGCCCGGCCTTCTGCCGACGGCCAGACGTATCTCCTCAACGGGACGAAGCGTTACATCACCAACGGCGCCATCGCCGACGTGCTGACGGTGATGGCCCGCACGCCCGACCCGCACGGCGGCGACTCCAAGATCACGGCGTTCCTGGTCACTCCCGAGATGCCCGGCTTCGAGGTGGTGGAAGCCCGGATGTCCAAGTGCGGCATTCGCGGCACGGCCACGGCGCGGCTGGCCTTCCACGACATGCCCGTCCCCGCGTCCAATATCCTCGGCCCGCTCGGCAAAGGTCTGAAGGTCGCGCTGACCGTGCTGGATTTCGGCCGGACCACCTTCGGCGCCAGTTGCACCGGGCTGGCCAAGGTCTGCCTGGCCGCAGCCGCGCGCCATGCCGCCAGGCGCCACCAATTCGGCCGGCCGCTGGCCGAGCTCGAGCTGATCAAGAAGAAGATCGCCTACCTCGCCGCCACGGCCTATGCCATGGAGGCAACCACGTATCAGACGGCCGCCTTGATCGATCGGGGCGCCGAGGACTACATGCTCGAGACCGCCATCCTCAAGGTCTTCTCCACCGAGGCGCTCTGGCAGGGTGTCTACGAGACCCTCCAGGTCCACGGCGGCCAGGGGTATTTCACCGACGAGCCCTACGAGCGGATGATGCGGGATGCCCGGATCAATACGATTGGCGAAGGTGCCAATGAGGTCCTCAAGGCGTTCATCGCGATGGTGGGGATGCGCGACATCGCCATGGATCTCAAGTCGACCCTCGACGGCTTGAAGCGGCCCGGGACCTTCCTGCCGACCTTCTGGAGCTTCACGCGCAGCCACCTGGGGCGGATGGTCCGAACTCCGACCGTCCCGGTGGCCACGGCCATGCTCCGGCCCATGGCCGACGCCCTGGCGCGCCGCGTGGCCCGTTTCGCCGGCACCGTCGAGCGACTCCTGATGATTCACCGCGAGTCGATCCTGGACCGGCAGTATCTCCAGGAGCGGATCGCCGACGCCGCCATCGCCCTGGTCACCTCGGCCTGCACCCTGTCGCGCTGGGATCGCTCCGAGCAGGAGAACCATGTGATCCCGGCCGAGCGCTCAGCCGCGGAGCTCTATCTCCGCATGGCGAACCGCCGCTTCGACGACGCCCTGCGCTCGCTCCGCCACAACGACGACCGCCTGACCACCGCGGCCGCCAACGACGCGCTGCGGATGTGTGCGGATTATAAGGCCGCACGCTGACTTGGTGCATCCCGGCGGTTAAACGCACCGGCTCGAGCCGGCACTTCAACCGGTCGACCCGAGATCGACGCGCACTAGAGATCGAGGTGAAATCGAACGTGTCTCTCAACCTCGGTCATGATCGCTGATGAGACCGATCCCAAGCGACGGCCCAGTCGTATCTTCGAGGCGATGCGCAATTGATCGGTCATGATGAAGCTGGTCCTGGCGAGCCCGCCTTCAGGGGGGACGACACGGACATGCCCCGGCACGCGGCGATCGGTCGTTGTGATGGGAGCGACCATCACCAGCTCCGCAGGGCTATGATTGAACGTGTTGCCAGAAACGACGAGTGCGGGACGCGCGCCGCCTTGTTCATGTCCGAGGGTTCGACCGAACTCAGCAATCCAAACTTCACCCCGGAGCGGAAAGACGTTACTCCTGACCTTCCTCATAGGGCCAATCCTCCAGGCCATCCCTCATGGTGGAATCCCAGAGCTTCATCTCCTCCTCATGTTCGGCCCAAGCTTGAGGGTTCCCCCTCAATGCCTCGTAGGCAGCGTAGTATTCTTCCCAGTACTTGCGTTTTTCGTACTCGCGCACTGCCGCTTCGACGATCGCTGTCATCGTCGTGCCAGCTTTGCTCGCCAAAACGCGGACGATTTCCAGTGTTGGTTTGTTGACGCGAATGGTGTGGCTATCCATGGTAGCACCCATGTCTCATTGCCCGGGGCGGCAGTCGTGGAACGGTTGTGGCAGATTCTGCCGTCAAGGGACTTTACAAAATTGTAGATAAAATCGTCAACGGCTATCGACTCTGCCGCCCCGGATCGATCGGCCTTAGCGACTAGAAACCGCGGCCGTCATCCCCACCTCGAACCGGGTCCACGGCCCCCACTTCATGTCCTTGAGCAGCCCGCGCATCGATTCGTATTCCTTGTGTTCCTTGAGGAACGTCTCAGCGAGGAAGTCGGAGCCGTGGTGGCCGACCTGGCCCCAGAAGGCCATCCGGTCGGCGAGCGTGCCGTCGGTCACTTTCGCCATGAGCAGATGGAGTCGACGCAAACGGTTCATCGGCCTGGACCTCCGCTGGGATTCCTTGACGATGACCGTCATCGCCCTGGATTGCAGCGACTCTATCGCAAGCCTCGGGATCGGAAAAGCGGCCAGGGGCATCAGGAGGCATCTGTCCACAGTCCGTTCCGAGCCGCCAGGAGGTTGGTTTCCCGATTCGGGCTTTTCCGTCGTGGAGCAGTTGCATTCTGACCGGGCCGTTTTAGGGTCCTAGACAGAGCGCGAGTGCGCGCGGTCCGGCCGTTGCAGGCCGACCGTGCCGAATCGATCGTGGGGGCCAGCCCCGGGGGTGAGCGCGATGGGTCCGATGGTCCGCGTCGTGTGCGAGGGATGCTTGCGGAGCGTGGAGATCCCCACGGAAGGGACCGACTCGGGGGAGAGTCGATGTCCCCACTGCGGCCGTGCGCTCGACAACACCGTGAGCCGGATCCAGCCGTCGGGGGCGGATACGGAGGTTCCCCGGAGTCCGCTCGAGTCGCCCGCGATGGAGGTTCACGAATCGATCGACTGGTTCCGCGCGTGGTCTCGTGGCAACCTCGGCTCACTGGGACGCTTCCAGCTTCGCGAGCGGGTCGGCGACGGCGGGTTCGGCCAGGTCTTCCTGGCGTTCGATCCCCGGCTCGATCGGGATGTGGCGATCAAGGTCCTCAAGCAGGCCAATCCCAACGAACGGGTCGTGGAGCGGTTCTTCCGCGAGGCGCGGGCGGTCGCGCGGCTGGACCACCCCAATATCGTGGCCGTCCACGACGCGGGCTTCGATGGGGGCCGGTGCTGGGTCGCCTACCAGATGGTCAGCGGCCGGCCGCTGTGGTGGTATCGCGACCGCCAGCGGATGGATGCCCCGACGGCGGCCCGGATCATCCGCGAACTCGCCGATGCGCTCGACCATGCGCACTGCATGGGGGTCGTCCACCGGGATCTCAAGCCGGCCAACGTCATCATCGACGACCGGGGACGACCGCGGCTGATCGACTTCGGCCTGGCCCGACGCTCCGATATCGAGTCCGACCTGACGCGCGACGGAGCCGTGGTGGGGACCCCGGCCTACATGAGCCCGGAGCAGGCCCACGGCTTGAGCCGGCAGGCCGACGAGCGCAGCGACGTCTACAGTCTCGGGGTCATGCTTTACGAGCTGCTCTGCGGCCGTCGCCCGCGGAGCTCGACCGTCGGGCCAAGCGACGATTCGCCGGAGGTGCCGGAGCGTCCTGAGACGTCCTCGACCGTCACGCCGGCGCGATCGGTCAATCCCTGCATCCCGGCCGAGCTCGATCGGATCTGCACCAAGGCCATGTCTCCGGTTCCCGCGGATCGGTATCCCACGGCCCGCGCCCTCGCCGACGAGCTCGATCGATGGCTCCGCCAGCACCATCGCCCTCCCTCTCGAGTCGGGCTGGCGATCACCTGCGCCGCGATCGGCCTGGTGGTGGCACTGGCGCTGGGGCTCGTGATCGGCGGCCGGTTCGCCGACACTGCGGGGTTCCGGTGGCTGCGGAGTTCCGCCGCGGGGCCGACCTTGACGGGCGACCGCGGTGCCGCGACTCCCGAACCGACATCCGCGAACCCGGCGCGATTCCTTCCCGCGGCGGGATCTCCGCCGGGCTCACCCAGGCCGCTCGACCTGGTTGGCAACAGCCAGACGCATCTGTACCACCGAGCGACCTGCCGCCAGGTCCAGGCGATGTCCGCCGATCATCGACAACCCTTGGCCAGCCCGCGGCAAGCCAGGGCCCAGGGATATCAACCCTGCAAGCTCTGCCGGCCGCCGTCGGACCTTCCGGTCATACCCAAGGCGGATGATCCTCAGACCCACCCCTGAGTGTCCCTCCCCTCTCACACCTCCAGCTCACTCGCCCTCTTGAGCCTGCCGGGCTTGCCGATCCCCAGGAACGCGCGCGCAGCCTTCCGCAGGAACTCGTCGAAGCCGGGGGTCTCGAAATCCGCAACGGCATGCCCGACGATCGTGACCTCCTGCGATGGCCCGAGGTCGGAGACCTTCACGCGCGGCTGATCGCACAACACGGGCGGCTCACTCTGGTGGAACGGCACGAGGCCGAGCAGCTTTTCCAACGAAGCGGCGCGGAACGTATTCTTGGGGACAAAGAACCGGAGGGTGACGACCCACTCCGACGACGTGGTGGCGTGGAAGAACGGGAAGCTCACCTTGGCTGCACCCGCGCCGTCGATCCGCACGACGCCCCGCTGGGACCAGTCGGTCGGCGCGAAGCCGTCGCCATCGCCGTTGGCCGATGCGCCCAGGGCCTCGACGCGGTCGACGATCGTTTCCAGGATGCGGCCATCCCACCGGGCCGGTCGGCCATTGCGGGCCACGCGGTCGCGGGTGTGCCATTGCCGGCCATCGACCTCCCAGGGAGCCTGGCTCTCGGGGAGCGGAGAGCGGGGTCTCCCTGCCGCCGGCTCGCCACGGCCCAGGTCCGAGGAGTTTGCCATCGCCGAGGTCTTGCGCGCCGCGCGCGCGGCGGCCTTGGGATCGAACCTGGGCCGCTCGGCCAGCGGCCCGGCGGAGAACACGGGCTGGAGGAACCGGCCGGTGTGGCTCCGCGACTCCGCGACGATCGCCTCAGGAGTCCCCTCGGCAACCAGGTCCCCACCGCCGAGGCCGGCCTCCGGCCCCAGGTCGATGACCCAGTCGGCCGTCTTGATCACGTCGAGGTTGTGCTCGATCACGACCACGGTATTTCCCAAATCGGCCAGGCGATGGAGCACGTCCAGAAGCTTGCGGACGTCGTCGAAGTGCAGCCCGGTGGTGGGCTCATCGAGGATGTACAGGGTCTTGCCGGTATCCGGCCGGGCCAGCTCGGCGGCCAGCTTGACCCGCTGGGCCTCGCCGCCGGAGAGCGTCGGTGCCGACTGACCCAGGGAGAGATAGCCCAGCCCGACGTCGGCCATCGTTTGCAAGATCCGCCGGATCCGCGGCACGTTGGCGAACAGCTCGAGGGCGGCGGCGATCGACATCTCCAGCACGTCCGCGATCGTCTTGCCATGGAAGCGGACGGCCAGCGTCTCGGGGGTGTATCGGGCGCCGCCGCAGGCGTCGCAGGTGATCCAGACGTCGGGGAGGAAGTGCATCTCGATCCGCTTCTGCCCGGCGCCTTCGCAGGCCTCGCAACGGCCGCCGGACTGGTTGAAACTGAAGCGGCGGGCGGAGTAGCCCCGGACCTTGGCCTCGGGGAGCTTGGCGAACAGCTCGCGGATCAGGTCGAAGACCCCGGTGTAAGTCGCCGGGGTCGAGTTGGGGGTACTCCCCAGCGGGGTTTGATCCACGCTGATGACTTTGTTGACCTGCTCCAGGCCCTCGATCGCCTCGTGGGCGCCGGGGGTCAGTTGGGCGCGGTGCAACGCGCGGGCGGCGGCCTTCCAGAGGATGTCTTCCACCAGGGAACTCTTCCCTGAGCCCGAGACCCCCGTCACGACGGTGACCACGCCCAGGGGGAATCGGACGTCGAGGTTCCGGAGGTTGTGCTGCCGCGCGCCTTTGATCACGATCGCCGGGACGCCCTGGTCGGCTCCGGCCGGGCGGCGGTTGGCCGGCACGGGGATCGCGGCCTTGCCGCTGAGATAGGCCCCGGTCAGCGACTGGGACGAGGACTTGACCCTGGCGGGCGGCCCCGAGGCGGTGATCCGGCCGCCCCCCTCCCCCGAGCCGGGCCCGAAGTCCAGCAGGTGGTCGGCCGCCTCGATGACCTCGCGGTCGTGCTCGACCAGGACCAGCGTGTTGCCCAGGTCGCGGAGATGCCGCAGCGCGCCCAGCAGCCGGTTGTTGTCCCGGGGGTGCAGCCCGATCGTCGGCTCGTCCAGCACGTAGACGACGCCCGTCAGGCCGCTGCCGATCTGGCTGGCCAGCCGGATCCGCTGGCTCTCGCCGCCGGAGAGCGTCGGCGTGCCGCGGGCCAGGCTCAGATAGTCGAGTCCGACGTCGACCAGGAACGTCAGGCGATCGCGGACCTCGCGCACCAGGTCGCCGGCGATGTGCTGCTCGTCCTCATCCAGCGCGAGGTTCTTGAAGAACGCCAGGGTCTGGCCCAGGGGCCATCGGCTGATCTGGTCGAGCGTGAACCCCTGGAACCGCACGGCCGCGGCGTCGTCGCGGAGCCGAGCCCCCATGCAGCCGGCACACGGGACGTCGTCGACCATGCCCTGGAGCTTGAAGCGGTAGACGAACGAAACGCGGGCGGCCTCCTCGATCGCCGGGAACAGGCCCTTGTACTGGAAGGAAAAGCTCCCGGGCTGATCCTGGCCCAGCTCACCCGCGAGGGTGTACCAGGCGTCCCCTGCGCCATGGAGCAGAATGCGGCGGGCGCGGCCATCGAGGTCGTCGAACGGGGTGTCCAGGTCGAACCCCTCGGCCCGGGCGATGGCCTCGATCATGCGGGCGAAGAGCGGGGCCGAATGGAAGTCCGGCCAGACGGCGACCGCCCCCTGGCGGAGACTCAAGCGGCCGTCGGGCACGAGCACCGCCGGGTTGGCCCCGTGCTGGACCCCAAGTCCCTGGCAGACCGGGCACCAGCCCAGCGGGCTGTTGAACGAAAAGTGATGCGGTTCCAATTCGTCGAAGCTGCGGCCGCAGCGGTCGCAGACCCGGTGCTGGCTGTAGCGATCGACCGGCCAGCTCGTCTCCGTGGCCTCGTCGCCGACCCGCGCGATCAGGACGACCCCTTTGCCCAGGTCGAGCGCCGATTCGATCGAGTCGGCGAGTCGGGATCGGGTCGCGCGGCGGACGATCGCCCGGTCGATGACCACCTCGATCCTGTGCTTGCGGCGATGGCTCAGCTTGGGGGGCTGGTCCAGGCTGATCGACCGGCCGTCGACCCGCACCCGGGCGAAGCCCGAGGCCCGCAGCTCGTCCCAGAGACCCTCATAACTCTCCCCGTCGCGCCGCTCGACCGGCGCCATCACGTAGATCTTGGTCCCCTCGGGCAGGTGGAGCACCTTCTCGACGATCTCGTCGGCGGTCTGGGTGCCGATGGGGATGTTGCACTTCGGGCAGTACGGCTGGCCGAGCCGGGCGAAGAGGATCCGCAGGTAGTCGTGGATCTCGGTGACCGTGCCGACCGTCGACCGCGGGCTCTTGCTGGTCGTCTTCTGCTCGATGCTGATCGCCGGCGAGAGGCCCGTGATCCGCTCGACCTTGGGCTTCTGCAACGGCGCCAGGAATTGCCGGGCGTAGCTCGAGAGGCTCTCGACGTAGCGCCTCTGACCCTCGGCGTAGAGGGTGTCGATCGCCAGCGAGCTCTTGCCCGAGCCGCTGGGTCCGCTACAGACCGTCATCCGATCGCGGGGGATGTCCAGGTCGATCCCCTTGAGGTTGTGCTGCCGGGCGCCGCGGATCTCGATGGCCGACAGCGCGGCCTCGGAAGAACGGCGGCCATTTTTCGTAGGGTGGGTGAAACCCACCGGCTTTCGCCGCCGGCCTTTCCGGTGGGTTTCACCCACCCTACCGAGAGCTTTTTGGAGTGCCTGGCCAGTGTAGCTCTCGGCAACCGCGGCCACGGCCTCGGGAGGACCCTGGGCTACGATCCGGCCGCCGCCGGCGCCGCCTTCAGGACCGAGGTCGATGATCCAGTCGGCCGTCTTGACCACGTCGAGGTTGTGCTCGATCACAACGACCGTATTGCCCTGCGCGGTGAAGCCGTGGAGCACCTCGAGGAGCTTGCGGACGTCG
Organism: Isosphaeraceae bacterium; assembly: GCA_021324445.1. Taxonomy (GTDB): domain Bacteria; phylum Planctomycetota; class Planctomycetia; order Isosphaerales; family Isosphaeraceae; genus JAJPJC01. Next base: position 18,710 of record JAJPJC010000194.1, read on the forward strand.
TCGAAGTGCAGCCCGGTGGTGGGCTCGTCGAGGATGTACAGGGTCTTGCCGGTCCCCTTCTTCACCAGCTCGCGCGCCAGCTTGATCCGCTGCGCCTCGCCGCCGGAGAGGGTCGGCGAGGGCTGGCCGAGCTTGAGGTAGTCGAGCCCGACGTCGTGCAGGGTCTGGAGCATCGCGGCGATCTTGGGCAGGTTGGCGAAGTGTTCCAGGGCCTCTTGCACGTCCATGTCCAGGACGTCGCTGATGCTCTTGCCCTTGAACCGGACGTGCAGGGTCTCGCGGCCGAACCGCTTCCCCTGGCAGACCGGGCAGGTGACCCACACATCGGCGAGGAAGTCCATCTCCAGCCGGTTGGAGCCATTCCCCTCGCAGGCTTCGCAGCGGCCCCCGGAGACGTTGAAGCTGAACCGGCCCGGTGCATAGCCGCGGGCCTTCGCCTCGGGGAGCTGGGCATACAGGTCGCGGATCTGGTCGAACAGCTTGATATACGTCGCCGGGTTGGAGCGCGGGGTGCGGCCGATCGGGGACTGGTCGATGTCGATCACCTTGTCGAGGTGCTCGAGCCCCTCGATCCGGTCGTGCGCGCCGGGCTCGGCGATCGCCCCGTTCAAGTCGCGCGCCAGCGCCTCGCGGAGGATGTCGCCGACGAGCGAGCTCTTCCCCGATCCCGAGACGCCCGTCACGCAGACGAACAGCCCCAGGGGGAAGGACGCGTCGATCTCCTTGAGGTTGTTGTGCCGGGCCCCTCGGATCGTGAGGGAGCGCCCGTCGGGAGCCTTGCGCTGCGGGGGAATGGGGATCGTCTTCTGCCGCGAGAGATAGGCACCGGTCAGGCTCTGGGGCGAGCCGGCCAGGTCGTCGATGGTCCCCTGGGCGACCACCTCGCCTCCCTTGACCCCGGGCCCCGGCCCGAAGTCGACGAGGTGATCGGCCGCGCGCATCGTGTCCTCGTCATGCTCGACGACGACGACCGTGTTGCCCAACTGGGCGAGCCGGCGGAGCGTCGCCAGCAGCCGGTCGTTGTCGCGCGGGTGCAGCCCGATCGACGGCTCATCCAGGATATACAGCACGCCCACCAGCCCCGCGCCGACCTGGCTGGCCAGCCGGATCCGCTGCGCCTCGCCGCCGGAGAGCGTCGGCGCCGCACGGTCCAGCGTCAGGTAATCCAGGCCGACCTCGATCAGGAACGTCAGCCGCGCGCGAATCTCCTTGAGCAGCTCCTCGGCGATCGTCCGCGAGACCCGATCGAGGGGGACGACGCCTCCTTGCGGCGGGGGCGGATCGGGGTGGGGTGCGGCCTTCCCGTTGGTCTGGGACCCCCGTGGACGCGTCGGGTTGGTTGGATCCTCGCTCGCGGGAGGCGCAGCGAGGGCCCCGAAGAACTGGGCGACCTCGCCGATGGGCATGGCCCCCAATTCCACCAAGGTCTTGCCGCCGACGCGGACGGCCCGCGCCCGAGGGTTGAGGCGAGCGCCCTGGCACTCCGGGCAGGTCATACTGCGCATGAAGGGCTCGAGCTGGGTGCGGGTCGGGCCGCCGGAGGCGCCTCGATACCTGGCGAGCAGCTCGTTGGCCACGCCGACCCACTTCTCGGCGTGCGACCAGACCTTGGCCCGATTCTTCCAGCGGTGGACGATCATGCGATCGCCGGTACCGTAGAGCCAGGCGCGGCGCCATTTCTCGTCGAGGTCGCGCCAGGGGCCTTTGAGCATCGTTCCCTTGGGCGGTCCGTCGGCATCCGCCTCGAGGTTGGCCGCGACGCCCTCGAACAAATGCCGGCGCCACTTGCCGACCTCCTTGACAGGCCCCAGCGGCGCGATCGCCCCATCCCAGACCGACAACGACGGGTCGGGGACCAGCAGCTCGGGGTCGAAGTCATGGCGGATTCCCAGGCCGTCGCAGGCCAGGCACATCCCCTGCGGGCTGTTGAAGCTGAAGAGCTGCGGGCTGGGCGGGTCGAAGCCGATCCCGCAGGCCGTGCAGGCGTAATGCGACGAGAGCAAGAGGTCCGGCCGCCCCTCGGCCGCCACGAGGACCGTCCCCTCACCCAGCTTCAGCGCCTGCTCGACCGCTTCGGCCACCCGGGCGTGGAGGCTGGCATTGGAATTCGGGCCCGCCTTCAACCGGTCGATGACGACCTCGATTTGATGCTTGATCTGGCGGTCGAGGGCCAGGTTGTCCGTGAGGTTGACGACCTGGCCGTTGACCCGTGCCCGCACATAGCCGGCGCGGGCCAGGTCGGCGAAGAGGTCCTTATATTCCCCCTTCTGGCCCCGGACCACCGGCGCCAGCACCAGGAAGGACGTTCCGGCCGGCACGTCTTCCAGGATCCGCGCGACGATCTGCTCGCGAGTCTGGGCGGCCACGGGCCGGCCGCAGTTGGGGCAATGGCCCTGTCCCACGCGGGCGAAGAGCACCCGGAGATAGTCATTGATCTCGGTGATCGTGCCGACGGTCGACCGCGGATTCCGCCCGCCGGTCTTCTGCTGAATGGAGATCGAGGGACTCAGCCCGTCGATCCGGTCAACCTCGGGCTTGGGCATCTGGCCCAGGAACTGCCGGGCGTAGCTGGAGAGGCTCTCGACGTACCGCCTCTGGCCCTCGGCATAGAGCGTGTCGAACGCCAGCGAGCTCTTCCCCGAGCCCGAGACGCCCGTCAGGCAGATCAGCTTGCCCCGCGGCAGCACCAGGGAGACGTCCCGAAGATTGTGCTCCCGCGCACCTCGGATGAGGATGTCCGATGCAGCCATCCTTGATTGGCCCCCTCCCTCACGGAAATCGCAGTCGATCAATCGGGGCGGCGGAAGGGGTAGTATACACGTGTTGCCATAAGGTGTCCAGCCGAGCTTCGCGGAATCGTGCGTTTCGATAAACGATTGGTCGGCTTAGGATTAGGAAAAAAACCCGTAACGATTCGGTTCACCCATCCCACCCCCGGCGGGCACCGTCCCCCCACACCGGTTCTCGGGCTGGCGCGGGGGTGGTGGAAGCGGGCTCGCTCGAACCAGGCTAGGCCCCTGTCCTCCAAGAACCGGCGCTCGCCGGCCGAGTTGCGACCAAGCCGCTTGCTCGCGGATCTCGTCGAGCGGTTCTTGGAGGACCGACTCCGTGCTCTCCTCCTGAGCTGCCAGCACGATGACGACATCCCCACCGAGCCCTGGGACAGATACGCGGACGGGGTATCCTTGCTTCAGAACGCTGGCTTGTTCGTCGGTCAGCTCGATCATGGTCCCCTCTCTCGAGGAATGCGACCAGAACCGCCGCCGCCAAGGTCAGCCCGGCATGACCTTCAGTTACCGGCCCGGGCGTCATGGGGATCTTGACTGACGAAGAGGTCGAGTGCCCGGGGCGTCGCGGTCGCGTAGACCGGTTCGACGGCCGCAAGGAAGGGCTGCACGCCGCGCCAAAATGGGAAGCCGCCCAGGCGCCTCGGCAGCGCGGCGGCGACCGGTGGGGCGGCCACCTCGCCGAAGGGATCCTCACCCAGCGGCTGGCCGTTCCAGAACAGGGACGGGTCGCTCGGGAGGGGTTCGCTGGCCACGGGCTCGGCGACGCCAGCCGGCTCGGCGGCCGGCTGGCTGTCGGCCGCTCGTGCTTTGCCATCGGCCTGCTCGAGCCGTTCGAAGAGCTCCTCGCGCGTCAGGCCGCGCAGGGTGAAGATCAGGAACGGGTCACGGTCGAACTCCTCACCCAGCAGGTAGTAGACCGCCGCGATGTGCTTGCACGGGTTCGAGGAGTCCGGACAGGAGCAGGCGGTCTTCAGGTCGTTCCGCCGCGCGGGGAACAACGACGACCCGGCCGCGGTGAAGACCGGCTCGATGTCCTGGGGCATCTCGCCGGCCAGCAGCTTGGCGGCGTAGAGGGGCTGGTCGGCCAGCCGCGTGATGACCTGACGCCAGTCCGAATCGGAGAGGGTGTTGGTCTCGATCTTGACGTCATACGGCCTGGGTCGCGAGCCCTGGACCTGGGCGCGGACGAGCCCCTTGGAGACGTCAATACTCAGGACCTGACCGCGCCGGGCATAGGATCGCCCGCGGTCCAGCCGGGCGCCGATGTGGAAGCTGTGCAGGACGTCGATCCAGCGCTTGGCCCACCAGCTTGAGCCGAACTCGCCCCGCTTCGACTGGGCCTTGATGCCCCCCTTGGCCTCCCGTGGCTTCGATTACGGGTAATACGGGCCCCGGTCCCAAACCCGTCTCCGCCGACCTGGTCGAGCGGCAGGCCCGCCGCGCTCCGAAGCTTGGGGGACTGGACCTGGGCACGCGACGCCAGGCGGAGCTTGGTCCCCTTGCGACTCCACCAGGCCGGCCGCATCACGCCGAAGCCAGCCTGCTCCAGCAGCCAGGCCTTCTGGCTCAGGAATTCGAAGGCGCCGCGGGCGTCGAGCGGGTAGCCGCCGGGTGTTTTTGACTTGAGGCTGGTCTCGACCTGGGGATCCACCCGGGCGGCCCGGCCCAGCGCCTCCAGCAGGAACTCGCGCGGCTGGAAGCCCCGGGCTTGGCGCACCCGCTCCAGCACGGCACTCTCGCGACTGCCGGGGCGCCACAGGCCCGAGACCGGTACGATCAGGCTGGGGTCGTCGGCCGCCTGGACGAGGTAGCGCACCGTCCATTCGCCGCCGACCCGCGTCTGTCCATCGGCTGGCCTCGCCAGATCGTCGGCTTCCTCGCCGGCCCGCAGGGCGTGAATCCACTGATCGTGCAGGCTGTCGAACCGGCTGGGTCGGCGCTGTTTCGGAGCCGCGGTCCGAACCAGGTGGTCGACGATCGCGGCGAGGAACGAGGCGACCGCCTCAGCCCCGGGCCTGGTGGGAGGTGCCTCGGTCTCCTGAGGATGGCTCAACGCCCGGCAGGCCGGCGGCAGGCCCTGGACCAGCCGTGCCATCCGTTGCGCATCGGCACCGGTGATGATGGGTTCCCACCGCGCGTGAAAACTTGCCGGCGTCCCTGGCCGTCGGGCTATCTTCGGTTTCGACCCCTCTTCGGGGCTGGTCACCTGCTTGACCACGCCCGGCAGGAACTGCTGGCGCGCCACCAGCGCCGCGGCGAACCTCAAGGCGATGGCCCAGTAGGACAGGCTCGAGCCCACAATGACCCCTCGCGCCATCGTCGTCCGGCCGATCGTCGCGGCGAGCAGGTCGAGGGCTGGCTCGGTTCCCAGGACCAGCCCCGAGATGGACCACGGGCGGAGCACCGGCTCGGGGCCGCCTCGCGGCTTGCCGTTGCCCTGGGCGTCGGTGGCGGGGTCCGCGACGAGCGGGCTGGAGGCCACGGGATTCCCACCGCGCGTCGGCAGCCAGGCCAGGAACGGCTCGACCGCCCGCGCGGCCACCGACAGTCCCCCTACCGCCTGGCTGAGGGCTTCGGCGAGGCGCGAGGCTCCGGCATCGTAGGGAGAGGGCGGAGGCGCGGCATCCGCGGCAGTCTTGCGGCCCTTGCGCGGACGGTTCCCTCGCGGGGACGGAGTCGAGCCTGCCGCTACGGCAGCCGCGTCCCGCGGCGACTCGCCCCAGACGACGAGCTGATTCTCCAGCCAGGAGGCGTGTACGACGATCATGCTGAATCTGTCTGAGAGCCTGTTCCGAAAGCCCCGGAGGGGCGGCATTATTTAGCCTGGGGCGTGAGCCCCAGGAGAGCTCCAGACTTTATCCCCTCGATACACCCTGGCGCCGCCCCCA
>JAJPJC010000492.1 GCA_021324445.1 Isosphaeraceae bacterium
CTGACCGTCGAGTAGGCCAGCACCTTCTTGTAATCGGTCTGGACCATCGCGATCGTGGCCGCGATGAACAGCGTGATGCCGCCGGTGTAGGCGATATACAGCAGCACATCGTCGTGGAAGACCGGGAAGAATCGACCGACGAGATAGACCCCGGCGGCCACCATGGTCGCCGCGTGGATCAGGGCCGAGACGGGTGTCGGGCCCGCCATGGCGTCGGGGAGCCAGACGTGGAGCGGGAACTGGGCACTCTTGCCCACGCACCCCGCGAAGACCCCCAGCCCGGCGACGATCAGCGCCCAGATCGGGATCTGGCGCGGCAGCCCCGTCGTCTCGTCGGTCAGCACCAGGCCATTCCGGATGAGTTGGACGACGTGCTCGCCGCTGCCGAGCACCGCCTCGTTCAGGCCCCCCGAGGCCTTCCGCAGGCCCTCGTTGATCTCCTGGAAGTCGAAGGTACCCAGGTAGGCCCAGAGCAGCCCCAGGCCCACCAGCATCCCCACGTCGCCGACCCGGTTGACGATGAACGCCTTGTTGGCCGCGTCGCAGTTGACCTTCTCCTCGTACCAGAAGCCGATCAGCAGGTACGAGCAGAGGCCGACCAGCTCCCAGAAGATGAAGATCATAAAGACGTTGGTCGACGCGACCAGGCCGAGCATCGCGAAGCAGAACAAGGACAGATACGCGAAGAACCGCGGATACCGGGGGTCGTCGTGCATGTATCCCATCGAGTAGATGTGGATCAATGACGCGATGAATGTCACCATCAGGAACATGATGGCCGCGAGGTTATCGATGGCGACGCCCAGGCGGATGACCAGGGGGGGCTGGGTGCCGGAGGCGGTCTCCCGGCCCCCCAGGCTGACCCAGGCGACCTCGCCCTTCCAGGTCATGGGGAGTCCATGGTGACCGGTCTCGGCCGCCTCGCTCTCGCCGCCTTCGGCCTCCCTGGCGTGGGTGACCATGGGCGTGCCCCAGGGGGCGATGCGGAAGTATTCGCCGAAGCCGTACAGGCTGAGGAAGAAGGAGAGGATGATCGCGCCGGTGGCGATGTAGGCATTGGCCCGCCCCAACTGGCGGATGAAGAGGGCCTGGACGGCGAAGGCCGCCAGCGGAAGCAGTACGGCGGCTACGTACAGGCCGACATGCCAGTCGCTGATATTCGTCATCGGGTGTCATCCCTCGGTCGTGGCCGGGGCGGGGCCGATCTCCGCGGCCCATCGGCCGGGTCCCGGTCGGCCCGCTCCCCTGCGATCCCGACCCGGGTCGGACGGGGGGGGCTCCGCTGCATGCCCGGCGCGGCTGCGAGTCGCCTCCGCCCATCGGGGCCTGGGTTTGGATCGTGGAATATGGCACAGCCCGCGCGGCTTTGCAAGCCCCTGGCGGACTTCCCGGACAAGGGGTCCGCCGCGCCGTGCCCGCCGCCACCGGGGACGCCGGCCCGGGCCGGCCCGGGTCCACCCGCCTCCGTCCCGGACAACCGGGGATTTCATGCCGACTTAACGGTTCATTCATGGGCGACGGTTACGATCGATCCTCCGGATCGTGATTTCATGGGATGGAGGGAGGGGGCCGGCCTCGTCGTTCGACCGAAGGTCGATCGACCCCACCTGTCCCCTCCCGCCGGCTCCGGATCGTACCTCCGTCGGACCCCAGGAGTTCGCCAATGGTCTCCCACCTCTCGCGACGCCGCCCCGGCTTCACGTTGATCGAGCTGCTCGTGGTCATCGCGATCATCGCCGTGCTGATCGCCCTCTTGCTGCCCGCCGTCCAAAGCGCGCGCGAGGCCGCCCGCCGCGCCCAGTGCACCAACAACCTCAAGCAGATCGCCCTGGCCGCCAACAACTACGAGTCGGCCAACCTGACCTTCCCCGGCGGGTCGTACTCGGGCACGCTGTTCAACCCGCCGCACTGGAGCACCTACCCGGAGAATTTCAGTTGCTTCGCCCGGATGCTGGGCTACTTCGACCAGGGGGCCATGTACAACGCCATCAACTGGAACCTCACGTCCGCCGATATCGCGAACGTGACGATCTGCGGGGTGCGGGTCGGCTCGCTGGTCTGCCCGAGCGACACGCAGAATGAGAGCCTCCCGTTCCCGACGACCCGGGCCTCCGGCGGGGTTACCCCCGGGTGGAGCTTCAACGAGGTCCCCGGGAATTTCCCCGCCATCGCCGGCCTGATGCAGGCCTTCACCAGCTACGCGGGCAACGCGGGCACCTTCACCTTCGGCTTCTCGAACCTGATGCCCCCCGCGGTCGTCCAGGCGTACAACGGGGTGATCTACAACGACAGCGCCGTGAAGATCGCCATGATCACCGACGGCACGAGCAACACGTTCCTCTTCGGCGAGCACAGCAAGGGCCACCTGTTCCTGGTCGACCCGGCCTATGCCATCTCGGACAACTCCTGGCAGTCGGGGCGGTGGTACGATACACTCTTCGCCACGCTCTATCCGGTGAACCTCGGCGTCGGCAACAACCAGGGATTCGCCGCGGGCACGGACCCGGGTTACTACTATCCGACCGTGGCGGGCAGCTTCCACCCCGGCGGCGCCAACTTCGCCTTCTGCGACGGCTCGGTCCGGTTCCTCAAGAACTCGGTCAGCTCCTGGTCGTTCAACGCGGGGAATGCCGATCGCTACGGCGACGCGCTGCCGGACAACACGACCTACGTGACCGTCCCGCCCGCGGCCCCCTACATCAAGAGCGGCGCCTACCTGCAGCACAGTCTCAATGGCGCCCCGGCGCAGCTCGGCGTCTATCAGCAGCTCTCGACGCGGGCCGGCGGCGAGGTGGTCAGCTCCGATTCGTATTGATCGATCCACGGCTCGACGTGCCCTCACCGAGAGGTTCAGTTCCGGCGCCTCGGGGAGGGCCGAGCCCCTTCCTCCCCGGGGCGTTCGTCCCCTCAGGGGCTCCCGCACCCCCGATCACCGAAGGTTGCGCCCATGCCCAAGATCGCACCCATCGGCCTCGCCCTGCTCCTGGGCCTGCCGGCCGGTTGCGGCAGTCGCCCGTCCCTGACGGACCCGGGGCCGGGGCCGCCGCACAAGGGGAGCCTCCAGGGCATCCCCGGCACCAAGACCTACCTCGAGATCGTGCAGAAGAAGGTCGCGTCGCCCAAGGAGCCGGTCGACGGCGAGGTCACCTTCTACTTCCTCCAGGAAGACGCGAGGACGCCGATGTCTCCCGCGCCGACCGGCGGGACCCTGACCGTGGGAAAGAAGACCATCACCCTGAAGCCCCAGGGGGACGGGCTGGCGACCCCGAGCGGCCCGCCGCTCTTCGCCAGGAGCGAGGGCGTCGACGGGATGCTGAGCGTCGAGCTGGACGGCAAGCCGGTCGAGATCCCCCTGGGCGTTCGCTGAAGGCGGCGAGCGGCCGGCCCGGCGATGGAGTACCGCGAGGATCCAGGGACGGACGGGGGCTGACCGACCCCCGACCGCTTCGGCGGCTTGACCGCTTGCTCCCCCGCGCTTACCCTGGATGCGGCCCGGCCGAACGTGGCCGGGCGGGGAGGGCCCGTTCCGCTGGGGGCGGGCCCTCGGTGCCGATGCCGACCCGATCCCAGCCCGGCGGATCCCCGGCCGCCTCCGGACCGGGCCAGGCCGCCGGACATTCCGACGACCTGGGGAGAACCGAGCCGATGCCCACCGTGACCATCCACGGGGAGAAGGCGGTCGAAGTCGAAGCGGGGAAGAAGCTGGTCCTGGCGATCGAGGATGCCGGCATCGACATCCTCCACCGCTGCGGCGGCAATGCGCGGTGCACGACCTGCCGGGTCGAGGTGCTCGACGGCAGCGTCCCGCCCATGGGGGAACTGGAGAAGCAGCGGCTGGCGCGCGAAGGCGACCTCGCGCCGAATATCCGGCTCTCGTGCCAGATCCGCGTCGAATCCGACGTGGAGGTCCGGGTCATCAACCGGTCGCAGCAGGCCGGGATCCCACCCGGGCCCCGACCCGCCGACTGAGAGTTCGTGAAAGAATGCGATCGACGATTCGATATTCCGAATTCAAGATGCGGAAAGCCCTCTGGACTCGAGGCAATTGGGAATCCTGAATTCGTGATTCTGGATCGATTCTTTCACAGCCCCTGAGCCGCGGTCCCGGGCGAGCCATCGCTTTCACGACAGCCCGAATGGACCGATCGGACGGCGTCCTATTTATGCTTCTGCCGCTCGGAGCAGCGCTTGCAACGCGCGGCGCGGCGGCGGACCTGCGCGCCGCACCACGAGCAGCGGTGGAACTTGGTCTGACGCGACTTCTTCTTGCGGGGACGGAACGGCACGGCATACCTCGGAGCGATTCGCTCGATTCTTTCGGGCGATGCCCGCTGGGCAATCCCCCGCTTCGGAATGATGATGCATCCGGCACGAGCCGCCGGATCGATGGGAGTAGTTTACTGGATCCGCCCGCGCTGGTGCCAGAGATCTTGGGGACCGGAGACCGGGGTCAATCCATGGTCTCGCGGAGGAGGACTAGGCTCCCCCACTGGACGGCGAAGATCAGGGCGACCGCCGAGGCGACGACGGCGCCGGAGAGCAACGTGCCCCCGCGCAAGACGGTCTCGGGCACGATCAGGCCCCAGGCGATCGGGAACGCCAGGACGGCCGGCCACTGCGACGCGAACGGTCGGCGAAACTGCCAGGCTTGCAGGACGAGCCCGATCACCAGAAACGAGGGCGCGCCGACGGAGGCGATGGCGAAGGTCTCCTCCCAGGACGCCATGATGAAGAGGCTGGCGAGCTGATCCTCGCCGATCGCGTCCTCCCACACTGCCTCCAGGGTGTGCAGGCAGACCGTCGGTGCGGCCGTCCAGAGGGCGAAGCCGACGACCAGGGAGATGACGTTCGGCCCGATCGGGACGATGTCCGTCGCCCGGGCCGGGCGGTCCACCACGAATCGTTTCGGATCTCGCCTGGGGGCCTCGTCCGCCCCCGGCTCCGCGGGGCCAACCTGATCGGCCATCGCATCCTCACTTCCGCTCCGCGGCCGTCGCGCCACCGTCGCCGCGCGCGTCGGGTCGTTGCGGCGGGAGGATCGTCAGCCCTCGGACGCCCGGCAAGTCGATCCGGAACAGGGCCCCGGGATCGCCGCCGGTGACGTAGAGCCGATC
>JAJPJC010000049.1 GCA_021324445.1 Isosphaeraceae bacterium
AGGACACGCTCTGAAACCCCTGGTCAGCGATGCGCTGGGGGAGCGGCTCGAGCCGCTGCTGCCGCCCCCGCCCCCACGCCGGTTCCGCTTCCCGGGCCGCAAGCCGCGGAAGGGGGCGAGGACACCGGCCCGAATCCCACGGATCGCGGCCGATCCGGCAGCAAGCACCAGGTGATGACCGATGCCAAGGCGTGCCGTTGTCCGCGCCGGTGACGGCGGCCCACGTCAACGAGGTCACGCAGATCGACCTTGTCGGTTTTCCGTCGGCGGGCCTTCGGTGGCAGGGGCATCTGGAGGACGTTGGCCAGATGAAACGCGGCCCGGGTGCCGAGCAATTCCTGGACGCGGGCCCATCCCGTGGTGCTCTCCTGAATCCAGGTGACGCCGCCGCGACCCGCGTCACGACGGGCTGGGTCGACGATGCGGAGGAGGTCGTCCTTGGTCGTGAGCACCTCGGTGAAGAGTTGCGCGCGGCGCGTCGCATGCTCATAGCGGCGGACGACGCAGGCGCGGTCGTGATCATCGACGGTCAAGGTGATCTCCTGGGACATGGGCGGTCTCCGGTGAAAACCTTCTCGGCCCCCGAGGGCCAGAGCCCTTGAAAGCCACCACGGCCGTCTTCAGGCGAGTGTACACTCGACCTGCGGGGGAGACCGCCTCTTCTCATGCCATCTCCGGGGCTTACGGGACAGACTCTGAGTCCCGCCGAGCCGAGCCGGGCTCTCGTCTCGATTTGCAGGAAGACCAAGGCCGCAGCCATTGCGGAAGTCGGCACGGCCGCGATGGGTCCTGGTCCGGCTCCGGAGGGGAAAGGGCGCGCGCGACCCCAGCGAGCCTCACGGCGACTCGGAAGCATGCAAGCCTGCGCCATGGTCGACGCATGTCCGAATGCCGGTGCGACCATTCCCCTCTTCCGGATCGAAGCCAACTCTCGCCGTCAGTCACCCAACCCAGATCACCCAGATTGCGTCAAGAATGAGAGATTTCCCCTTCTTCCCTTGCCCCTCGGTTGGTTGTTTTTTTTCAACACATTCCGGTGGGTTGTTTTTTTTCAACACATTTGGCCCACATTGAGCCCATGGTCACAACCTCCTTGATAACAGAAAGTTACGGCGATACGTACCTGAGGAAAATCGTTTAAACCATGCGGGATCGCTTGTGGGTTGAACGACGTAACCCGATCTCGTCCATGGGGTTGAGGACTCTTACGGAGGTCCATTTGCGAAAGAGGGATTTAGGACACGCGTTCGACTTATTCCGAAATTATTCAAGCCTGAGAGGAGTGGAGCATTGAAGGGGGCAGGGCAGGTCGGCTATATCGTGTGAACTGAGGAGAGAGGAGGCATGGTGCCGCATCCGGTCCAACCGCTCGAGAGAGGGGACGGAATTCGGGAGCGGAGGATCCTGGACACTCCACGACAAGCTTGGGCTCGGGCCGAGCCGCCCACTGCCGGCCGCATCAGGCAGCCTCATCCCCGCTCTGTTCAGGGAATCGATGAATCCTCAACGACTTGACAAGGAGTCCAGCACATGAAGAAAGTTTTGAAATTCGCTCTGATGCTTGCGTTGGCGTCGCTGCTGGCTCAAGATGCCCGAGCCCAGAACAACGAGCCGCCGCCCGCGGGCCCGGTAATCTTGGACTTGAACGGCACCGCGGTCCCGCACTCGTATACGGAATATACGACGCCGGCCTTCACCGCGACGACGACGACCAGCAACATCTCTTTCGCCTTCCGCGAAGACCCCGCCTTCCTCTCCCTGGACGATGTGACCATGAGAGACGTGACCACGAACACCGCGGTCACCGTGGTGAACGGCGGCTTTGAGTCGGGGCCTGTGGGTGCCCACGCGCCGACGGGCTGGACTTACCTCAATATCTTCGGCGCGGCAGCCGCCGGCGTGGTTGAGAACTTCTCCGGCGGGGCGCACTCGGGTACCAACTTCTACTATGACGGTGCGGTTCAGGCGTATGACTCGATCACCCAGCCCATCGCGACCACTGTCGGTGATCAGTACACCATCAGCTTCTGGCTCACGGATAACGGCTCCCTGAACACGTTCTCTCGTGTCAGCACGAACGGCCAGCCGGGAACGGCGGGTAACGGGATCGACCTGGTTGTCTATGGGGGTGCGGGACTTCCGACCCCCTCCGTGCCGGAGCCTGCGAGTCTGGTGCTGCTGGGCACGGGTCTGGCGTTCGTCGGCATCATGACTTACAGGCGCCGGAGGGTCGCTTGATCGGATCCCACTCGGCGGCACGCACGTTCCGTCCGGCGCGGCGCCTTCAGGCGCCGTCGCCGGGACGGCCGAAGCGTGGGGTGCTCGACATCGTCGGCGCCGAGTGCGACCTCGCTCCCTCGTTTGCTCGAGCCGCCGGCCCGAGACGACTTGGAGGAGGATCGGGGGCATCGAGGGGGAGGAAAGGGGAGATCCGGCGCAGGGCCTCGGTCGCCGCGGCGAAGAAGTGGCCGCGATGGTCCCAGTGCTGATCCGGGTCGTGGCCGACCAGCCGCGGATAGGCCTGGTGAACCAGGGCATCGCCCGAAGCGTTTGGCCGGGCCGTTCCTGGGCCAGCTTGTACACGGCTAGGCTCTGTTTGGCATTCGTCTGATGTGCAGCAGTCCGGAAGCCTGAGACCACGAAGGTGATTTCGCCACGTGTTCGGCGTTCACCAGTGTTCCCGGGACCACTGCACTGGGTGCGCGCGCGACGGGAACATCCCCCGGATCGTCGCGCTGGCGCGAACGCCGATCACCGGGCCCCCCACGCCGGCATCCGGCGAGTGAGCCGGACCCACGTAGGCTCTCTTTCCATCGCCAGGATCTCGGCCACCCGGTCCCGGTCAGCCGCGACGAGACGAAGGCATCCAGCCCCAGGCGCTGTTGGTCCATGGGGAAGACCTGGAACGACACCTGGGCGTTGCGGAGGTCGGTGGCGAGCTTGTCGGCTCGAGCCGGGGGGCTGGACCACCTGGACGGCGGGGAGACGCCCTGCGGCCGTGCGACAGCGTTCCAGCGCCTGGGCGAGTCGGGGCGGGCGATTCTCGAACCCGTCCCTGGCGATCACGAGGCGGCTGACGGCTGGCCCGTCGGCCGCCAGCCGCGCCACGGCCGAACCGGCTGACGTGCCGGGCATCGTCGGAGCTGGACAACTGTAAGAAGTTGGACGTGCCGCTTCAAAGGTTAGGCCGAATCAAGTCCGACCATGTCGGCCGCGTCCCAGAAACGGCCGCAGTGATCGCACTCCTCGACGTGTCCGCCCAGGGCGGCAGTCCAGCAGGCGGCGATGTCGCTCAGGGCACGACGCTGCTCCGGTGAGAGCGTGTCGGCGTAGCGGTCGAGGAGGGTATGACCAGAGTCGCGGACGACCGCGGCCGCTTCGAGCTTCCATCACTTCGTCCGGACCGGAAACCTCGTCCCGCATACCTCAAAATGCCGGAACCGGCAGTGCCGACCTTCTGAGCGTTGCATCAAGACGTAAAGCTCTGGCCCAGCGCCGGGGATCACCGGACGGAGCGGGCTTCGACAACAACAGCTTGCAGAAGGAGGCTCCGTCCCTCGACCGCCACGGAAAAACCTGACGTCTTTCTGCAACGCTCAGAGTCTGTTCCTAAGGGTATCTGAGCCCCCGAATGGGGGCGGTGGTCAATAGCCAGGGGCGGTAGCCCCTGGGAGAGCGTTCCGGCGCCTCCCCTTGGAAGA
>JAJPJC010000021.1 GCA_021324445.1 Isosphaeraceae bacterium
GTGAGCGTCAAGTGAAGTACAGGTCGCGCGCGGGCGCACGCGCGAACCGCACGCTAGCCCACCTGGCCAGGACGGCAGGCCTTCCAGCGCACCGGGCCGAGCACGACCATCGCACTGCATCCACTCATCGCGGCTCGCGGGCCAAGATTCCTCGCCCCTCGATCACGGCCGCTGATCGATTACGGACCGCGCGCCCCCGGTTCGGTTCGGGGATCGGGCGCTTCAGCCGACACATCCAAACCCCGAGCCGGGGTCGCTCCTTCGCGACCGCGACGGATCGCCTCCCAGCGGTCGGGCAGCAACTCCTCGATCCGGCTCGCCGGGTGCGTGCTCACCCGATCCAGCACGTCCCGCAGGTACGCCCAGGGCTCGACGCCCAACCCCTTGCACGTCTCCGTCAGGCTGAACAGGATCGCTGCCGTCGCACCGCCCCCCTCGCTGCCGAAGAACAACCAATTCCCCCGGCCGATGGCGATCGTCTTCTCCCCGCGCTCCGACGCGTTGTTGTCGATCTCCAGGAATCCCTGCTCCGTGTACCGCAGCAGCGCCGCCTTGTGGTTCAGCGCATACCCGATCGCCTCGCCCATCGGGCTCTTGGGCAGCACTTGCCCGCGCACCCCCTCGAGCCACGCGAACAACTCCCCGAGGATCGGCACCGATCGCTCCTGACGGAGCGTGCGCCGGGGAGGGAATTGGTGTCAGTTCAGTTTTCCCCCGGGAAAACTGAACTGACACCAATTTTCCCCCCGTCCCCTTTTCCGCCCTTTCCGGCCCCCCGGGCCGCCGTCCCCGGGCCGCCCCGGGCCGCCCCTTGACCCCGGGCCGCCCATTACGTCCCCTTTTCCCCCCTTTTCCCCTCTGTTTGTTCCCTTCCAGACCGCTCATCTGCCTTCGCTATCAGGGTCTCCGCAGCATCCACCGCATCATCGAGAGATCTGGAGGAGAACTCCTCAAATAGGGGTCCCATGTTCATTTCAGGAACCGGGGTCACTACCCAGGTCTCGCCCTTGGGATAGATCGCGACCAGACTTCCTTGTAACCAGTGAATACCCGCCTCGCCCACTTTTACGGATGTAGACACAAAAAGGGCGCCGGGAGCGAACGTATCCATAGCGAATGCATGGTGTCCCTGTGACTCGAACCAAGCAATCGCCTCCTCGCGTGTCTCCACCATTCGAACCTCCAGAACAGTGAAACGTGTAGGAATCATGTCCATGCGGATCAAAATCGGACGCTCACCGATCCCAGGGACGGCGCACTCGCACTTGGCCGAGAGGGCAGAACACGGGGTCGCGCCGGATGATCCCCGGGCTGTTGCCTACACCAAAAAAACTGTCGGGCAAGCGACCGGCGATCCACTCCAGAAGGAATCCCGCCAGACTCGTCTCATAACGCTGATACGTCCAACCAGACCAACTATAGTGAATAAGAGACCAATCATCGGGTTTGCCGGCTGTCAGCCAGAACATGTCACCACCGTTGAGGTCGCGCGCAAAGGGGAGAAGGCCGCCCGAGTCAGGAAAACATCGAAATGGGCAGCTCTGGGGTCGCCCTAATCGATAAAACTCCAATATGGGACTTACTTGAAGCAAAAGGTTCCTCTGCTCAACCTTCGAGAACGGGTTCATCACGACCAGCAAGTCGCAAAAGTCACCTGATCCATATATGCTAATTAACCATTTATAATCATTTGGAAGGCGTGTTTTCAGAACGCCTTCGACCTCGCTCCAATCACGCGATGTCCCGGAGTCTACAGGGTGTGCCGGAGGCGGTGCCTCCCTGAGCAACAGATGCTGTATGGTATTCATAGATTACTATAACCACTGACTTCCGGATTGAGTGCGTTAGTGATCTTGACGTCCAAGAGATCTCTTGTAACACGACCGCTGGCATCGATGGCTACTGCCTGCATCCCGATAGCGTACGGCGTTTCACTATCGCGGTAGTAGGGTATCATACGGTAGATGACGGACGAACCATCGGGTTGGCTCAATATGAAATCGCCGAGACGACTTTCAAAGTATTTCATCTTAGAGTTGGCCTTCTGGAAAAGCGCCACGATGTTCCGCTGATCGCCTCCTGGACCACCGAACAGCTTAGCGATAAGGTGAGCCCTTGCCCGAAGGTTTCCACTCGGATCTTTCGCTGTCAGGTTTTGCAGGACCCACCAACCTGATGTGTTTGTCGAGGCATCCGTGCCCAGAGCGCTCTCCATGAGCTCCCTAGTGATCCTGGCTACAGCCCCTGTCCCTCTGCCGCGGGCATCAATACCGCGCAGGAAGATCCAGGCATTTCTACCGGTGCTGCTTAGCGTTCGACCGATCGCCTGAATATCATTGACCAATGATCCGGGGCCTGGAGCCAGCGCTGTGGCTGGGTCAGTCGCGAGTGTATACAGAGTCAGTGCCTCCCCTCCAAAGAAAAGGAGGGCAGATAACGTTGGATTGGCCGCGACGAGAGCCGAGACGGTTATCTCGAGATGGACGGAGGCAAGAAGCACAGCATCGCCGATTGCGGCCAGCACCCCGGAGAGCGTGTCGTGCCCGCTCGGGTCGATGTTGTCGTTCGGATCGGCGTCTGCATAAGCATAGTGATTCTGTGTGATGGGATCATCCGTCTGACCATCGTACGAGTCCCGCGACGTGAACCGCCCCGCAGCTATGTAGTAATACCGCGACCGATCGTAATACTGCCCGATCCCCGCGTCGAACCACTGGCCCGCGAAGAGGTAGGGATTGACCGTCGTCCCCGTCGAGGTCGTCAGGTTGCCGTAGGCGTCGAAGGTGTAGGTGTCGGTCACCGCCTGCGAAGAATTGGCCAGGGCCCGTGTGCTCCCGAGGCCGTCCTTGATGTAGAACGACCGCGTCCCTCCTCGGTCCTCAAAGATCAGGTCGACGCCGCGGATGTAGGTCGCCGCCAAGGCGCCGCCTGGCGCGTACTCCTCCAGCACCTGGTCGAACGCCTGCGTGCGGTCGATCAGGTACTTCGTCGGCTGGCCGCCGTTGGTCGCCTCCGACACCTTCATCCCCTGGTCGTCGTAGGTGTACACGTAGGTGTTCGTCGTTCCGTTGATCGTGATCACCGCCTTGACCATGCGGCCGGCGTCGTCCCAGGTGTCGGTGTCGCTCTCCGTCGGCAAGGCGTTGCCCGTCACCGACTTCGTGAGCGTCGAGCCGTTGGCGTCGTAGGTGAAGGTCGTGGTGGACGAATTGCTCCCGGCCGTGTAGGTCTCCTGCGTCAGCCGGTCGTTCTTGTCGTAGGTGTCCTGGGCGTCGGAGGTCACCGTCCCCGAGCCGTTGAGCATCTTCTTCTCCAGCCGGTTGCTCGCCAGGTCGTAGGTGTACTGCGTCGTCGACAGCACCGTGGGCGGCGAGACGCTGGCGTTCTCGTCCACCTCCTGCGTCAGGCGGCCCATCGCGTCGTAGGTGTAGATGGCCCACCGGGTGTTCGACGACTGCGCCGGGATATAATCCGTCTCCTGGAGCCGCCGGCCGTCGGCGTCCAGGCCATAGCCGATGCTGGCCAGGGTGTTGCCGTGGCTGTCCTGGGTGACCACCGTCAGTAGGCGGTTGAGCGCATCGTAGCTCCGCGTCTCCACCATGCCGTTGGGAGCCGTCGTCGTGAGCAGGTTGTTGTTCAGGTCGTAGGTGTAGCTCGTCGTCAAGGCGCCCGAGCCCAGGCTGGTGCCGTCCAACTTGTCGGCCGTCACCGTGGTCAGCCGGCCTTCCTGGTCGTAGGCGTACTGGACGTCGGTGTTCGACGTCGTCATCGCCGTCTTCTGGCCCAGGCTGTTGTAGGTGTAGGTGATCGTCCCCTGGGGCGAGACCACGCTGACCAGCCGCCCCTCGACGTCGTAGCCCGAGTCGATGGTCCCGTTGCGGCTATCCGTGACGATGTCGTGGAGGTTGCCGTCCTGCTCGTACTGGTTGTAGGTGGAGCTGACCGTGGCGTCGGCGGTCTGGCTGCCGGCGGGGGTGAACGTCTCCTGTGCGAGCTGGCCCGGCGCCACGTTGGGCGTCCCCGTGCCGTAGTAGGTGTACTGGATCGTGTTGCCGTCGAAGTCGGTCTGCTGCTTGAGCAACCCGGGAGAGGCCTCGCCCGGCTGATAGTAGGTCCAGCTCTCGGTCTGGCCCAAGGGCAGGGTCTCGCCCACCTTGCGGTTGAGCTGGTCGTAGGCGAAGGTGGCGGTCCGCCCCAGGGGGTCCGTCTCGGTCAGCAGGTCGCCGTAGTTGTCGTAGGTGTAGTTATACGTGGGCCGGGCGGGCTGGTTGCTGTTCGCGGGGTTGGGGACGCCAGGGAGGTTGACCGAAGCCAGGTTGCCGTGGGCGTCGTAGGTGTACCGCGTCTCCTGGCCGGCCTGGTCGGTGTCGACGACCTTCTGCCCCAGGCTGTTGTAGGACACGGTGCTGAAGGTCCCGTCGGCGTAGATCGTCTTGATCACCCGGCCATCGCCGTCGTAGAGGTATTGCGTGGTGTGGTTCAGCGCGTCGGTGGAGGAGACCAGGCGGTTGTCGGCGTCGTAGGTCGACTTGACGGCGCGGGCCTGGCCGTTGACGGTGTCGTCCACCTCGGTCTGGTTGCCGGCGTTGTCGTACTGGTAGGTGACCACGTGGCCCAGGGCGTCGGTGGTCGAGACCGTCCGCCCGGCGGCGTCGTAGCTGGTGTAAGTGGTCGAGAGGACCGCGCCGGCGGAGCCGAACGAGCTGCTGGGATTGGAGCCGGTGGTCACGTTGATGACGAGGTTCGACAGCCGCTCGGTCTCGGTCACCCGGTCGTTGCCGTCGTAAAAGGTCTCGGTGCCGTCGGTGGCCTTGCCGGGGAAGTGGGGATCGTCCTGGTACTGGACGCGACCCTTGGCGTCGTAGACGGTGTCGGTGTTCCGGCCGTCGGGGGCCGTCGTCTGAATGACAAGGCCGCGGATGTCGTAGAGCGTGGTGGCCACGCCGCCCAGGTTGTCGGTGGTCTGGTAGGGGCGGCCGGCGGCGTCATAGGCCGTGCTCGTGGTGCCGGTGGGGCCGGTGGTCTGCGTCACCTGGTCGTTCTTGTTGATGGTGTTGGTCGTGCTGACCACCACCTGGTTGTTGGGGGGAGCCGGGTTGGTCCAGGTCCAACTGGTGCCCGTGGCGTTGCCGTTGGCGTCGTAGGTCGTGGTGCGGTCCGTGCCGTAGACGTCCGTGACGCTCGTGAGGTCGCCGTAGGGGTCGTACCCGAACTGGGTCGTGCCGCTGCTCGAGGTCGTGCTCAGGACGTCGCCCATGGTGTCGTAACTCGAGCTGGTGGTCACCCCCGTCGGGCTGGTCGTCGAGGTCAGATCGCCGGTGTCATCATAGCCGAAGCGCGTGGCATTGCCCAGCGCGTCGGCGGAAGAGAGGACGTCGCCATACTGGTCATACGTGAATCGGGTCTCGTTGTTGTTCGGGTCCGTCTGAGTCAGGAGCGTGCCATTGGTGTCATACGTATACGACGTCGTGAGGTTGTTCGTGCCGTCGACCACCGTCTGGCTGGCCAGGTGCTGGCCGGTGGAATCATACCCATAGTTGGTGGTGCCCCCCTGGGGATCCACCGATTGGCTGACGTTGCCGTTGGTGTCGTAGTTTAGCGTTGCCGCGGCCGTGCCCGGCGCCGTGACCGTCTGCTGCCGGGTGCTGGTGTTGACCGTGTAGCCCATCGACGTCGAATTCCCGGTCGCGTCCGTCAGCCCCGAGAGGCGATGGTCGGTCGTGTTGTAGCTCGCCTGGATGGCGTTCTTGCCCAGCGGGTCCACCACGTGGTCGAGGTAGTGCGGGATATCCGTGCGGTAGACGAATTGCACCGGCGGATCGCCGTTGCGGTCGGTCACCGAGACCAGGTTGCCGTAGTTGTCGTAGCCGTACTGGATCGAATTCCCCCGCGGGTCGGTGATGGCCGTGATCTCGTTCTGGCCGTTGTGGGTGAAGGTCACGGCGCGCCCCGTGTTGCTGCTGATTCCCGTGCCGGTGAAGGTCAGCGTGTTGTTATGCCGGTCCGACTCCTGGAGCACGTCGCCATTGGTCGGGTCGATCACGAAGCTCAGGCCGTCGAGCTCGGTCAGGGTGTAATCGCCCCCCACCTCCGGGTTGGTCGGGTTGTACGCCGCCAGGTCGCCTGTGCCACTGACGATCTCGTACCCGCCGTTGCCGTCGGAGATCAGCTCGGCGTAGGGGACCGTCAGCACGTCGCTCTCCCCCGGGTCGGAGAAGAAGTACGGCTGGTAGTACTGGGTGGTGAAATAGCCCGTGGTGATCGGCTGCGGCTCGAAGGTGAAGCCCTCCGGCGCCTGGCCGGGACGGGTCAGGATCAGCCGCGTGCCATAGGTGAACGACTGCACCAGCCCGGCCGACTCCAACGGCTGGCCCGGCTGCTGCACCTTCAGGTCGAAGTTGCCGAAGCTCAGGCTCCAGCCGTAGCCGAAGTCGCCGAACTGGTTGACGTTCAGGGTGTCGTAGCTGCGGGTGATCGTGATCGGGATGCCGGCCACCGGGATGGTCAAGTCGGTGAAGTCCAGGTGCAGGTTGCCCAGCTTGAGCCGCGCCTCGACATTGACGCTGATCTCGGTGGTCCCGATGTGCTCGACCCCGCTGATGTTGTTGATGGCGATCAGCTTGAGGTAATACGGCCCGTCGGCCAGCATGGTGGGGTCGAAGGTCCCCAGGGTGCCGTTGGTGATCGAGGTCGTCCCCGAGGCGATGGTCTGGAACGGTGCCGAGCCGTCCATGGGGGCAACTTGCAGGCTCCACGACACCAGGTTGGGGTCGCTGGCGGTGCCGGTGACCGTGGTCGGGGCCGTGATCGCGGCCTTGTTGCTCGGGGCGGTGATGGCCACGCTGGGGGCCTGGGCATCGTTGAGCACGGCGACCACCAGGGTCTCGGTCACGCTCGCCGAGTTGCCCGAGGGGTCGGTGGCCGTGGCCACGACCGGGAACGAGCCGGCGGTGGTCATCTTCTCCCAGGCGGTGCCCAGGCCGTCCAGCGGCAGGTTCACTCCGTTGACCGTCAAGCTCAGCGAGGCGATGCCGGCATTGTCGAAGGCCGTGACCACGAAGCCGGCCTCGGTGTTGACCGCCACCGGGTTGGGGTTGATCATCAGTGTCACGGTGGGCGGGGTGGTGTCCTGGGGGATGCTCAGGGTGAACGACTGGGGCGTCGAGGCCAGCCCGTAGGGGTCCGTCGCCGTGACCGTCACCGTGTCCTGATGGCCGACGTCCGACTGCTGGGGCGTCCAGGTGATGTGGCCGTGGGCGTCGATGCTGATGCCCGTCGGGCCGGTGACCGTATACGTGAACGAAGTATCGCCATCGCTGTCGCTGGCCGTGACGTCGTAGCGGAAGGACTGGCCGTAGTACACCGAGGCATTCGGGATCGCGGCGAGAGTCGGCGCCGAGTTGCTGGCGGCGGTCAGGGTGTAGGTCTGGAATCCGTAGGCGGTCGGCGAGCCCGAGTCGGCCACCTGGATCCTCAGGCTGTACGTCCCGGACTGGTTGGATTGCGGAGTCCAGGTCACCAGGCCGGACGAGTTGATCGACATGCCTGAGGGATAGCTGCCCGAGAAGCTGTAGGTGTACGGCCCGTCGTTCTCGGGGTCGGTCACACTGAGCTGGTAGCTGTACTGCACCCCCACCGCGGCGTACAACCGGGGTTGGGAGGTGATCACCGGCGGCTGGTTGGGCGGCGCCGAGTTGACGGTGATCGCATAGCTCTGGGTCGAGACGCCGCCGAAGTTGTCCTGCACCGCGACGGTGACGTTGAAGCTGCCGGTGGCGCCTGGGATCCGGGGCGGTGTGAGTGATCTGTCCAGGTTTCCTGGATTGCCCAAGTTAAATCGCTACGTCCCTATTGTGCCAACTGGCACGGAGCGGCAAAACCACTCCCCGAAAGAGGTCCGTGACAGTTGGCACAATATCGAATAGTGACACCCCGTCGCGATTTGCGACGACTCGGCTGCGAACAGGGCTCAGCTTCGTCCGACACTTGTCAGCCTGCCGGGTGGCACTATTCCCCTTTTCGCGTTCCTACCGGCTGGAGCGACCCAGTTGCCGGGTGGGAATTGCATCCACTGAAGACCTACACCTTAGCACGGCGCACTGCGTCCCCGTTTCGTCCCCCTCTCATCTCTCCACCGAAAACCGAAACACAACGCCGCTCGGAAGCAGAATCGATTGCTCGACCTCCCGGACGGGCCGATTCCCGCCAGGGCGCAATCTGTGCGTCACTTTTATTATATCATTTGCGAATTCACACTTGAATCTCATGTTGTGCCATTCAAACTCGCCGGTGTGCCGTCCGTAGCCTTTCATCTCCAAGAGGCGACCCCACTGACCATCGGTTTGCGAGGAACTCCGCACCGGACCCACTGCCGCAATCTTCAACAGCTCGGCGGCTCTATCCTCCGGGACGGCTTCGAATCGACCCTCGCGGAATACGTAGACGGCTTCGGCCGTTTTATAAGAAGGGTACTGATAGACATAAATATTTTCATTAAACGTGAACAGAACGAACTTCCATGACTCCCCAAACTGCACACCCGTATCTTTGACTTCAGCAGTCCATTGATCATCACGGACTTTAATAATAATCATGTAGCTAAACCACCTCCTAGGCAACGTACCGTAGGAGCGCATGAGGGTCCTATGCCTCTCCACTTCGTGCACTTGGACGAAAAAATACAGCTCATCATCTCGGGCAACAACTTGCATAGTACACGGTTCAATCGAGGTCCGCGTGAAATTGTTATAAAGATAAATATCTAAATATGCAAATATAAACTCTGACAATAGATCTAATAGGATAATCATAAAGCATGCTTGTGCAATGCGAAGATATAACGGTCTTGCCACGGCAGCATGCTTGCCCATCCTGCACCCCCCCTCGATAATCGCCACCCAACCCATCCATTCGAACGTCAGTGACGCAAAATGGCGTCCTTCGGTCATCTTGACGGCCAATGTATTACGAGTTGTAAAAGATCGGCCGGCAATGGTACACGCGAGTCGTTACGACCCGCGTTGCAGGTATCCAGATTCAGATTCTGAAGTACGTCGTTTGATACAGTCGCCGGCTCCAGAACAAGACAGAGCCAAAGGTGGTCTCATCGACGCGCCGGGAACAGCAACCTTTACCGGCACTCTTCAGGCGATCAGAATGCTACACTGGACCGATCTGAATGCTCACCTCCACCACGGCGTTAAACACGTCAACCAGGAAACTCCAAAAACCGCGCCAAAAAGCGGTCTGCCACGTCTGCCACTGCACTTGGTGTTCCAGTTCATTCAGCGGTAACGAGGCAAAGTCAGGAGTCTGGTTTGGGTTGAGCACCCCACCCATGTCCTCTGTGAAGAAGTTCGTGACCTGGTCCTGAAGATCCATGCCCTGACGGAATGCCGAACCGAGGCCTGCTCCGAACACCGTTCCCCAGTAGTCCGATGGGAGATCCTCAAACGTGAATGCCGATGATCCGGTGCTTCTCCCAAATTCCGTCCATGGGACCAGGTATCCAACCAACTGATAAACTTCTGTCCCTAGACCGAAAAGCAGGGGAGGGAATTGGTGTCAGTTCAGTTTTCCCCCGGGAAAACTGAACTGACACCAATTTCTGAACTGACACCAATTTTCCCCCGGCGGGAGCGCGAGCCGGACGACTCGCAATTCAACCTCGGTCGTCTGCCTCTTGGGATTCCCTGTCTTGGTCCGCTTCATGATCGCAGTCCCCGGGAGTTACGGTGTCTCCCGCGATCATACCACCTACAGCGATACGGCTACCACCTAGTATACGGCGATGATGCATCGCGTTTAACGGCAAAATCCCGTTATTGAGGTTGCCTGCGTATACGCTGTTTGGTGCAATGCTGGTGTCGGGTCGAGGGTTGGCCTCGACCCCAACAAAAAAAGGCCCCACGAGTGCTAGAGACACCCGTGGGGCCAGGCAAGAGGCTGCTAAGGAGCCCCTGCCATGACGACCATCAGCCTCGCCCTTGAATACAGATTCATCAGATAGGGCCGACTTGGTGCCCACTCGCCGATTTCAGGGGACCAGCGCAAGCTGCTTGGACCACCACGCCGACTCGGGCATCGTCGGGTTCGGTCGGAACTGGGCGAGCGTCTGGATGTCGGACAAGACCTGCACGAGGGTCACACGGCCGGGCTTGGTCGCCACGGCCCATGCCTTGACTAGCTCGGGGCAGGAGATCACCGTCAAACCCGCCACCCGAGCGACCCGGATGGCCTTGCGGTCGTCGGTCGCCACCATCCAACCCCGAACCTCGGCGAGAGCCAGGCACATCGCCTCGCCGTCCGAGCGGAATTGGGTCGCGTAGCGGACGAACCGGGCTTGCTCTTGAGGATCGTCCGGCTGGCACTGTGTCAGCAGGCCCGACGCGAGGTACGGGCTCAGGTCTGCCGGGACCGTGATGACTGCCCCCGCATGCGCAGGATCGGGCCGCCGCACGTGCTGGACCTCTCCCTGCACGGCGAGGGGTAGGTGCCAAGCGTACCCGGTGGCTCGCAGGATTTCCTCCGCCCGCCCCGAGGCCAGCAGATCGATCAGGCAACAGGCGTCAATCGCGACGGGGGCTGGGGTCGCGCTGCGTCGAAGTCGAGTCACCGGCTCTCACTCAGCAAGGAGAAAGGAAATTCCAACTTGAGCGTCCGCTCCTCCCCCGAGGACTCGACCTCGCGACTGGTCAAGATCCCGGCGACGATCTCACGGGCCGTCACCACGTCGCAGCGCAAGTAGTGGGCGAGGTCGCCGTCGCCGATCTCACCCCGCTCATACGCATGGACCGCGAGATACCTGTACCGCTCGGGGACGATGCTGTCGTTAATCGGAGGCGCCGGGAGTCCCAGCATCGCTTCCGCTTTGCGGGGTGCGAATTCTGCCTCCTTCAGGTACTCCCACATCCCTTTCGGGATCAGGCCCAACCGCTCGATCCGCAGCGTCATCGCCTCCAGCGACACGTAGTAGAAATGCTTCATACGGCAGAGGTCGGCCACCTGAAAATCGCCGGTCGTGGCCACGATGTCCTGGAATTTCTGCCGGACGGACGCGGCGGGCATGAGGAAGCTCAG
Organism: Isosphaeraceae bacterium; assembly: GCA_021324445.1. Taxonomy (GTDB): domain Bacteria; phylum Planctomycetota; class Planctomycetia; order Isosphaerales; family Isosphaeraceae; genus JAJPJC01. The sequence goes on from JAJPJC010000021.1 coordinate 11,080, forward strand.
GGCGAACGCTTCGGCGAACCGCTCGTTGGCAGGCTTCCGGCCAGGGATGGTCAGATAGTCGATGCCCGGCTTGTAGCGATCCGTGCTGAGCAGGAAGTGGCCATACTCGTGGAGCATCGAGACCCGGCGCCGCTCCGGGGGATGCTTGCGATTGATCAGGATACAGGCACCTAGTTCGGCCGAGTAGGCGTACATCCCGGCAATATTCGAGGGCAAGTGGTCGGTGTAGAAGATCCGCAGGCCGACTTCCCACTCCAGGATGCTGCGGAGGTAGATCACCGGCTGGTCGCCCAGCCCGAGGCGCTTCCGCTCTTGCTCTGAGGCGACCTCGGCTTGTTCCGTGGGGTCGATCTTGGGGTTGAGCGCGATCTCAAGGGGATAACTGAGTCTGAGCGGGGCGCCTATGATTCGCTCCAGCTCGCGAGAATCCTCGGCGAGCGCCTGGAGCTGGTCGATGGCGGCGTTCAGACCGTCTTGGTCGGCCGCCTTCATCCGGTCGGCCACGGCCCGCAGATGGGGCTGCAAGTCCGTGACCGGCTCCCCTGGCCGAACCAGCTCGTTGACCTTGCGGCCAAGGAATGAGGCCAGCTTGACGATCTCCTCGGGCTTGGCCGGACGCTCCCCCTTCTCGATGGCGATGTAGGTCGGGCGGCTGTACCCCAGGAATTCGGCCACCTCCTCCTGGGTCTTGCCCCGTGCCTTCCGCGCCTCGCTGATCCGCTGCCCTAGCGCGCGGGGATCGATGTCAAGTGGAGGCATAATTCGCTCCTTGCCCGACGAAGCCCGAGGCCGGGGCCAGCAGCCTTGCCCATCTGTAGCCCTTCTCGCGTCCTTCAGCAGCAATCAGTTCCCACTCGTCCCGGTGCCGTGCGAGTAGGTCAATGATGGGCTGGGGCGAATCACTCAGCTTTAGAACTCGGGTCCGCCGTAGGTGGCGTTCCACGGGCGCGGGGAGTCGCCCAGTGGTCTCGATATCGGCCCACCCGGCGACTTGCATGAGAAACGCCTTCAAGTAGTTGAGTTTGTCGGGCGGGATGCGGTTGACCTCCGCGGCAGGACCGAACAGGTCGAATGTGTACAGGCCCTCGGGCTCATCAATCTCGGCGACTTGTATCGCCTGTCGCCGGAACACACAGGCCGGACAAATGCCGCATTGCTGGTAGGGGTGGTATCCCACCGGAAAGCGAGCCCAAGAGACGGTTGCCCCGGCCATATCGGCGAGGCCCGAATCGTTCAATGCCCTGACCATCTCCCCTTTGGTAAAGTCGAAGAACGGCAGCCGGAAGTTCATCTGTCGCCCAGTGACGAGCGAGACCAGGCAGGACATCCTACGCAGGAATTCGGGATGGCAGCCCCTTGTAGCCATCGATCCGACCATGCCCGCCATCAGTGGGATATTGACCGACCCGATACCCGACTCGAAGACCTCGACACTCGACTGGCCCGTAAGGGCGGCCGCAACGGCTCCAGCCGCAGCGAACAGGAATGACTGGCCTCGTTGACTTCTCTCGCGCCTGGCCCACGTCAGACCAGCAGGCTGGTTCATCATCACCGTGATGATCAGCGGTTCGATCTTGGCTCCGCGCCGATCACTCAACAGCTTGAACTGCTCGTTGACAAGCATATCCTGACGAGGGAGACGCTTGATAGTCACCGGGAGTACGAGGCGATCGGGACACTCTCTCAGGCGCAATGCCAGCCCAGCCACTGAGTCCAGGCCCCCACTGTAGAGGCAGACCAACGGCGACTCTTTGGCGAAGACTTCCGAGAGCAGCGGGCACATCCATTCGTATTGGCGCGAGCCGCGAAAAAACTCGAAGGCCCAAGTATCTCCGGTGACGAACTCGATCGTATCCTGCAACGCGCCTAGGGTTTCAGCGGCAGCCCAAAAATCAGGGTCAAGAACTCCGACCCGGAGGTTCAAGTCCCTGCTCCACGACTGAGACGGGCCTCGTCGTCGCCGCACAAGCCGATCCACGGCATAGATCGTCTCGCCAATTCGGAGGAGATCCACGAGGCGGGGCGGGAGACCGGCGAAAAAGTAATTCTGCGGGGCCATGAAATCGAGGCCGAATTCCCGTCGGGCCGTGATCACCCTTCGTTCGGTGATTCCATCGGCGGTGTACTCAGCGCGATAAGATATCGGCCGAGGGATCATTCTTTAGTTCCTCCGACCAGAGACATCGACAACAACTCGGCCGTTGCATCGGTCTGGGGCTCTCCTCGCTTTCCAGGGACCTTAGGCTTCCAACGTGGGTCATCAACAATGTTGAACGCCATTCTTGAGACTTCGTCGCGAAGCTCGTTCCGAACCTCCAGGAAAAAAGCCCCGGTGTCGTAGAAGCTGGGGAAGAATTCAGAGCCGCCCACACCAAGACTAATCTGATCGAAGACCTTATCGAGAACAGCATGCAACCATTGGTGTACGCACTCGGTCCTTGCGGCGGGGTTCGAGTCGAGCACCGTGACTAGCAATTCGGCGTATGGATGTCCCTTCGTCTGGCGGAGGAGCTTTCGTAGAGTCGAGGGGGAACCACGATTGGCAAGGAACTCGGCGATCGTGACCCCGTATCGCTCAAACTGGGTGATGACCTTGCGGAGAGCCTTGCGGAGGGTCTCTCTTGCGATCACTCCAAGCTTCTGGGATGACTCTCCCCTGAGTGCGGCGTTCTGAAGGGCATTCCAGCGTTTGGCTTGGGGCGACGTGAGATCAAGCGATTCGTTTTCGGCCATGAACAGGGGTCCATCAAAGTGAGTTGAGAAACCTCCCTGAGCCTAGCAGGAGATTATGGCGCTGTCGTTTTACATTGTCAACTCCAGACTCGACTATTTCGAAAGCGGCGCAAAAGCATGGATTCTTCGCCTCGTTGAGTGCATGATTAGCAGATTGGAGCTACCAACACCCAAGGCGATCTCCGAGAATCGAGCTGAGGCAATCGATGGTGAATCGCCTCCTGCAAACGGTTCCCTCCTCAACGACGATTCGGGCTGAGCTAGGAGTTTGTCTGAGAAAAACCGCCGGCGTCGTGCCCGTGAACCGGAGGGATCTGGCCCGAGCCGCACGCCGCGGGCACAATGCGCTCTCCGGACCCTTGAA
>JAJPJC010000373.1 GCA_021324445.1 Isosphaeraceae bacterium
CCGTCGCATGGCGCGGGCGAAGTCGGCGTTGATCACGATGGCATCGGCACGATGCGTCCCCGAGCGCGACCGCACGCCCACCGCGCGACGTCCTTCGAAGAGGATCTCCTCGACGTCGTCCTCGAGAGAGATCTCGACCCCGAGGTCCTCGGCCACATCGGCCATGGCCCGGCTCACCGCGCCGCAGCCTCCAACCGGGTGAAACACGCCGTATTCGTACTCGATGAAAGAAAGGATCGAGAACAGGCTTGGGCAGTTGAAGGGCGACATCCCCAGGTACTTCGACTGGAACGTCATCGCCAGCCGGACGCGCTCATCGTGGAAATACCGGCCGAGTTCGCCGTCGAGCGATCGCCAGGGGCGGAGGTTGGTGAGCAGCTTCATCAGGTGGGGCGAGAGCAGGTCGCCCCAGCGCAGGAACGGCGATTCGAGCACCGACTTCAATTGCCCCAGCTTCACTCGATTGTCGGCCAGGAACCGGCGGAACTGGCCGGCGTCGTGGGGCGAGAGCCGGGCGATCGCCTGTTCCATCCGGGCAATCTCCGGCGTCGCGAGCAGTTCGCCCCCCGAGCCGAATACCAGACGATACTGGGGATCGAGCTTGATCAGCTCGACTTCTTCGTGCAGGTCACGACCGACCGCCGCAAAGAGTGCTTCCAGGACGCAGGGATAGAGGAAGAACGTGGGGCCCAGGTCGAACCGGAACCCCTGGCCGCCCAGCGTCGAAGTCCGGCCGCCCACCAATGGCTGCCGCTCGATCAACCGGACCCGGGCTCCCGCCCGTGCCAGGAGCATCGCACTGGCTAACCCCCCGGGCCCGGCGCCGATGATGATGACCCGCCTCGACTCGGCCATGAATGTAACTCACAAAATCGACATATAATAGAATATAGATCACGATGACGACCAACCGGCGTATCGGGTCGGACCGTTCCCACACCCATTCCGGCGATCAGATCCCGGCCAGCCAGCGAGTCCCGGCCTGGTTGGTCTCGGCGGCGGCGCGGAGCTTCTCGAGGGCGCGGGCCTGGATCTGGCGGACGCGCTCCTTGGAGATCTTGAGTCGCTCGCCCACCTCGGTGAGGGATCGCTTGGGCCTGCCGGTGAGCCCGTACCGCAGGGCCAGGACTTCCCGCTCCCGGGGCCCCAGCGCCTGGAGCAGCCTCGCGACCATCTCCTTCGTGTCGAGATCGCCGCTGGAGTCGCCGTCCGAGTCGCTCACGGTCGGGACGAGGTTGCACGCCGATCCGCCGCCGAACGCGGTGTCGAGTGAGAGGGCGGGGCGAGTCGCGGTGCACAGCCGCTGAATCAACGGAGACAGGCCGTCCCCATCCCCGGCTTCGCGGTCGGCCACGGCGGGCATTGCAACCCGACACCGTTCCAGGAATTCCTGGTTCTGCGCCAGTTGGCGGAGGTGTCGCGGCGTGAGCCGGACCGGGTAAGCCCCCGAGGCCACGGCCCGCTGCATGGCCTGGCGGATCCACCAGGTGGCATAGGTCGCGAGCTTCGTTCCGTGGTTCACCTCGAACCGGTCGATCGCCTCGAGCAGCCCGCAGAAACCCTCTTGCATCAGGTCAGCAGAGGGGATGCCGCGATGTCGGTAGGGCTTGGCGATATGTGCGACCAGCCGCACATTCGCCAGTGCCAGCTTGGTGCGGAGCTCGTTGTAGCGACGCCAGACCGCACCGACCTTGACCGCTGCCGGGTTGGGGCCGGCGGCACGGTCGTGCGCCCGAGCCTCGGGATCGTCCGCCCCGGCCGGCCTGTCGACCCATTGAGACCGTGAGTGGGCCTCCGCGAGCGTTCGCCTGCAGTCGGCCAGCGAGTCCAGCAGTTCGCGCTCGTCCTTCGCGGTCAGGACACGGGTTGCGTCTCCGTCGAGAGCCGCAAAGGCGACGGCATCGCGGTCCTGTCTCGAGGTCTTCACAGCATCTCCTCCCTTCCTGACACTTGACCCTCAATCCCGTGGTGTTCCGGACCGGTTGATCCTTGAGGCCGTTCAACTCGGCGTGGCGCCGGCCAAGGTCGCCACCGGGCCCAGTTGTCGTGCGAACTCGGAGAGGTCCGCCATCCGCTCGCCGAAGCGGGCATGACCCAAGCGGTCGCGGAGCCCGGGCCCCAGGGCACGTCCGCCCAGGACGACCGCCGTGCCGCGGGAGGCGGCGGCCTGGCCGAACACGTGGTATTCCCGCGCGAACCGATCCTCATCCACAAGGTGGTTCACCGAGAGGTAGACCAACCTCGACCGGCACCCGCGGACGGCCTGGATCAGCGACCGCATCGGCAGGTTCACGCTGAGGTTGCGCACGTCCCAGCCGAGCTCGCGGAGCACCAGCTCGCCCAGCAGGAGCGCGATCTGGTAGTAGTCCCCCTCGGGGGTCGCCCCCACGGCCAGAGGCGCCTGCGGATTCCGCCTGCGAGCGGCCCCATCGATCAGCCCGGTCAGGGCCGCCGTCACGATGTGCGACGCCTGGTGCTCCTGGAATACGTCGAGTTCGCCGACCTCCCAGCCGTCGCCGATGCGCTCCATCACCGGACTGATCAACTGGTCGGCCAGCGCCACGGCACCGAGACCCGAGGCCACCACCCCACGGATCAGCCCCGTGGCCCGGGGCGCATCGCCCGCCTGGAGGGCCTTGGTGAGTCCGTTTCGAACTCGGTCATCGATCCCCTGGACCACCGTCGCGTCCGTCCCGACCAGCACCTCCCGACCCGCCAGGGGCAGCTTGAGCCGCTGGGCGAGGCGCACCGCCTCCGACCGGGGGATCAGCCGGTGCTTGCCCGCCGTGCGGGTCGCGCTCAAGATTCCTCGATCGACCCACCGTTTGACCGTGCTGGCACTCACCCCGAGCGCCTGCGCAACCTGCTGCGTTCTCAAGAGAAGGTCGTCAGGGGCCATGAACGGGCGGTCCCCAGATGAATGAACGTTTTGGACGCTTCTATCCTAGGGCGACACCGACCCCGCGACAAGTGCCTGGGCGAGAAAAGTTGGGAATCTCGAGAGAAATGCCCAACGTACCGAGCAGACCAACACCTGAAGGGCAAGAAGTCAAACGGCCAGAGAATTGAGAACAATGAACGGTTTGGTCGGATTGCCGCGACCTGGTGCGCGGCGAGCTCGCTCCGTTGAGTCGGTGTGGCGCCGGGTCTCGGTGCCGAGCTTGGGGAGGATTGCACCGGCGCGCGGCGTTCCCTCCTTGTCGAAGTCGGTGGTCCTGTTCACCGAAGCCGGAGATCTGGCCAAGACTCGGCCGGAGACTTGTGCTGGCCGCGGTGGCCGACTCCGCCGGCCACCGCGGCCAGATCGAGAAGGCTCCGTTTCGGCGTGAGGAGACTCGCACCCGGCGCGGTCATTCCGGACGTGGCGCTGGGGTCCCCGGGGCCGAGGAGTCGTTCCGCTTGCTCTTGGGACTGCCCCTGGCGGGACGGTCGTTTTGTGCCGGCTTCCGGGTCGGCCTGCGAGCAAAGTTCTCAGGGGCCGTCCCCCTCTCGGCGCTGATCAACCAGGCGCTCTTGTTCTTGAATTCCGGGGAGGGGCCAAGATCCACCCTGGCCTTCGTCGCACTCCGGAGGGTTCCGAGGGCCTTCTTGACGGCATCGTCCTTGGATAACCTCCCATATTGCTCCTTGACCGTGTCGGCAACGGCGCGCAAATCGCGGGTCTCCTTCAAGAACTCCTCCCGCCGCTTCTGAAAGTCCTTGGTGAGCTGCTCCTTCTGCCAGTCGGGGATGAGCTTCCTGTACCTCAGGGTGACCTGAGTGTTCAGCTCGTTGTACTCGTACCGGAGCTGCCGCTCCATGGCGAGGAGATTCTGCCAGCTTTCCCGGAGCAGGTTGTTGGTCAACGGGGGATGGGTGTCGATTTCAGCCTGGACATCCCGGAGCCGCTGGTTGACACCAGTCCACTGATCGTTAAGCTGGTCATACTCGAATTGGTTCCGGGTGACCGCGAACAACTTGTCGTGCAGCCCTTTCAAATCTCGGTAGCTCGGTTGCAGCTTGCCGACCTTGTCGAGGAAGCTGGTCTCCGCGTCGAGGACGTACAGCATGCCCGACTTCGTCAGGCCGCGGCTCTTGAGGATGTCGTCGGGCGTTGGATCCCCGGCGATCGCGGCGGAGCCCACCAGGTGCCCGAGCACAGCCAGCAACACGGCGGCCCACCAGGACCGAGTTCCGAACATGGACGCGACTCCTTGGCAGGAACTGGGAAAGGATCAGTCGGGCGGCCCCTCCCGAAAGGGCAATCGAGCCGGCGGCGGACCTCGCCCGCCGCAACGCCCCGCCTACGGACTCCATCAACACTCGGCCCGGCGACCCGACCGCCGCCGTCGCAGCTCCTCGCGAGCACCCTGTCAGCATAACGACCCGCAAGCATGGAGGCGAAAAGAATTCCTCTCAGGAGGCACGGGTCCGCGGTGGATGGGACCAGCGCGGTGGTCCACCCGGTCCGGAAGAGCAGCCGGACTCCCTTCCCCTCCCAGTGAGATCGACCAAAACCTGGGCAGGCGGGTAGACTGGCCGGCGTCCAGGACTCGGCATCGGGTCTGATCCCGTTGTGCTTGCTGAACGCATGTCACTTCCTCCACGAGAGAAGGCCGTATGACGCTGCTCGAAACGGATCTGGGATCGGGGTCGATCCCCAAGCGCCGGGGCAAGGTGCGGGATGTTTACGACCTGGGCGACCGGCTGCTTCTGGTCGCCACGGATCGCATCAGTGCGTTCGACTGGGTCCTGCCCAACGGCATCCCGGACAAGGGCCGCGTCTTGACAGGATTGAGCGCCTACTGGTTTGAGCACCTCCCGGTCCCGAACCATGTGCTCTCGACCGAGGTCGATGCGCTCAGGCTCGATCTGAGCCCGGCAGAACGCGAGGCGCTGCGGGGCCGCGTGACCCTGGCCCGCAAGGCCCGGGTCGTGCCCTTCGAGTGCGTGGTGCGGGGCTACCTGGCCGGCAGCGGCTGGAAGGAGTATCGCGCGTCCGGAACGGTCTGTGGGCGGGCCCTGCCGGCCGGGCTGGTCGAGGGGGATCGGATCGACCCGATCTTCACGCCAGCCACCAAGGCGGAGGCCGGTCACGATGAGAATGTCTCGCTCGAATTCATGGCCGGGTCTGTCGGCACCGAGGTCGCCGAGACGTTACAATCGATGAGCCTGGAGGTCTATCGGACCGCCGCAGACCACGCCTTGAAGTGCGGACTGATCCTGGCCGACACCAAGTTCGAGTGGGGGTTCGACGACCGGACCGGCGAGCTCTTGCTGGTGGACGAGGTGCTCACTCCCGACAGCTCGCGATACTGGGCGTGGGATCGGTATCGGCCCGGCGGCCCGCAGCCGTCCTTTGACAAGCAGTTCGTCCGTGACTGGCTCGAGACGACCGGCTGGGACAAGGCCAGCCCGCCGCCCGAGCTGCCGGAGGATGTCGTCGTGAAAACGCGCGCGAAGTACATCGAGGCCTATGAGCGCCTCACCGGCGGCAAGTTCCCCTGGGAGTAAAGAAACCCATCCTCTCGGGGCCGGCAAGGTCCCCCAATTTGGCTCGTTGATCCCATGCTCCGCTATCTCACTGCCGGCGAGTCGCACGGGCCGGCGTTGACAGCCATCGTGGAAGGGTTTCCGTCGGGCGTCCTGCTCGATACGGCGCTGATCGACCGCGAGCTGGAGCGGCGCCAGGGAGGCTATGGGCGGGGGAAGCGGCAGAAGCTGGAGACAGACCGGATCCTCGTCGACTCGGGCGTGTATCACGGCATCACGACGGGCGGACCGATCACGCTGCGGTTGATCAACAACGATGCCAAGCTGGAGCGGTTAGCGGAGCCGGCCGCGCCGCGGGGCGGCCACATCGACCTGGCCGGGGCGATCAATTATCAGACCGGGATTCGCCAGGTGCTCGAGCGGGCCAGCGCCCGCGAGACGGCGCTGCGGGTGGCCGTGGGAGCGCTGGCCAAGCTGCTCTTGCGGGAGCTGGGGATCACGGTCTTCGGCTACGTGCGCGAGCTGGGCGGCATCGCCGCGCCGCCGCTGTCCTTCGACCCGGCGATCCGCGATGCCAGCGTGGTCTACACGCTCAATCCCGGGGCGGATCCGGCGATCGTCGCCGCGATCGACGCGGCGCGGGAGGCCGGCGACACCCTGGGCGGGATCGTCGAAGCCGTGGTCACGGGCTGCCCCATCGGGCTGGGGAGCCACGCCCAGTACGACCGCAAGCTCGATGCGCGGCTGGCGGCCGCGGTGATGAGCGTCCAGGCGATCAAGGCCGTCGAGATCGGCCTGGGGGTCGAGGCCGCCCGCCGGCCGGGCTCGAGGGTGATGGACCCGATCCGATACGAGTCGGACCATCCGCCCGACGACCGCCGGTTCGGCTTCCGCCGGCCGACCAACAATGCCGGCGGCATCGAGGGGGGCACGTCCAACGGCGAGCCGATCGTCGTCCGGGCCAGCAAGAAGCCGATCAGCACCCTGGCGGCGCGCGGGCCGTCGATCAACCTGGCGACCAAGGCGCCCCAGCCGGCGGCCTACGAACGGTCCGACGTCTGCGCCGTCCCGGCCGCCAGCGTGATCGTCGAGAATGTCGTGGCTTTCGAGATCGCCGCCGCCCTCGTCGAGAAATATGTCGGGACCAGCCTCGAAGCGATCCGCGCCGCTCACGATGCCTTGCACGAGCTGAACCGCCACCGCCTGGCCCACTGGGGTGAGTCGATCTAACTCGTGTGGGCCAGCCGCCCTCGGCTGGCAGAAGGCGGCCGAGGGCGGCTGCCGCAGGATTCCCGATGGCGAGGTTCCCCTTCCGACCGTCGAGAATCGCTGCCGGCGCGCCGGTTTTCCGCGGCGATCTTGTCTGTTTCCAGGGAGGGAAGGGAGACCGTCTCCACAATCAAGTCCTCGGCTCGGCCCGCGGCCATCCGGAGGCAGCCCGGACCCATTCTTGTTTAAGAAGGCCTAGATCGATCGAGAGCTCACGATGGACCCCGGGATCTCCGACCCCGACGCCAGGCCCGAGGATCTCCTGGACTGCGCCCGCGCCGGCGACCCGGTGGCGCGGGGCCGCCTGCTGGAGCTCTATCGCAACTACCTCCGTCTCATGGCCCGGTCCTTGATCGGCCGGCCTCTGCGCGTCTTGCTCGATGCCTCGGACCTGGTCCAGGAGACGTTCCTCAAGGCCCACCGCGAGTTTCACCAGTTCGCCGGCTCGACCGAGCCCGAGCTGGTCGCCTGGCTGCGGAAGATCCTGGTCAACACCCTGGCCAACCAGGCCAAGCACCACACGGCGCAGGGTCGCGATTATCGACGGCAACAGTCGCTGGAGGCGCTGCTCGACCGCTCCAGCCTGGCCGTGCAGCGCGCCTTGGCGCGGCCCATCTCCTCGCCCAGCGCCCAGGCGGTGCGCCGCGAGCAGGCCGTGCTCCTGGCCGACGCCCTGGAGCATCTCCCCGCACACTATCGGGAGGTCTTCATCCTGCGTAACCTGGAACACCTCCCGTTCCCGACAATCGCCCAGCGGATGGGCCGCTCGCTGGACGCGGTCCAGGTCCTCTGGAAGCGGGCCATGGATCGTCTGATCACGATGCTGAGGGAACGCTCATGAGTCGCGAGGAATCCGCATCGGGTGAAGGTCTCGGTCCTGAGGCTGCCCGCGAGGTCGAGCTGGCGCGGGTCCTGAATGACTACCTGGCCGAGCTCGAAGCCGGCCGGCCCGCGGACCCCGAGCGGTTCCTGGCCCGGCACCCCATGCTGGCCGATCCATTGCGCGCCTACCTGGAGCTGATGCACCTGGCCGTGCGGATGGTCGAGGTGGACACAGCCGGGTCGAGGGCTGGCCCGATCTCCAGCAATGGCTTGACCGTCGCAGCCGCCCCGGGCCGGAGCGTGCTCTCGACCCGGGAGCTCGGCCCGGGCGAGCCGCCTCCGGTCCGGCTGCGCGAACTGCCCGAGGAGCCGGGCCTGGTGGCCCGGCCGCGCTGGGGAGCCATGCCCCGGGATGGTGTCAGCATGGGCCGCTACGAGCTCCAGGGCGAGATCGCCCGGGGCGGCATGGGGGCCGTGCTCAAGGGCCGGGACGTGGATCTGGGCCGCGACCTGGCCGTCAAGGTCCTGCTCGAGTCGCACCGGGGCAGCCCCGAGGTGACGCGGCGGTTCATCGAGGAGGCCCAGATTGGCGGCCAGTTGCAGCATCCCGGGATCGTGCCGGTCTACGAGCTGGGTGCCTTCCCCGAGCCCGATCGACGGCCCTACTTCGCCATGAAACTGATCCAGGGGCGGACCCTGGCGGCCTTGCTCCACGAGCGGACCGACCCGGCGCAGGACCTGCCGCGGTTCCTGGCGATCTTCGAGCAAGTTTGCCAGACGATGGCCTATGCCCACGCGCGGGGCGTGATCCACCGCGACTTGAAGCCGTCGAACATCATGGCGGGCCGCTTCGGCGAGGTGCAGGTCATGGACTGGGGCCTGGCCAAGGTCCTGCCGCAAGGGGAAGGGGGGGACGAGACCACGCCGGACGGGGCCGACGAGACGGTCGTGGCGACGGTGCGGAGCGGCTCGGCGGCGAGCGCCTCGCAGGCGGGCTCGATCCTGGGGACCCCGGGCTACATGGCTCCGGAGCAGGCTCGGGGCGAGCTGGATCGGGTCGACGAGCGCGCCGACGTCTTCGGTCTGGGGGCGATCCTCTGTGAAGTCCTGACCGGCCATCCGCCGTTCGTGGGACCGACGCGCGAGGAGGCCCACGCCCGGGCGGAGCGCGGTGAGCTGGCTGAGACCTGGGACCGACTTGATGCTTGTGGCGCCGAGGCTGAGCTGATCGACCTGGTCCGGCGCTGCCTGGCGCCGGCGCGGGACCAGCGGCCGCGCGATGCCGGTGAGGTGGCGCGATCGATGACGGCCTATCTGGCCGGGGTGCAAGAGCGGTTGCGGGCGGCGGAACTGGCGCGGGTGGAGGCGCAGGCGCGGGCGGAGGAGGAGGGGAAGCGGCGGCGGGTGGCCGTGGCGCTGGCCGCCTCGGTGCTGGTGACCTTCGGCCTGGCTGGCGGCGGCTGGGCTTACCTGGCGCGGGAGCAGCAACGGCGGGCCGCCCGGGTGGACCTGGCTCTGCGCGAGGCCGAGGTCTTGCGCGACGAGGCCCGGCGGGCCGGCGACGACCTGACGCGGTGGATCGCCGCCCGCGACGCGGCCCAGGCAGTCGCCCGGTTGCTGGCCGATGCCCGCGACATGCCGACCCGGCATCGCGTCGCGGCCCTGGTCCGGCAAGCGAGCGAAGCCGCGCGGGCGGCCCAGGACGATCAGAGGCTCCTGGCCAGGCTGGTGGATATTCGCTCGGCCGAGGCCGATGACCCCGACGGCTCGGTCAGCGACGCCGCCTATGCCGACGCCTTCTGCCAGGCGGGGATCGACGTGGCTGCCTTACCCCCGGCCGAGGTCGGGGCGAGGATCAAGGCCCGACCCGCGTCGGTGGCGGTCGCCCTGGCGGCGGGCCTGGATGATTGGACGTCGCGGCGCCGGAAGGCCCGTCCCGAGCCGGAGGCGGGGTGGAGGCACCTGCTGGCCGCGGCCCGCGCGGCCGATCCGGACCCGCGACGCGACCGGCTCCGTGAGTTGTGGTCGTATACCGACCTCAAGGCCCAGCTCGAGCCCTTGCGCAAGCTGGTCCTGGAAGCCGACCCCGGGATCTGGCCGGTGCAGGACCTGAACCTGCTGGCCGCCGCCGTGGCCGCCGCGGGCGATCCGGATGCCGCCGTGGCGCTGCTGCGCCGCGCCTGGGAGCGATACCCGGGCGATGTCGGTCTCAATTACCTCCTGGGTTTCTACCTGGAGCACGCTCATCCGCCGCAGACGGAGGAGGCGATCCGGTTCTACAGCGTGGCGCGGGCCCTGCGTCCCGAGACGGGGCACGAGCTGGCTCATCTCCTGGAGCGCCGCGGTCGAGAGGCCGAGGCGGTGGCGGTCTTCCGGGACCTGGTTCGGCTCCGATCCGACGATGGCCGCCATTGGACGTGCTATGGTCGTTTGCTCAAGCAGCGTGGCGATCGTGCCGGGGCCGAGGAGGCCCTCAATCGAGCTGTCGCCGCCCTGCGCAGCTCGATCTATCTCAAGTCCGAGAACGTCCAGGTCATCGCGTGGGGCCACCACCTCCTCGGCCTGGCCCTGGGCGAGCAAGGGAACCTTGCCCAGGCGATCACCGAGTATCGGGAAGCCATCCGCCTCAAGCCCTCCTACTGGGAGGCCCACAGCAACCTCGGCGTTGTCCTGAAAGGCCAGGGCCAGCTCGAGGAAGCGATCGCCGAATGCCGCACGGCGATCCGGCTCAATCCCGACGACTTTCTGGCATACGACAACCTCGGCAGGGCGCTGGTGGATCAAGGGAAATGGGCCGAGGCGATCGGAGAGTGCCGCAAAGCGCTGCGGCTCAAGCCCGACTATCCCCAGGCTCACAACACCTTGGGCATCGCCCTGTATCGTCAGGGGAGATTGGCCGAGGCGGTCGCCGAGTACCGCCAGGCCATCCGCCTCAAGCCCGACTTCCCCGCGGCCCATACCAACCTCGGCCTCGCCTTGGAAGGCCAGGGCCAGCTCGAGGAAGCGATCGCCGAATGCCGCATGGCGCTCCGGCTCAATCCCGAGTATGCCATTGGCCATTTCAACCTCGGCGTTACCTTGCATGACCAGGGCAGGCTCGAGGAAGCGATCACCGAATACCGGGCGGTGCTCCGGCTCAAGCCCGACTTTGCCGATGCCCACGACAACCTCGGCGCCGCCCTCTCGGCCCAGGGGAATTTGGAGGAGGCGATCGCCGAGTACCGCGAAGCCCTGCGGCTCAAGCCGAACGATCCGGCTGGCCACTACAACCTTGGCAACGCGCTGCGCGACCGAGGGAAGCGGGAAGAGGCAGTCGGCGAGTACCAGGAAGCCCTGCGGCTCCATCCCCATTTTCCCACGGCCCACTGCAACCTTGGCCTTGTGCTTCAACGGGAGGGCCGATTTGCGGAGGCACTCTCCGAACTCAAGTGCGGCCACGAGCTGGGGACAAAGGACCCGCGCTGGCCTTATCCCTCCGCCCAGTGGGTGCGACAGGCCCAGCGGCTGGTCGAGCTGGATCAGAAACTTCCGTCGCTCCTCAGCGGCCGGGCCAAGCCCGGTGATGTCGCCGAGACCTGCGACCTCGCCCTGGTCTGCTCGGGGAAGAAACTCCACGGCGCCTCGGCCCGGCTCTGGGCCGAAGCCCTCCGGGCGCAACCGAAGCTCGCCGAAGATCCGAAGGCCGGGCATCGCTACCATGCCGCTTGTGCCGCGACCCTGGCCGGCTCGGGCCAGGGCAAGGACGACCCGCCACTTGACGACGCGACCAAGACTCGCTGGCGCAAACAAGCCATCGACTGGCTCAAGGCTGACCTGAGGGCCTGGTCGCAGCTTCGGGACACCGGTCCGCGCCAGGCCCGGCCTCTCATCATCAAGACGCTCCAGTCCTGGAAAGCTGACCCCGACCTGGCAAGCCTCCGCGACCCGGCCGCGCTGGCCAAGCTCCCCCGGGAGGAACAAGACGCCTGCCGGGCATTGTGGACCGAGGTCGACACGCTGCTGGCCAGGTTCCGGACCACCGAGCCCTGAGCTGGGCTCGGGGCGAGCCCCGAAGAAGTGCGGGTTCTCGCTGTGCCTCGCATCGTGCTGGGCGCCGTGGCGCTCCCGGATCGCCCTGCGCCCTCGCAAGCCGCCCCGTCCAGGAGAGGAGTTGGTGCCATGCAGCGGTTGGGATTCCGCCCAGCGGATGATGGACTCGAGTGCCGCCGCGGATCGGCCGGACGAATCACATCGAGAGAGGTGGTCGGTGTCACCCTCCCCACAAGATTGGCCCTGTCCAGCCTCATGGCGGGGGTCGCCCTGATCGTGGCCTATCTCGAGATGGTGGCGGAGAAGGACGCGTCGGCTCCCAGGACCCAGATCTGGTCATCCCAGGTGGAAGGTGTCGGCGCCGTGGAATTGGTTCGCTGCTCGCCCGACGGGGCGACGTTGGCCTCGCTGGACTCGAACGGCCATGCGATCCTCTGGGAGATCGCGACCGGTCGGAGGAGGGAGACTCAACCGGGCCATCTCGAGGGCATCCAGTCGTTGGCGTTCTCACCCGATCGTCGAACCCTGGCCACCGGCGGCGCCGACGCGACGATCCGCCTCTGGGACCTCGAGTCTGCGGAGCTGCGCTCGGAGCTCCGGGCCCCTACCGGGTCGATCCGAGCCCTGGCCTTCTCCGCCGACGGCCGCATGCTCGCCTCGGCGAGTGCGACTGGCACCTTGATCCTCTGGGCGATGAGGGCCGGCTATCCCCAGCTCACTCGGATCGAGACCGCCGCCGGAATCAGCTCGGTCGCGGTCGCGCCTGATGGCAGTCGGTTGGCGACGGCCCAGACCGATGGTCATGTGAAGATCTGGGACGCGACGTCGCCTGGACCCGCTTCGATCCTGGGCCGGTTCTCGCATGCCGCCCGGACTGTGGCCTTCTCCCCCAATGGCCGGATCCTGGCCGCGTCGGCGATCTATGATCGTGTGATTCGCCTGTGGGATCTCCCCCTGGGCCGCGAGCGCGCGCGCCTCTGCGGCCCGCCACCAGACGCCTCGGATGTCACGTTCAGCCCCGATGGCCAGATCGTGGCCTGCGCGGGGGGCGACGGAAGCCTGCGATTCTGGGACGTGGACACGGGCCGCGATCGTGCCGTTGTGGACGGCGGTTCTGGCCGGGTTCGGGCGGTGGCCTTCGCACCCGACGGCCGGCTCCTGGCCTCCGCGGGGAATGATCGGTTCCTCAGGCTCTGGGATTACACGCAACTCCTCTCCAGGAACGGAGACTCGTCACCGAGCCGGTAAGTCGGTTTACCCTGTTGATCGGCCGCCGCCGAGGAAGGCTCAAGCCCGAGGATCCGGGTGGTGAGAAAACCCAGAGTTCCCGGCGCGGGTGGAATGAAGTACGCCCCAGAACCCCGACCAGTGCAGGATGGGGTTGACCTGGACGACCTGTCGCGGGCCGGCCGCGCTTGCATTCGCCCGGAGGGCCTGCCAGAATTGAGGAGGATCATAAGTTCTTACCAGAGAAACTCAATATATCCAATTGTGTCAGCTTTCACCGCTGTCGTCAGGCAAGGATGATCCCATGAGCGGTGCTCAGAGCCATTTCTTCTCCCACTGCCCGCATTGCTCGGCCGGATTGAGGATCCGGCGGGCTTATCTCGGCAAGCAGGTCTGCTGCAAGCGATGCGAGCAGGTCTTCGTGGCTGCGGAGGGACCGGATGAGGGCGGTGGCGGACCCGCCGCGACGCCGGCGCTGCCACTGGCCGTGGACCAGGCCGAGCGAATCGTTGTGACCTGTCCGAGCTGCACCACCGCGCTGAGTGTCCGGAGGGCCTATCTCGGACAGCAGGTCCGCTGCAAACAGTGCGATGTGCCCTTCGTCGTCGCCGATCTGCCCGGCCCCCGGCCGTCCGGCCTCGAGCCAGACCGGGCCCCGGCCGACCATGGCCTCGATGTCCTCTGCCAAGAGCGCGAGCGACTCCGCGGTGAGCGCGAGCAGATCTCGACCGAGAACCAGCGGCTCCAGGCGGCGCACGACCAGATCCAGGCGGAGCACGCACGACTTCAGACGGCGCACAGGGACCTCGAGGCGGCGCATGTGCGGCTGCAAGCATCCCATAATGAACTGCTGACTGCGGATCAGGCCCGGGCTTCCGAGATCGAGGCGTTGAGAGCCGCACACGGCCAGATGGCGGCCGCGCGCGACCGGCTCCAGGCGGAGCGTGATGAAGCCGCCCGGGAGCGGGATGCCCTCGCCGTGGAGCGGAATGCTCTCCAGGCCCGAGTCGACCGGCTTCGGGAGGAGCGGGATCATCTCGAGGCCGACCTGGGATCGATCCGCGGCGAACTGGGCGAGATCGCGCCGGGCGAGGTCCGAGTGATCGCGGAGGAGCGGGCCTCGTTGCGTTCCCTGGTCGAGCGGCTCGGGAGTGAGGTGGAGCGGCTCAGTGGCGAAGTTGAACGGCTTCAAGACGAGCTCGCCTCGTCGAGGGCGCATCGCTCGGCCCTCGAGGACTCGGCCCTCATGCGGCAGCGCCAGTGGGAGGCCGACCTGCTGGCCGCCCGCGGCGAAGTCAATCGGCTTGCGGCCCTGGTCGGCGACCGCGATGCCGATCTCGCGACGGCCTTCGCCGAGCTCTACCGCACGCGAGCCGAGCGGGAAGGCGCCACGGCGGAAGCCGAGCGGCTCCGCGTCACGGTCGCGCGGCTCGAGTGCGAGCAGCAGGAACGGGTCCAGCAGCACGGCGCCGCCCTCGATCGGCTCAGCGCCGACGCCGATCGACTCGCGGCGCTGGTCCGTGACCGCGAGGCGGAGCTCGAGGCGGCGATCGCGGAGCGTGACCGCTTTTCGGTCGAGCGGGAATCGGCCAGGATCGAAGTCCAGCGGCTCCGCATGGCCCTCCACCAGCTCGAGCGCGAGCATTGCGACCGGCGCGAGCGAGACGGCGCGGAGCTCGATCGGCTCCGGGCGATGAACGAGCAGCTCCTTGCCAAGGCGTCTCGGTTCGCGGCGGCGGTCTCCTCCCCCCATCGGGACAACCAGCTCCAGGAGGCGCATGCCAGGGTCGTGTCGCTGCAACGCGAGGTGGTCTACCTGCGCAGCCTGGCGGGTGAGATGAGAGGAATGGGCAGGTCCGCGCAACACCACCCCCCTGTCCCACCCGGCGCTGGGAGCGGTGCCGAGCGGGGCGCAACTGGTCTCCCCGGTCACAAGCTGGCCTGACTGGTCCTGTGCGGGTTCCGGTCCCAGGCGACTGCGGCCTTGGGGACCGCCCTCGGGGAAGCCCCGAGCCCAGTCGGATTACTCCACCTCATGGACGTCGAGCAGGACGCCCCTGGGGATGCAGACGGTCAGGACAGTCAGCCGGCCCACGGCCTTGTGCCGGACGCCCTTGGGGACGTAGACCACTACTCCCTTGTGCAAGTCGATCTCCTCGTCGTCGAGGACCATCGTGCCCTGGCCGTCGATGACGTAGTAGAACTCGTCGGTGTGCTCGTGGTAGTGCAGCTTGGCGGCCTGGATCTCGACGTGGTGGACCTCGGCGGCGGCCTGGTCCTGCTCTTCGATCAGCGGGCGGATCTGGCCGCAGGTCTCGGCCCAGGGCTGGACCTCGGCGGGGTCCCGACGCAGGAACCTGGTGGCGATGCTCATGGACATCCTCCCGGCTTGTGAGCGATCATGGGCATCGCTCCGTTTTGGTGTTCGGCTCGTGGTGCTCAAGAGCCTCATGACCCATCCGAGGATAACGCAACCGAGACCCTGAGTCAGCGCTTGGGGGAGTTCCGAACGGGTACGGCTCGACTTCTCGACGGTTCAGTCGATCTGTACAATCGAATAGAACAAGAATTGCGCGTGATCCAGGACCGTTCTCGAGGGAGTCCAGCTCTCTTGCCGAGATGGGAGCGCCATGAAAGTCGTGCTCGCGGAGAAGCCGTCCGTCGCGCGGGAGCTGGCCGCCTTCCTGGGCGCCGCCGCGCGGCACGACGGCTACCTGGAGGGCCGAGGCTACCAGGTGACCTGGGCCCTGGGCCACCTGGTCACGCTCAAGGAGCCGCAGGACTACGACCCGGCCCTGAAGCGATGGTCGCTGGAGCGTCTCCCCTTCGTCCCGGAGCGGTTCGGGCTCAAGCCGATCGAGGAAAAGGCCGCGGTCAAGCAGTTTGCGGTCGTCCGGCGCCTCTTCCGATCCGCCGATGAGCTGATCTGCGCCACGGACGCCGGCCGCGAGGGCGAGCTGATCTTTCGCTACATCCTCGAGCTGACCGGGTGTACGAAAAAGCCGGCGCGCCGGCTCTGGCTCAGTTCGCTGACCGAGGCCGCCATCCGGGACGCCTTCGGGCGGCTCCAGCCGCTATCCGACTACGACAATCTTTATGCCGCGGCCCGGTGTCGCAGCGAGGCCGACTGGGTCGTGGGCCTGAACGCAACCCGCTATTACACCGTCCGCCATCGTGCCAGCGGCATCCTCTGGAGCGTCGGTCGCGTGCAGACGCCCGTCCTGGCGATGATCGTCCGTCGCGACGACGAGATCCGCACGTTCCGGCCCGAACCGTTCTGGGAGCTGCTGACGCGCTATCGCGAGGTCACCTTCAAGTTCACCGGTGATCGCTTCACCAAGGAAGAGGACGCCCAGGCCCTGCTCCAGCGCGTCCTGGGTCATCCCTTCACGATCCTGGGCGTCGAACGGAAGCCGGAGCGCGTCCAGCCGCCCCAGCTCTACGATCTGACCGAGCTGCAGCGGGACATGAACCGGCGATATGGCCTCTCGGCCGACGCCACGCTCAAGGCGGCCCAGGCTCTGTACGAGAGCAAGCTGATCAGCTACCCGCGGACCGACTCGCGATACCTGGGCAAGGACATGAAGGGCCAGGTCCCCGGCATCCTGGAGGAGCTGCGACCGCTCAAGCCGGCCGAGATCGGCAAGCTGGACCTCCGGGCCCTGGCCTTTACCGGGCGGATCATCAACGACGCCAAGGTGAGCGATCACCACGCGATCATCCCGACCGGCAAGCGGCCGGGCGAGCTGGCGCCGGCGGCCCAGAAGGTCTTCGACGCGGTCGTCACCCGGCTGATCGCCGCGTTCTACCCGGCCTGCATCAAGGAGGTGACGATCGTCGACGGGGTGTCGCACGAGGTGCCGTTCCGGGCCAGGGGCGTGCGCGTACTGGATCCCGGCTGGACGGTCCTCTACCCGCGCAAGGACGACGAGTCGAAAGAGGAGGAACAGGAACTGCCGGAGTTCCGACCCGGCGAGAGCGGACCGCACGAGCCCTTCGTCCGGCGCGGCGAGACGACGCCGCCGAAGCCCTACACCGAGGGGAGCCTGCTCGGGGCGATGGAGACCGCCGGCAAGCTGGTGGATGACGAGCAGCTCAAGGAGGCGCTGAAGGAACGGGGCCTGGGCACGCCGGCGACCCGGGCGGCGATCATCGAGACTCTCCTGGACCGCGGCTACATCACGCGGGAGAAGAAGGCGCTGGCCGCGACCGATCTGGGCCGCTACCTGGTGGCGATCGTGCAGGACCGCAGCCTGAAGAGCCCGGAGCTGACCGGCGAGTGGGAGGCCAAGCTCCGCGAGATCGAGCGCGGCCGCCTGGACCCGCGCCCGTTCATGGCCGAGATCGTCCGGTATACGGGCGAGATCATCCGCTCGGGCGACGCGGCCCCGATCGACCCTCATCGGCTGGGAGATTGCCCGCGGTGTGGCCGGCCGGTGATCCAGGGCCATCGCGGCTTCGGCTGCTCCGGCTGGCGCGACGGCTGCCCGTTCGTGCTCTGGCGAGAGTATCGGGACCATCCCTTGAGCGACGACCAGATCCGGGAGTTACTCCAGCGCCGCGTGCTGCATCAACCCGTGACGATCGAAGGTTCGGGCGAGGTCCTCCTCCAGCTCGCCGATTCCGGCATCGTGACGGAGATTCCGGTGCCGACCGGCGGCCCGCGGCCGGCGCGGGGGAAGACGGGCGGACGCCGGTCGACGCGACGGCGGAAGGAGCCCGGCGCGGCCCGGGGCGAGTCTCCCGCGAGCGGCTCCCCGGAGACCGAGCCCGGTGAACCACGGGCCCGGCGGCCCGGCCGCGGCGATCGGGCCGCGGCCCGATCGGCGGGGACCGCGCCCCGCGCCCCGGCCGCCGCGGGCTTCGGCCCCGTCGCGCTCGGGAATTGCCCGCTGTGTGGGGAGCCGGTCGTCGAGCAAGCGAAGTCTTATGGGTGTAGTGCCTGGCGGCAAGGTTGCCGGTTCACCATCTGGAAGACGATCGCCGGCAAGGCCATCGGCGTCCGCACCGCCCAGGCGCTGCTCAAACGGGGGCAAAGCTCCCTGCTCCGCGGCTTCCGATCCAAGGCCGGCAAGCCCTTCGAGGCACGACTCAAGCTCGACGGCGGCGAGGTCCGCTTCGACTTTGGACCGGGCGATCGCCCCCGGCGGTCGCCGAGCACTCCTGACTCCGTCTGATCCGGGCCGGTTGAGCGGTCGCGGACCCAGAAAGCGAACCGAGCTAACCGAACGACTTCCGGAGCAGCTCCAGGCTCCTGGGCACACCGGTGCCGGCGTCCTCGTTCCCCTCGAACTCCAGGGAGATCCAGCCGCGATAGCCGTGCCGGCGGAGCAGCCCGGCGATCCGGGCGTAATCCAGGTCGAGCGTGTACCAGCGCCCGCCGCCGAAGTACGTCTTGGCCTGCACCAAGGTGATCGGCACCGGGCTCGAGGCCATTTGCTCCATCTGCTCGTAGGGCCGCTCCAGGAAGTTACCCGTGTCGAGCGTCATCTGGAGCCAGGGAGACTGGATCGTCTCGACGATCCGGAGCACGCCCGGGGCGGTCCGGCCGAGTCCCCAGTGGTTCTCCAGGCCCAGGACGACGCCGCACTCCTCGGCCCGGGGGAGGAGCTTCTCGATGGAGCCGATCACCCAGCCGAAGGCCTCTTCGTCGTCATGGCCCGGCAGCGGCGGCTCGATCCCCTTCTGCGCCATGAAGTCGTCGAACGACTTGATCGTGCCCCATCGGCCGGTGTTGATCCGCATCGTGGGGATGCCCAGGCGGGCCGCCAGCTCGATCTGGTAGAGCGTCTTCTGAACGTTTGTGCGCCGCAAGTCGGCATCCGGGCTGACAAATCCCTGGTGGGTCGAGAACCCCATCAGCGCCAGGCCCATCGCATGCGCCCGGCGCTTGATCTTGTTAATGGCGGCGCTTGATTCGTCCGCCATCTGGACGTGAAGGATCTCGACGCCGTCGAACCCCATGGCGGCCGCCTTGTCGATGCAGGCTTCGATGCCCCGCCGCTCGCCCCGGAACTGCCAGAAGGAGTAGGTCGAGACGCCGATATGCTGGCGAGGCGCCTGGGCCTGGGATGCCGGCGGGTCCTCGGCGGACGAACCGGCCTGGACCCCGGCGGCCCCGAGCCCGGCACCCATCGCGGCGGCCCCGGCCAGGCCGACACGCTTCAGGTAATCCCTCCGGCTGGTCATGTCCTCATCTCCCCGGTTCAGAACGACCCCCATGAGCGAGCGGAGCAGGCCCCGTCATCGATCACGGAGGAATCAGATCAGAACGTGAGTTCGGCGGATCATGCCCCCCCGGCCACCGCTCCGCGCCAAACCCGCACGTCGCCCGTGCGCGGGCAGAAGGCCATTCGCTGGACGGTGAATCGGTTGAAGACGGGCGGTCTGTTGAGCACCTCGCTGAGCTGTTCCAAGGTACACGATGGGCCCGCCTCGGTCAAAGCCCGGCCGAGGCACTCGGCACGCCGGCCGCTGTCTTCATGGAAGCCTTCCTCCTCGACCTCCGCCAGCACGTTGTTGTTGCCGAGAAAACGCGGGTCCACGTGGTGGTTCGCCTGGGCCAATGTGGACCCCAGCAATTCCCGCACGGCCGCCATCCGCGGCGTGCGCTCGATCACGCAAGCCTGGCCGCTTTCGGTCCCGCAGACGGTGAAGAAAACGCTCGTGGACAGCGGGGTGTCCCTCAGCGCCTCCACCGCGGCGGCGTAGCTGTCGCAGTTCTCCAGGGTATGGCGCACGAGGAATGCCGGCCCGAAGTCGAAGGAGGGTCTGGACGCGGGCGGGGCCCAGTTGATCGTAATGGAATACGCGCCGGGTAGCATGCCGGACAGCACGCTCACTTGACCGGGGACCCCGACCGAGACAAACTCCCGGCCCCCCTGGCGGAAGCGGAACAGGCGCGTCGCTTCGTCCATCCTGGGCAGCGGCCAGTCTAGGGTCCGGACGTGGACCAGGCCCAGGCCCTCGACCCAGAGGACGCCGGTTGTACAGCCCAGCAGCTTCGGCAGCCTCAGGTGGCTCAGCTCGTAGGCGCAGTTCAGCATCGTGGCGGTGCCCAGCGACACTCCCAGCGCATCCGCCCAGGCGCCGATTTCGCCGCTGTAGAGCCCTCCGAAGGCCCTGTAGAGCCGTGCGAAGATCCAGCGCACGACCTCGGGAACCCGCTCGAACTCGGCCGCGATGTCCCGGACGAGTTGGCCGGCGATCGCGTTTTCCCGGGAGATGACCTCGTCCCAGCGCTTGGCCGGGTCGCTCCCAAGGTCGATCACATAGATCGGGATGGTTGCCATAGACTTCGCGTTACTAAGTGTGTGAGCCGCCGAACAGAAAGCTCAGCTGATCGGGCCGATCCTGAAACCGATCCCTGGTCTCCTGGCCGCTGACTCAGCGTGATCCAGGGCCGGCCCCGCGGCGACTCTTCAGCGGCCAACGCCGATCGGCCGACGGTCATGAGAATGGCCTGGATCAGGGCCTGGCGCGACCGCCTCCCCACGCGGGAGGCGGGGGACCGGCGCGTCAGGTCGGCGTGACCTGCTTCCAGCACGCCCAGGCGAGTCCCCAGGCCCGGCAGCGATTGATCGTCCAGGGCCACCACGCCGTCGTTCGGACCGTAGTACGCGCCGAGATACCAGGACATGGCCCGCTGGAACAACGCCAGGCGCAACGGCCGCGCCCGCGATTCCACGTAGTAAACCTTTGGCCCAACGACCGGGATCGCCTCGGCATGTTCTTCCAGGAGCCGCCGCCAGTACGCTCGCGACGCCTCGCGCGACAGCCCGGCCAATCCCGCGTGCCCGCCGCGTCTGAGCCGGAGCCGCTCCATCGTCCCGAGGACAGCGGCAAGGAGCCGATGGCCGCGCGGCATCCGGCCATCCATCGGCTCGCCGGTTCCCAGCAGGTAATCGGCCAGGCCGGTCCCGCCGAAAGCCCCCTGGATCAGGAAGAGGGCCTCGACTCGTTCGCGCACGAACTGGGGTTCGTGCAGGGCGAATGCCAGGGCGTCGCAGGCCCCCCGGCTGTGGGCGATGACCACCAGCCGTTCGGGCCCCGCTTCGGCGATCCGGATCAACTCCTCTCGGACCGCCGCCCGGTTCTCCTCGACGCCGCGCCGGGAGCTGGGGAAGAGGAAATGGATGCGACGGCGGGGCACACCGTTGGCCCGCAGCTCCGCTGCGTTCTGGGCGAAATAGCCCGGCATCGGACCCGTGCGGAATCCACCCACGAAGACGTATCGGAAGCGCCCAGCCCGCCGCGCGACCGGCTCCGGGATGGCGAGCCTGCCGCCCAGTGCGGCCTCGAACCACCCGCGGAACTCCGCGGCGCAAACCCGCGGTCCTCCCGACGGACCACCCACGATCAAGGCCACACCCAGGAAAGCCGCTTCCAGCCCCAACATGACCACCTCCATAGATCCCACGATACCGGAGGCAACCCCGGCTTCGCCACCCCGGGCCGGATTGCCGATCGGGGGTCTCGGCATTGGCAGGTGCCTGGGAATTGCGGTAGGCTGAGCGGACGAGGGAAGGGCGCGCGATGCCGGTCCGATCCCTGCGACATCGAGCTCCCGGCGGATCAAGACGAGGGCCTTCCACGTCCAGGGACAGGCACCTCGAAAACGCGGGGCCGGTCCTCCCTGACTGAGGCCCTGCCCGATTGGAGAGACGTCAGGCGATGGTTCAAATCAAGCTGCCGGATGGTTCAGTCCAGGAGTATCCCGAAGGGATCAGCCCACGCGCGATTGCCGAGGCGATCGGCAAGCGACTGGCCGACGCCGCGGTCGCCGCGACGGCCGGGGGGCGGGTCGTCGACCTCGACCGGCCGCTGGAAGACGGCACCGGCGGGCCGATCGAGCTGAAGATCCTCACGCCCAGGGACCGCGAGGCCCTCGACGTCCTGCGGCACTCGACCGCTCACATCATGGCCCGGGCCATCATGCGGCTGTTCCCCGGCGTGCGGCTCGCCTTCGGACCCACGACCGCCAACGGGTTCTATTACGACGTCGAGGTACCCGGGCGGAGCCTCTCGGAGGAGGACTTCCCGGCCATCGAGGCCGAGATGGGCCGAATCACCAAGGATGCGGAGCCGTTCGAACGGTTCACTCTCCCCGTGACGGAGGCCCGCCAGTTCGTCGCCGACCTGGGCCAGACCTACAAGGTCGAACACATCGACGACGAGCTGCACCAGTTCGGCGTCTTGAGCTTCTATCGCCAGGGGGAGTTCGTCGACCTTTGCCGAGGGCCGCATATCCCCCACGCCGGCAAGGTCGGCGCGTTCAAGCTGCTCTCCGTCGCCGGCGCCTACTGGAAAGGCAAGACCGACCGCCCGATGCTCCAGCGCGTCTATGGCACCGCCTTTTTCGACAAGAAGGACCTGGATGCCCACATCGCCCAGGTCGAGGAGGCCAGGAAGCGCGATCATCGCCGGTTGGGCCGCGAGCTCCACTTATTCACCATCTCGCCCCTGGTGGGACCCGGCCTGATCCTCTGGATGCCCAAGGGCGCGGTCGTCCGGGGCATCCTCGAGTCGTTCATCAAGGACGAACTCGTCCGGCGCGGCTATCAGCCGGTCTATACGCCTCACATCGGCAAGATCGAGCTCTATCAGACCAGCGGCCACTACCCCTATTACAAGGATTCCCAGTTCCCGACCTTGAAGATGCCGGCCGACGCCGCTGCCAAGGAACTGCTCGACGGACTCATCGCCGGCAGCCTCCCTGACGACGCGCAGCGCCTCTTGCTGGCCAAGGCCGGAATCCCCGACAAATTGCCCGACCCGACCAGGGAATCCGGTTCCACGAAGTCCTACTTCGACATGAGCCCCACCGAGCGGATCGGCTACCTGGAGCAGACCTGCGACTTCGAAGAATACCTGCTCAAGCCGATGAACTGCCCGCACCACATTCAGATCTACGCGGCCCAGCCGAGGAGCTATCGCGAGCTGCCGTTGCGTCTGGCCGAGTTCGGCACGGTGTATCGCTACGAGCAGTCGGGCGAGCTGACGGGGCTCACCCGCGTCCGCGGCTTCACGCAGGACGACGCCCATCTCTTCTGCACCCACGAGCAGGTGCGCGGCGAGTTCCGCTCGACGATGGAGATGACCCAGTTCTTCCTGAATTCGTGCCTGGGACTGTCCGACTACCGGCTGCGACTCTCCAAGAGCGACCCGAACGACCCGAAGTATCAGGGGGCGGCCGGTGAAATCTGGCGGCGCGCCGAAGAAGACATCCGCTCGGTCCTCGACGATATGGGCTTGCCGTACGAGGAGGCACCCGGCGAGGCGGCGTTCTACGGCCCGAAGGCCGACTTCATCGTCCGCGACTGCATCGGCCGCCAGTGGCAGCTCGGCACCGTCCAGCTCGACTACGTGCTGCCCGAGCGGTTCGGACTGGAGTACATCGGACCGGATAACCACCCGCACCGGCCGGTGATGATCCACCGCGCGCCGCTGGGGAGCATGGAGCGGTTCCTGGGGATCCTCATCGAACACTTCGCCGGGGCGTTTCCACTCTGGCTGGCGCCCGAGCAAGTCCGCGTCCTGCCGATCTCGGACAAGGTCGCCGCGTACGCGCAACAGGTGCTGGCGCGGCTGCGCGACGCGGGCTTCCGGGCGGCCGTCGACCTCCGGGCCGAGAAGATCGGGGCCAAGGTCCGCGACGCGCAACTCGAGAAGATCCCGGTCATGCTGGTCGTCGGCGCCAAGGAGGCGGAGAGCCAGTCAGTCTCCTATCGCGACCGGCAGGCCGGCGACCTGGGCGCCCTGCCGCTGGACCAGGCCCTGGACCGGCTCCAGGCCGAGCGCGACAGCCGGCAAGGCCGCCCGGTGGCCGCCACTGCGGCCATCCCGGCCGACGAAGAAGCGGCGGAGGATCATACCTACTGATGGGGAATTCCCAATTCCAAGTTCCCGATTCCAGATGGGCCTGGACTGGCGAACCGGGATTCCGGATTCCCGACGGAGCGGGGCTCACCGGAATTCTCGATTCAAAATAATGTTGATTCTAGAATTTGGAATATGAAATTTGGAATCTGGAATCTGGAATGAGAAGTCCGGTGTCCGGCCGAGCACCAGGCCGAATCGAGGAGACCGTCCCATGAGCGCGGCAACCGCGGAGCTCTCTTCCATCCCGATCGGTCTGGATGAGATCCAGCGCGCGGCCGAGCGGATCGCGCCCCACGCGCACCGCACGCCCGTGCTGACATCCCAGGCGCTGGATCGCCGGTGCGGCGGCACGGTCTACCTGAAGTGCGAGAACTTCCAGAAAGTCGGCGCGTTCAAGTTCCGGGGGGCGCTCAACGCGGTCGTGCAACTGGGCGAGGCCGAGCGTCGCGCCGGAGTGATCACGCACTCCTCGGGGAACCACGCGCAGGCGGTGGCGCTGGCCGGGAAGCTGCTGGGCGTGCCGGTCACGGTCGTGATGCCGCGGACGGCTCCGGGCGTCAAGCGTGCGGCGACCGAGGGCTACGGGGCGCGGATCGTCGCCTGTGAGCCGACGCTCGAGGCCCGCGAAGCGGCCGTCGCCGCCGAGATCGCGCGCCACGGTCTCACGCTGGTCCATCCGTTCAATGACTGGAACGTGATCGCCGGCCAGGGCACCGCCGCGCTGGAGCTGCTCGACCAGGCCGGCTCGCTCGACCTGGTCCTCTGCCCGGTCGGCGGTGGCGGCCTGTTGTCCGGAACCGCGCTGGCGGTGAAAGGCCGCCGGCCCGGTCTGCGCGTCGTGGGAGCGGAGCCGGCCATCGCCGACGACGCCCGCCGCTCGCTCCAGCTCGGCGCGATTCAACCGGCGAACGACCCCCAGACGCTCGCCGACGGACTCCGCACGTCGCTCGGACCCTTCACCTTCGCCGTGATCGCGCGGCACGTCGATGAGATCCTCACGGCGACCGAGGCCGAGATCCTCGAGGCGATGCGGTTCGTCTGGGAACGGATCAAGATCCTCATCGAGCCATCGAGCGCCGTCCCGGTCGCCACGCTGCTCAATGGCCAGCTCGACGCTCGTGGTCTGCGCATCGGGGTCATCCTCAGCGGTGGCAACGTTGATGTCGAGCCGCTGTTCGCGGCGCTGGCTGCCCGATATCTTTGAAGTTCGAGGCATTATTACGTCAACATACTATGAACCACAGCCACGACAGGTGCTGGCGGCACGCCGGGACAGACTGGAAGCCGGCACTGGTCGCGATCGGAATCGCACTGGCGCTGGTCGTGGCGCGACCCGGATCCAGCGCGGCGGCTGACGCGAGAGCGCCGCAGCCGGCCCTGGCTGTCGCGACCGGCGGGGAAGCCGCCGCCTCGTCGCGGGCGACCATTGCCATCGCGGCCGTCGATCTGGCCGTGGTGACGGCCCTGGTGGTCCTCGGCATCGACGTGCGGCTGTTGCTCCTGCTGGGGGCGTTGCCCCTGTTCCTGGCGACGGGCCGGCTGCCGGAGCTGCTCGCCAAGCTGGTCGACGAACTGGCCAACCCAGGTACGG
Organism: Isosphaeraceae bacterium; assembly: GCA_021324445.1. Lineage (GTDB taxonomy): Bacteria > Planctomycetota > Planctomycetia > Isosphaerales > Isosphaeraceae > JAJPJC01. The sequence continues at coordinate 25,292 of JAJPJC010000373.1, forward strand.
TCGTGCCCATTGGCTCGGCCATGGGGTTCGCCTTCGTTCTCCGGCTGACCGGGTGCGATCAGCACTTAGTCCAGTTCCTGGTGCGGCCCTTGCGGCGGGTCCGCCTGCTGCTGATCCCGGGCGGGATCGCCGCGGGCTACCTGATCAACATGACGATCGTCAGCCAGGCGGGGACCGCCTCGGTCCTCGGCCCGATTCTCATCCCCTTGCTCCGAGCCGGCGGGCTGGGCTCGGCTCAGGCCGGCGCCATCCTGCTGCTCGGAGCCTCGATGGGCGGCGAGCTGTTCAACCCCGGCGCGGTCGAGATGCGCAAGCTGGCCGAGCTGACGCATCTCCGGGGTCACGAGGTCGTGGCTCGTTCCAAGGGACTGAACTTGCTGGCCTGTTCCGTCGCACTGGCGGCCTTCTGGCTGCTGGCGGCGCGGCGGGATCGCCGCAGTCTTCCGACAGTTGAGGACCGGCCGCCGCGGGAGGAACCCGAGAGCGGAGCCCCCTTTCGCGTCAACCCGGTCAAGGCCCTGGTGCCGCTCTTGCCCCTGTTGATCCTCTCGTCCGACTCGGTCTTCGGCACCAATCCCGTCCTGGGCTCGATCGAGGGACCACCGAGGATCCTGGCGGCGATGCTGATTGGCGTGGTGGCGGCCGGCTTGACGTGTCCGAAGTCGGCCGGCGGGCTGGCCCCCTCGTTCTTCGAAGGCGCCGGCTATGCGTATTACCATGTCATCTCGCTGATCGTGGCCGCCTCGACCTTCGCCGAGGGTGTCCGGCTCAGCGGCTTGATCGAGCTGCTGATCCGGTCGATCGCGCCCTGGCCGTACCTGGCGATGGTCGTCGGCCTGGTGGCCCCGTGGTGCCTGGCGGTCGTTTCGGGGACCGGGATTGCGCCGGCGGTCGCGGTGATGGAGTTCTTCGTCCCCGCGGCTTCCTCGATGGGCCTGGAGCCGACCCGGCTGGGCACGGTCACGGCCCTGGGCGCCCACTTCGGCCGCACCATGAGCCCCGCCGCGGCGGTGGTCATGGTCTCGGCCCAGTTGTCCCAGGCCAGGGCCTCGGACTTGATCCGCCAGGTCGCCGGGCCGCTCATCGCCGGCGGCCTTATCCTGCTGGGCGCCGCCCTGGTGGGATTCCCTTGAAATTGCCGAGTGCTCCCAGACCCGAACCCAACCCGATCTCCGGAAGTGAGCGGAGGTGACAGAGCCATGGCCGAGAATCACGCATTCGACGTCGTCAGCGAGATCAACCACGCCGAGATGCACAACGCGGTCGTCCAGGCCCAGCACGAGCTGGCGGTCCGCTTCGACTTCAAGGGGACGCATGCCGCGCTCGAGTTCCACAAGAAGGAGAACACCCTGACGATCCTGGCCGACCACAAGGGGCAGCTCGAGACGGTCCTCCAGATCCTGAAGGAGAAAATGGCCCGCCGGGGCGTCCCGGTCGGCGCCCTGCGGCGCGGCAAGATCGAGGACGCCTCGCACGACACGGTGCGCGAGGTCGTGAGTCTGCACACGGGCATCGAGACCGACGACGCGCGGAAGATGGTCAAGGACATCAAGCAGCTCAAGCTCAAGGTCCAGGCCCAGATCATGGAGAACAAGGTGCGAGTCACCGGCAAGAAGATCGACGACCTCCAGGCGGTCATCGCCCACCTCAAGGCCCACGGGCCGGAATACCCGCTCCAGTTCGTCAACTTCACCTGACTGGCAGGATCTCGGCGTCGGGCAGGGTCCTTGTCCTGCCGCCGGCAACGGGGCTGGAGCCTGCCCGGCAGCGAGCCCGATCTAATAGGGGCTCGGACCGCTGCGGGTCATCGGCACGACTGCGATTGCGCCCGGGATCGACCCGGGGGAGGAAAAGGGACGCCATGGGATTCCTCAACGGACGTGTCACGTTCACTCGGTACCGGGTCAGCGGCCCTGCCCCGCTCCCGTTTGGCGAAGAGACCCTGGAACTGGCCCGCCAGCACCTGCTGGGCCGTCATGGCGCAGCCGATCCGGCCGATGGGACCGTCACCGGCTGGGCCGGCGGCGACCACGTCCTCGACCTGACCATCGAGCTGGCCAAGAACGTGGTCAACGACGCCCTCCATCTGGCCATCCGCATCGATACGGACAAGATCCCCGGCTCCTTGCTGCGGGCGTATACCCAGATCGAGCTCGACGCCCGCGCCCAGCTCAACCCCAGTGGCGTGGCCACCAAGGCCCAGCGTGAGGAAGCCAAGGAGGCGGCGAAGCTCCGCGCCGCCGCCGAGGCGGCCGACGGACGATTCCGCCGCCACGCGCATTATCCCATCCTCTGGGACGGACAGACCCAGACCCTCTACGCCGGTGCCACCAGCGTCAGCGTGCTGGACCGCCTCCAGGTCCTCTTCCGCGAGACGTTTGACCGACCACTCGAGCCGATCACGGCCGGCAGCCTGGCGCGGGGGCTGGCCCTGGGCCAGCCCGGCGGGTCGGAGCGCGAACTGGCGATCCTGGGGTCGAGCCCGATCGTCCCGGCCGGAGGACCTGCCCAGACCCCGACGGCCGTCGCCTGGTCCGGTGACGACCCGACCAGCCTCGATTACCTGGGCAACGAGTTCCTGGTCTGGATCTGGCACGTGCTCCAGAACGATGGCGAGACCGTGCGGCTCGCTGATGGTTCGGACGTCACGGTCATGCTGGCCAAGACCCTGACGCTCGACTGCCCCCGCGGCGAGACCGGCCGCGATCAGTTGACCGACGACGCGCCCACCCGGCTGCCGGAAGCCTTCCGCGCCCTCCAGGCCGGCAAGCTGCCGCGCAAGGCTGGCATGATCCTCGTCCGCCAGGGTGCCCAGTACGAGCTGACCCTCCAGGCCGAGACTCTGGCCGTTTCCGGCGCCGCCTTGCCCAAGCCCGAGGACGAGCGCCTGGCGCGGCACGAGCAACGGCTGGCGCGGATCGACAGCCTCCGTCACCTGACCGAGACCCTCGACCTCCTCTTCGAGGCCTACCTCCTCAGGCGCACCGGCGCCGGCTGGAACGACGAGCTCGGACGAATCCGTCGATGGCTCCAGGCGGCATGAGTGGTCCATCCACCCGCCTTGCCCAGTTTCCCTATTCCTTCCTCGGCCGAGAGCCTGGACACTCATTGGCAATTCGGTGCAGGACTCCGGACCCGGCGCGGGGGAAGCCTCCACTCCTGGGGGCGGAAACCCCAATTATCGGTCAAGTCGCGCGGCGAGAATCAGAAAATCCCGTATAATCGTTCGAGGTTGTGGTCACCCGGCTGTCTTATCGTTGCAATCATGCGAGATCGGCTCGACCACGGCAAGAATGATTGGCGAATCCTGCGGATTGATCGAGGGGAGAGGATTTGATGTCCAGGAGTGTTGGAACGAGCCTGTTGTCCTTGATTGCCTGGGGTTTGACAGGGATGGGCGCCGGGCAGGCCCAGACCTTGCCCAAGGGGGTGGCGCCACCGGGCCAGGCCGGGGCCACCACGCCGGCCATTCCCGGTCTCAACGACGTGGTCGCGACCGTGACCACTCAGAATCGGACCGACAAGGTGACCAAGGGGGAGGTGCTCAACTACCTCAGCCGCAACCCTCTGCCCGCCCCAGAGGACCGCGACGCGGCGTATCACGTGGCTGTCGACGTGCTGATCAATACGGCGCTGCTCAACCAGTACCTGGCCCGGCAGAACGTCCCCGTCCCACCGGCCAAGGTGGATGAAGCCATCCAGCGAATGGAGCAGCAGCTCAAGTCGCAGGGACAGGACCTGGCCACCACGATCCGGCAGAGCGACACCTCCATGGACGAGATCCGCAAGGTCTTTGAAAATCGGATCCGATGGCAGGAGTTCGTCAACTCCCGGGCGACCGACGCCGTGCTCCGCAAGTTCCTGGCCGACCACCGCGACCTGTTCAGCGGCACGCAGGTCCGGGCCAGCCACATCCTGCTCAAGTGCGATCCCAATGCCAGCGCGGCGGAGAAGGAGAAAATCAAGCAGAAGCTGCTGGCGATCCGCACCGACATCATCCACGGCAAGATCACCTTCGCCGAGGCGGCCAACAAGTACTCCGAGGATCCGGCGACTTCCGGGGGCGCCGGGGGCGACCTCGACTACTTCACGCTCGACAGCGGTTTCCTCGAGGAGTTCGCCCATGCCGCATTCCGACTGAGGAAGGGGGAGATCTCCCAGCCCGTCGAGACGCCCCTCGGGTGGCACCTGATTCAGATCACCGACCGCAAGGACGGGAAGCTGCCCGACTTCGAACAGTATCGCATGTACATCCTGACCCAGTACGGGAACGAGCTTCAAAAGAACATTCTGTCTGCGGAGCGGAAGACGGCCAAGATCGAGGTCAAGCCGATGCCGAAGGACCTCTTCCCGCCCGAGCAGCCGGCGGCTGCGGCTGTGGGCGCGGCCGCAGGTGGCACGACCGCGGCGCCGAAGGACGCCGCGACGCCGGCGCCGAAGCCTTGAGGCCGGCCGAGCCCCGCGCGCTTCGTCAGAGATCAGCCAGGTCCAGCCGCCCAGAATCGCGCAGAGCCACGAAGCGGCGGTAGGTCTCGGCGATGCCGTCGCGGAGGGGAGTCCGCGGGATCGGCCCGAGGCGATCCTGGAGGCGCGCGTCGTCCAGGTCCGCGGCGATCGGCAACTGCCGGTCGCCGTGCGTGACCAGCTCCCGGGCGGATGGGACCACGTCGCTGAGGGCCGCCACGAACGACTCGATGGTCTCGACCGCCCCGGCGAGATTGAAGGACTCGGCCCCCTCGAAGGGTTGTTCCAGCGCCCGGACGAAGGTCGCGGCCACGTCGCCGACGTACTGGAGGTCCTGCCGGCCGCCGTAGCTGATCCGATACGGCCGGCCGGCCGCCACGGCCTTGATCGCCTTGGTCGGCTCGCTGGTCATCCCAAAATCGCGCCCCACGCCGTAGACCGTCCAGGGCCGCAGGCCGATGCTGGTGATCCCGTGGTCGAGCCAGTAGACCCGGGCATTGAGCTCGTTGCAGACCTTGAATGCGCCATAGTGCGTCAAGGGCGCGAGTCGAACCTCGTCGCCGACCCGGCCGCTCACTCCCGGCTCGGCCGGCCCGTGGACCGCCGCAGAGCTCGCATAGACGACCCGACGCACCTGGTCCTTCCGAGCCACGGCCGCTTCGAAGACGGCCAGCGTCCCGATCACGTTGACCTTCGCCCCGAGGACCGGGTTGGCCCGGCAGGTTGGCGTCTGCAACCCGGCCAGATGGAGCAGATGCGTCGCCCCGACACGCTCCACCGCCGCGCGGACCGCGTCCGGGTCGGCGACGTCTCCGGCTACGTAATGAACCAGCGAGCGTGGCTCGGGCTCCAGGATCAGGTCCAGGCGATGCGTGTCTTCCTTCAAGTCGTAGATCCAGACCTCACGCCCCGCGTCGACCAGTTGCTTGGCGACCCACGACCCGATGCATCCGTAGCCGCCCGTCATGAATACGCGCGTTTCCACTCGTTTTGTCCTATCGGTCAGGCGCCGTTGCCCTCGGGGCCGGCCGCGGGCCTGGTGGTCGTCGCGGTGGGGATCACAAGCTTGAGGACCTGGCCCAGGTTGATCCACTGGGTGTGAAAGCGTTCGCGTTCACCCTCGATCTGGGTGTAGACGACGACTTCGCGCGCAAAGGGGAACGGCGGCACAGACACCCAATCGGGATGAACGATGGTGTAGGTCTCGCCGCTGGTGAGCACCAGGTCGAAGGGTGGGAGCGGTTTGGCGGTGAGGGCGTCGCGGATGCGGTCGGGGGTCATGGCCGGGATTCCTTTCGGTTCAGGATCTGAGGAGCGAGATGCCGCGTCGTTGGGCCTCCTCATGGATCAACCGGCGGACGGTCCGGGACATGTTGGGGCGTTCGCCCAGGGGCCTGGCGTCCTGCCTGGCGAGCTGGTCGAGGATGCCGTAGAGCTCGCCCAGGTCAATGACAACGGTGTTCGATCGGTCGCGACTGGGCGGCTTTGGTCCGGGCTGGGGTCTGGTCCGGGCCTTCATGGGCTTGCCTCCGCGGTTGGGAATCCCGGAAGCCATTCTAGCAGATGGCTAGTGCTTGTCTAGTCACGAGTCACCAGCCCGAAGGCAAGCCCCACACGCCGGGCGTGATCAGCTCCAGGGAGTTGCCGGCGGGATCGCGGAAGTAGAGGGAATGGCCGCCATGCGGCCAGGATTCCTCGTGTTCGATCGCCACCTGGTGCTGCTGGAGCCATTGGCGCCAGGCGTCGAGGTCCTCCCGCGCGATGCCCAGAGCGAAATGACTCGGCCCGCGGGCACCGTGCGCCGGCAGGTGGTCGCCCCGCAGCGTGGTCTGGGCCCGGAAGACCAGCAGCATGTCGCGATCCCCGACCTGGAAGAAGACGTGCCGGTCCGTTTCCTTACCCCAGACACTCAGGCCGAGGACGTCGCGATAGAACCGCTCGGCCTGGTCGAGGTCGTCGGCGTAGAGTCCTGTCTCCACGAGACATTGGATTGGTTTCATCGGCGGCTCGCTCGGGGTGTGGCGACGTCCTGGCAGGTCCGACGGATCCCGCCTGACCTCGATTCGGGGCCCGGTCCAGTGTGGGTCAGCCGCCCCGCCTGACATTCCCGGAGCGTCAGGCTGGAAAGCCCGATCTACTCTCAGGCCGGCGTCAGATCCATTCTCCCTGCGGCGGCTGTTGTTGGTCCCAGCCGGTCAGGCAGTCCTCCAGCCGCGCGCGGGAGCCGAGTAGGTGCTTCGGTTATAGAGAATCGAGGGGCGTGAGTAAAGGCCCTCACCTCGCCGCGAACTCGGGCCGGGAACGTGGCCGGCGTGGAGCCCCGCGCATCGGATGCGGGCTTCGCTCCCTCTTCCATCCTCCCTCGATCATTCCCGCGCGGCGAGCCATTCCTCCACAACCCACCCGAACCGCTGACCCGGGACGCCTCCGGCCGGTCAAGGTCCGCGCGCCGCCCCGCGCGGAGCGCACCGCCGATCGGTGGCCCGCACGCACTGCGTTGCTGCGCCATCCGCACCCGGGATTCGCGGCCCGTCATGGCTGGGGGGCGAGTCTGATCCGGGAACTGGCGGCCCACCCCGCCTCTGCGGCCGCGCACCACCTGACCGCGCTGATCGTTGCGGGGACCTCCTCAACCACCCCCACCACGCCGACGGCCGTCCCCGCGGCACAGGCTGCCCCGGCCGGGACCGGCGGCGCACGGTCGGCGAGCACCTCCGCGACCAGTCCCTCCGCGGCGCCGACGGTCGTCCCGGATCCACCCATCCGAACCGCGGCATCGCACCCAACGAGCAAGCCCGACCCCGAAGGAGGCCAGGGCCGGTCTTCGGCCTGGTCGCTGTTTCGTATCCTTCTGGCAGGAAAGCTGGTACCCTGTCTGTTACACGAGTGTTGAGCAACGCGGAAACCGGGCGAGGGCTGTGCACGGCCAGACCGCTCCGCCTGGGCGCGTTGAACCGGTCGTTGGCTGGTCGAGACTGGGGCCGAAGCCATGCTCACCTTTTCCTCCCTGGATGGCGTCCGGCTTTGTGACGGCCTGACGCGGCGCGAGGTTTTGCGCGTTGGGGCTCTCGGTTTTGGCGGATTGACGCTCCCCGGGCTCCTGCGATCCCACGCGGCTGGGGGCGCGGAAGTTCGGCCCGGGCACTCGCCCAGGGCGCGGTCGGTCATCATCTTGTTCCTCTCGGGCGGGCCCTCGCAGCTCGACATGTGGGACATGAAGCCCGAGGCGCCCGAGGAGGTGCGGGGCACCTTCCGGCCGATCGCCACCGACGTGCCGGGGGTCCAGATCTGCGAACACATGCCCCGGATGGCACGGCTGGCCGGCCGGTACACCATCGTGCGCTCCATGAGCCATAGCGACGCCGACCACCTCCGAGCCGGCTACTGGGTGATGACCGGCGGCCGGTTGGCGCGTCCGGTCGTCCAGGCCAGCGGGATGAGCCGCGAAGATCGTCCGCACGTCGGCGCGGTGGTGTCGCGGTTCCTGGGCGGATCCACGACCATGCCGCCGTTTGCGATGATCCCCGAGTTCATCTCACCGGTGGGGGTGCCTCGGCCCGGGCAATACGGCGGCTTCCTCGGTGCCGAGCACGATCCCTATCTGATCAACAGCGACCCGAACCTGCCCGAGTATTCGCCCGGCGAGCTCCGACCCGCATCGGATCTCGACCCGCTACGATTGACCCGCCGGCGTTCCTTGCTCCGCAGGCTGGAACAGCGCGTGCGCTCGCTGGAGGAGTCTGCCGCGGGGCGGAATCTCGACCCATACTATGCCCGGGCCTTCGATCTGATCGCGTCGCCGGCTGCGCAGCGGGCGTTCGACGTCCGTGCCGAATCCCCGGCCACGCGCGACCGGTATGGGCGGCACGTCTTCGGCCAATCGACCCTGGTGGCGCGCCGACTGATCGAGGCGGGAGTGCGGCTGGTTCAGGTCAACTTCGTCCGCCACGACCGAGGAAAAGGCGGCCAGGGATACGACAGCCATTCCGTCCCGCCGAACCCGCCCCACCTGAGCTGGGCCAAGTCCGAGCTGCTGCCGCCGACCGACGCGGCCTTCAGCGCCCTGGTCGAGGACCTCGCCGAGCGCGGCCTGCTCGACGAGACGCTGGTCATCATGATGGGCGAGTTCGGCCGCACGCCGCGGTTCAACCGCAACGGCGGCCGGGACCATTGGCCGCAATGCTACAGCGCCGTCCTGGCCGGCGGAGGAGTCCGGGGCGGCCATGTCCATGGTGCGTCGGATCGCCTGGCCGCGACCGTGACTTCGGACCCCGTCTCACCCGAGGACCTGCTGGCGACCCTGTACCATCTCCTCGGCCTGGATCCGACGACGCCCATCCAGGACCGCCAAGGGCGCCCGTTCCCCCTGGCGGCCGGGAAGCCCGTCGCGGGGCTCCTCTTGGAGGAGGGAGCTCCGTCCCCCGACAGCCGGAGCCTCGGGGGATCGCCGGGCGGAGCCGGCTCCTACAAGCCCTGGGGTACCTTGAGGTAGACGGCCCCCAGGGGCGGCAGGCGGAGCGACAGGTGGTACGGCCGGCCGGCGTGCGCTTCCGGCCGTCCCCAGGCGCCCCCGGCGTTGCCGACATTCGACCCGCCGTAAATGTCGGAGTCGGTGTTGAGGATCTCGCGGTAGTAGCCCCCCGCCGGTACGCCGATCCGGTAATCCTCGCGGATCACCGGCGTGAAGTTGCAGGCCACCACGATGGCGTCATTGGGATCCCGGGCACGGCGGAGGAACGCCAGCACGCTGTTCTCCCAGTCGTGCAGCTCGAGCCACTCATAGCCCTGCCACTCGAAGTCGACCTGGTGCAGCGCCGGCTGAGCGCGATACAGCGCGTTGAGGTCCCGGACGAGCTGGAGGATCCCCTGGTGGTCCCGCCACTGGAGCAGGTGCCAGTCCAGGCTCTCGTCGTGACTCCACTCGCGCCACTGGGCGATCTCGCTCCCCATGAACAGCAGCTTCTTGCCGGGGTGTCCGTACATATAGGCATAAAGCAACCGGAGGTTCGCCATCTTCTGCCAGAGGTCGCCGGGCATCTTGTCCAGGAGCGAGCCCTTGCCGTGGACGACCTCGTCGTGCGAGAGCGGCAGGATGAAGTTCTCGCTGAACGCGTAGATCATGCTGAAGGTCAACGAGCCGTGCTCGTACTTGCGATAGACCGGGTCCTTGGACATGTAGCGGAGCGTGTCATTCATCCAGCCCATGTTCCACTTCAGGCTGAAACCCAGGCCCCCCAGGTAGGTCGGCCGCGATACTCCCGACCAGCTCGTCGATTCCTCGGCGATGGTCAAGACGCCCGGATGCTCGTGATGGCAGAGCTCGTTGAGGCGCTTGAGGAAGTCGATCGCCTCCAGGTTCTCGTTCCCGCCGAAGGCGTTGGGGATCCATTCGCCGGGCTGGCGCGAGTAGTCGAGGTAGAGCATCGAGGCGACCGCGTCGACCCGCAGGCCGTCGAGGTGGTAGCGGTCCAGCCAGAACAGGGCATTGCCGAAGAGGAAGTTGCGGACCTCGGGCCGGCCGTAGTTGAAGATCTTGGTGCCCCAGTCGCGGTGCTCGCCCAGCCGGGGATCGGAATGCTCATAAAGATGGGTCCCGTCGAAGTAGCCCAGGCCATGCACGTCGTTGGGGAAATGCGCCGGCACCCAGTCCAGAATCACCCCGTAGCCATGGCGGTGCAGGGTGTCGACGAACGCGGCGAAGTCATCGGGCGTGCCGTGCCGCGCCGTCGGCGCGAAGTAGCCGACCGGCTGATAGCCCCAGCTCCCGTCGAACGGGTGCTCGGTGATCGGCAGCAGCTCGATGTGGGTGAAGCCGGTGTGGTCGAGGTGGGCGACCAATTGCTCGGCCAGCTCGCGGTAGTTGAGAAACCCGCCGCCCTGCTCCACCTTCCGCTTCCACGAGCCCAGGTGGACCTCATAACACGCCAACGGCCGGTCGAGTCCTTGCCGATGGCTCCGATTCGCCATCCACTCCTGGTCCCCCCAGGTAAACTTCGTGATGTCCCAGACGATCGAGGCCGTCTTGGGCCGCAGCTCGGCGGCGAATCCATAGGGGTCGGCTTTGTCGACGAGATAACCGTGATGCCGGCTCTTGATCTCGAACTTGTAGACTTCGCCCTGACAAAGGTCCGGGACGAAGAGCTCCCAGATCCCGCTGGGGCCCCGATTGCCCATCGGATGCCGCCGGCCATCCCAATGATTAAAGTTTCCAATCACGCTGACCCGCTGCGCATTGGGCGCCCAGACGGCGAAATGGACCCCGCGAAAACCCTGATGCGTCCGAAGATGCGCGCCGAGTCGCTCGTAGTTCCGATAATGCGTCCCTTCACCCAGCAAGTGGAGATCGAACTCCGTCAAGACCGGCCCGAAGGAATAGGGATCGACGAACTCCCAGGAATGCCCGTGGTAATCCTCCACGCCGAGCCGATACGGGAATGGCTCGGCACGGTCGGCGACCAAGGCGATGAAGAAGCCATCCGGATGGATGCGCTCCATCCCCAAGGGCTCGCCCGGCTCGCCCCGAAGCAGGTCGATCATCCAGGCCCTGCGCGCCTCGGGCAGGAACGCCCGCACCACCCAGGTCGCCAAGCCCCCGTCGCTGGGCGTCAATTGATGAAGACCCAACACCGCGTACGGGTCCCAGTGACTGGCATGCACGATCAAATCAATGTCCCTGGGCGACGCGAGCAGCACCTCCTGCGTCTTCACAGCCATGATTGTCGACTCGCTCTCAACGCGCCATCCAGGCAGGGGTTCTGGCCGGTTCCCGACCGACTCGACCGGTTCGATCTACTTGACCTCTAACATGCGCTGGAGCGCGATCCGGGCCCAGTTCGCCGTTTCCGCCGGAACTTGGATCCGGTTGACCGGCGTATCTTGTGCCAAGTTGTCGAGGCACCAGGCCAAATGCGGTAAGTCAATCCGGTACATGGTGGCGCACATGCAGACCATCGGGGAGAGGAAATGGATGTGTTGATCCGGATGGTCGTGCGCCAGCCGATTGACCAGGTGCAGCTCGGTCCCGACACCCCAGGTCGACCCCGCCGGGGCCTGTTCGATCGTCGTGATGATGAACTCGGTCGAACCCACGAGATCGGCCGCGTCCACCACCTGCATCATGCATTCGGGATGGACGAGGACCTTGCCGCCGGGGAACCGTTGGCGGAAGCGGGTGACATGTTCGGGTTTGAACATCTGGTGGACGGAGCAGTGGCCTTTCCAGAGGAGGACGCGGCTGGCGGTGATCTGTTCGGGGGTATTGCCGCCGAGGGGTTCGCGGGGGTTCCAGACGCGCATCTGGTCGAGGGGGATGCCGAGGGTTCGCGCGGTGTTGCGACCGAGGTGCTGGTCGGGGAAGAAGAGGACGCGGCGGCGGCGGGCGAAGGACCAGTCCAGCACGGCGCGGGCGTTGGAGCTGGTGCAGACAATGCCGCCGTGCCGGCCGCAGAAGGCCTTGAGGTCCGCCGCCGAGTTGATGTAGGTCACCGGCATGACCTCGGCGGGATCGATCCATTCGGCGAGGTCTTCCCAGGCGGCCTCGACCGATTCCAGGTCGGCCATGTCGGCCATGCTGCACCCGGCGGTCAAATCGGGCAGATAGACCGCGACCTCGCCGCGAGACAGGATATCGGCCGTCTCGGCCATGAAGTGGACGCCGCAGAAGACGATGGCGCGGCAGGCCTGGCTCTTCGAGGCCAGTTGGCTGAGCTTGTAGCTATCGCCGCGGAGGTCCGCGTACTGGATCACCTCGTCCTGCTGGTAGTGGTGTCCCAGGATCAACAGCGAGTCGCCCAGGTCGCGCTTGGCGGCGAGGATCCTTGCTCTCAGCTCGGATTCCGAGCAATCGCGATACGGTTCAAACCGCAGCGGAACCACGCCGGTCGCGCTCGGGGCCTTGCAGGTTGTGGTCATCACGGTGAGCGATCTGTCCTGTGCGGGTCGGGATGGTCCGGACCGCCGCCGGTCCGGAGGGCGGGCTCGTGCGGGCCCTGATCGAATGGGGGACTGACTCCCAGTCTTGGAGCGGCCTGTCCCCGTCCCTGCGGGTGCAGCCTGCTTCCAGTCGACCTCCTGAGGGTCGTCGCGCGGTGCGCGGCCCCGGGAGATTTCGCATGACGTCTTCCCGGTGCGGTGGTTCCGGCTCTCGGGAGGGATCCGGGTGGGCCAGAGATTCGGGTCTGCCGTCCTGGGAGACGACTGTCCCTGCCCTGAGTCTTCTTCGTATTATACCGATAAGTCGAGCGGCGGCGAGACCTCGCCGGAAACCCCGGCCGGCCCATCCTCAGGCCAAGCCCGCGCTCGCCCAGCGGATGGCAGCCCGTTCGCTCGATCGAAATCGATGGCGATCCGGGAGTCTGGGCCGACGAGGCCGCGGAGCGGAGCACGATGAGTGCTGTCTTGATCGTCGATGATAACGCAGCGGATCGTGCGTTGTTGCGGACCATCCTCGGCCGTGCCGGTTACTCGGTCTTCGAGGCGGCCAAGGGGCACGAGGCGATCCAGCAGGCGCGGGCAGTGCGACCCCATGTCATCATCCTTGACGTCAACCTTCCCGACTGGAGCGGCCTGGAGGTCTGTCGCGCCGTCCGGGCGGATCGCGAGCTCTCGACGATCCCCGTGTTGATGTTGACCGTGCGGCACGACGATACCGACGTGGTCGCCGGTCTGGAAGCGGGGGCCGATGATTATGTGGTCAAGGACGCCGCGGGCGCGATCATCCTGGGCCGAGTGCGTCGCTTGATCGAGTTTCGTCAGATGGCCGGCCTGGCGATGCTGAACCAGCAACTCGCCCAGATTGGCCGCTTACTGACCGGGATCGTCCACGAGATCCGCGGGCCACTGGCCGTCATCCGCGGCAACGCCGAGCTCCTCCGGCTCAACCATCCGAGCGACGCCGAAGAGGCCCAGTGGATCGAATCGATCCTCCGAAGCACCCGGCTCCTGCAACTGCGCCTCGATCATCTGATGGCGACCGTGCGGAATCGCTCGGCAGAGGTTCAGGTCATCGACGTGCCGCCGCTCCTCCACGAAGCGGTCGACCTGTTCGTCAAGGGGCTGCCCCCGGGCGATCGGCAGGTCCAGGTCGAGGTCGTCGGCGAGCCTCCGGTGCCCCAGGTGCGGGTCGACCCCGGCCGGCTGATGCAGGTGCTGCTCAATCTGCTGAGCAACGCGCAGGAGGCCCTCGCGCGCACCCAGCGGGCCGGTCGGATCCTGGTGCGCTGCGGCACGGCCGTGAGTCAGGGTCAGTCGTGGGTGACGGTCGACGTCGCCGACGACGGTCCCGGCATCCCCGAGGTCTACATCGATCGCATCTTCGAGCCGTTCTTCACAACCCGTGAGGAGGGGACCGGTTACGGCTTGTACCTCGCCCGCGAGATCGTCAAGGAGCAAGCCGGTCACATCACCGCCCGCAACAATCCCGAGGGGGGCGCGACGTTCACCATCTGGCTTCCCGAGGCGTCTTGATTCCGGTGTTCGGTTTGCGGTTTTGGCCTGGCGGTCGGGGGATGGAGCCCGCTCCTAAAACTGGTCGTTTTCTTGGAGGAACCGGCTCCGTCCGGCGATCCAGGGCTGGAGGGCTGGTGGTCGGGGGACGGAGCTGGAGTCGGGGACTGGAGTCGGGGGACGGAGCCCCCTCCTACTGGAGCGGATTGTGCCTCGCCGGAGACGTCCCCGACGACCGTACCGCCAGCCGGCGGCGTTGCTGATCTGCCTGGCGTGGCTTCTGGTCCTCGCCCTGGCCGTGACGAAGCTGCGCCAGGCCGATGGGATCCTGGTGGCATCCTTCGGATTCCTGGCGGTGGTGCTCACCTTCCTGGTCCTGTCGTGGGCCGAGCGCGCGCTGTGGCGGGCGCCGATCCGGAAGCTGACGCAGTTCGCGCGTCGGGCCAGGAGCGGAGACTCGGCCCCGTTGCCGGGAGAACTCCCGGCCGAGCTGACGCTGCTGGCCCACGAGCTGGCGGCGCTGGTCCGGGGCCTTGGGCATCACGCCGGGGTCGCCCGGTCCGCGGCGGTCCCACCGTCGAGCTCAGTCGCCGGGCCGCGGACCGCCGACCTGGCCGTGGCGCTGACGCGCAGCGGTCTGTTCGCCGAACCACCGCCCAACCCGGCCGGGCCCTCCAACCCGCTGATGTCGGGCGACTACGCGACCACCGACATGGTCAATCGACTCGACCTGGCCGCCTGGCGCTGGATCGAGTCCAGTCCGGCCGAACAGGAGTTCTTGGGCTGGAGCCTCGACCAGTTGCGGCAGATGTCCTTCCTCGACATCGTGCACCCCGACGATCGCCACGAGGCCGAGGAGAGCTTCCGCCAGGCCCTGGCACGCGGCGAGGCCCTGGGCCGGGTGGTTCGGGTCCGCACCGCGCGAGGCCAATCGCGGGCCATTGAACTGAACATCGGGGCCCGCTATGGCACCAATCAGCAGCCGACCCACCTGCGGTGCCACCTGGCCGACGTCACCGAGAAGGTCCGCGCCGACCGGCAGTTGCGGCTCAGGACCCGGGAGTTGACCCAGGTCAACGACCAGTTGCGCCGGATCAACCACGAGCTGCAGGAGCTGAAGGATCGCTACACGGACCTGTACGAGAACGCACCGGCCATGTATTTCAGTCTCGATCCCCGCGGCGTCGTGATCGAGTGCAACCAGACGATGCGGACCATCTTGAACAAGTCTTCAACCGAGCTGATCGGCCACCCGTATCACGACCTGCTCGCGGAACCGCCCGGGGGCGACGCGCCGGCCCGATTCCTGGATTCGCTCCGCCAGGGCCCGGTCGAGGCCGAGACGCGGTGGCGCAAAGCGACTGGGGAGGTCATCGAGGTTTGGGTCCGGGGCACCATGGTTGCTGGTCCCAGGGGTTCGGTCAGCCAGGCGCGCTGCGTGGCCCAGGATGTCACCGCCAGGCGGCGCCTGGAAGCCGAGCTGCAGGAGAAGAACCAGCACCTGGCTCAAGCCAATGAAGAGCTCTCGCGGAAGAATCGCGAGCTGGATGAGTTCGTCCATGTCGTCTCGCACGACCTCCAGGAGCCGTTGCGGACCTTGACCGCGTTTTCCGACTTCCTTCTGAGGGACTACGGCGACCGGCTCGATCCCGAAGGCCAGGAGTTCGTACGCTACCTGGTCGAGGCGTCGCGCCGGATGCGGGCCATGATCCACGGGCTGTTGAACCTGTCGCGCGCGGGAAAGGTCATCGGCGATTTCCGCGAAGTGAACCTGAACGACCTGGTGGCCGTAATCAAGACCGATCTCGGCGAGTTGATTCGGAGCAAGAACGCCGAGGTGCGCGTCAGGGGTCGCTTGCCGGCGGTCTGGGGCGACCCGGATCGCCTCGGGCAACTGCTGGCCAACCTGATCACCAACGGCCTCAAATACAATGGGAGTCCGAACCCGTGCGTGGAGATCGGCACCAGTGCGGCGGCCGGGCCGGATTCGGCGGACCTCGACCGGGATGTCGAGCCTGGCGAAGACGCCACGATCACCGTGACGGACAATGGAATCGGCATCGAGCCTCAGTTTCACCGGACGATCTTCCAGCTCTTCCGGCGGCTTCACACCCAGGAGGAGTATGAAGGGACCGGGGCGGGGCTGGCCATCGCCGCCAAGATTGTCCAGGCACACGGCGGTCGGATCTGGGTCGAGAGCCAGCCCGGGCAGGGCGCCACGTTCTTCATCCGGCTGCGCCGACCCCTGGTCCCGGGTTCGTCACCCGCTTCGGCGCGCCCGTTGGGCGGATCCGAACCGCAGTCCACCGCCTCCCACGGCGAGAGGGGATGAACACGATCCGAGCGGATTTCCACATCCTGCTGGTCGAGGACAGTCGCGCCGACGCCAAGATCATCGAGCGCGCGTTGCGGGAGGGGGAGATCGCTCACCGCTTGACGGTCATTCCGGATGGGCGTCACGCCCTGGACTACTTGTTCAGCCTGCGTGAGGACTCCGCCGGCAGTGACCGCCAGCCCGACTTGATCCTCCTGGACCTGAACCTCCCCGGACTCGACGGCTGTCAGGTCCTCAGCCAGATCAAGAGCGACCCGGATTTGCGCATGATCCCGGTGATCGTCCTGACGACCTCCCAGCGCGATGAGGACATCCTCCAGACCTATCAGGCCGGGGCCAACACCTATATCCCCAAGCCCGCCGAGTATTCCCGCTATTGCGAGCTGGTCGCCACCTTGCGCGACTACTGGATCAACACGGCGCTGAAGGTCCCGCATCCGCTGCCTCGGCGGCAAGTCTGATTGGAACCTCGGTGGGGCAGCCCCCCGGCTGCCCTGGTCCAGCGACCCTACTACGGCGAAACTCGGAGCTCCTTGCGCAGCCTCAGCCCGGTGAAATCCCGGACCTGCTGGGCGATGGCCACTTCGGTCGGGAGCCGTTCCATCGAGCTGGCGCCGTAGAAACCGTCGACCAGCGGCGCGCGGTCGAGGACGTACTGGGCATCCTCCGGCGCCGCGATGGGTCCACCGTGGCAGAGGACCAGCAGGTCGGCACGGACCGCCTTCCCGGCCTGGGCGATCGCCGTGACCTCGCGGACGCAATCGTCGAGCGTCTTGGCGGTCTTGGCCCCGATCGAGCCCTTGGTGGTCAAACCCATGTGCGCCACGATGATGTCCGCGCCGACGGCGGCCAGGAGCCGCGCCTGTTCCGGGTCGAAGGCATACGGCGTGGTCAGCAGATCGAGCCGGTGAGCCGCGGCGATGCACTGGATCTCCAGGTCGAAGCCCATCCCGGTCTCTTCCAGGTTGGCGCGAAAGACGCCGTCGATCAGGCCGACCGTGGGGAAGTTCTGGATGCCGGCGAACCCCATCTCCTGGAGCTCGCGGAGAAACCGATCCCGGATCAGGAAGGGATCGGTGGCGCAGACGCCAGCCAGCACGGGAGTGTGGCGGACCGCCGTGAGAACCTCGGAGGCCATCTCCCGGACGATCGCGTTGGCGTTGCCGTAGGGCATCAAGCCGGCCATCGAGCCCCGCCCGGCCATCCGGAATCGTCCCGAGTTGTAGATGACGATCAGGTCAATGCCGGCAGCTTCTTCGCATTTAGCGGAGATGCCTGTGCCGGCGCCGCCGCCGATGATAGGCCGGCCGGCTGCCAACTTCTGGCGAAAACGCGTCAGAATCGATGCTCTCGATTCAGCCATGCTTTTGGGAATCCAGTGGTTGTGTGTGCGGAACGGA